>DATHNJ010000193.1:0-30408 GCA_035486155.1 Occallatibacter sp. | reverse complement strand
GTGCTGGACATGACGGTAGACTCCGCGCACTTAGGCAAGACGGCCGGAAAGGATCAGGCCACCGAGAAAGCCACGTGGCCCGCGGTCTTCGGCATCGAGCAGAGTCTGCGCGACGCCTCGACGCTGATCGATGAGGCGTTTGCAGCGCTGGCGCCGTATGGCGGGCGCGCTGACGGGCTCAAGTCGGTAGCGCGCTATCTGGTCGAGCGGAAGAACTAGGCCGGCCTGCATGTTGACCGAAGCCGAAGTTCTAACCGCCCTCCGCGATTGCTACGATCCCGAAGTCAAACTGAACCTCGTCGATCTAGGCCTCATCTACAAAGTCGAAACAGGCCCCGATCCGGATTCGACGCCGGCGTGGCCACGCCAATGGGTGAAGGTCACGATGACCCTGACCACGCCGCAATGCCCCGCCAGCGGCCTGATCTTTGAACAGGTCAATAACAGGCTGGCCGGCATGCAGGCCATCAGCAAAGTCGATGTGAATCTTGTCTGGGAGCCAAAGTGGACGCCCCATCGCATCAGCGAAGCGGGCCGTCGGCAACTGGGGATCTAGAAAAATCCAGCCGTGACAAAGCGCAGCATTGTGCTGCGCCTGATCGCGGGAGAAAAGCTTGGCTAGCGCCCCGTGCCGGTCAGCACCTGGCGCAGGTTATCGCGCGTTACGGTGATCTCTTCGACTGAGTTCTTCATGCGGCTGACCACATGTTCCAGATGTTCGACGTAGTCGGGAAGCTGCTCCCACCACTTGCGCACAACGTCCTGCTCGCCAAGCAGCGTGAGTGCGGCGCCGGCAACCGACATCGCGATTCCCGCGCGGCGCTGGCCCGTCAGAAGAAGGATGCCGCCCGCCACAAGCGCGCCGCCAGCCGCGAACTTCACCACATCGGGCGATTCGATCTGTGACTCGATGGCCGTTTTCATCTGATGGACCTTGCGCTTGGGGATTGAAACAATGCCCATTCGGAACTCCTTCGTTGACGCGATTTCACTTATTATGCGGCACGATGGATTGGATGCAGGTGATTCTCTTTTGAGGAAAAACCGTCCGAAATTCTTTTCGGGAACTTTTTCAGACGAGTTCTTTTCGAACTAAATTCTTTTTGAACCAATTTTTTCGAGCCTATTTCTTCGAGAATGGCGCTAGTCGAGATCGAAATCGCGCAGAGGCTTTCCTTCGGGCGCGTCTTTGGCTTTGCGCAGAGCCTCGGCGAACTTCTTTTCGAGCAGATCTTCCTTGTTGCGTTCCGCATCGACTGATTGACGGAAAATCGACTCGGCGCGCTCGTCGCGTTCGCGCATCGCCTTGGCCGCTGTTTCAAGATCTTCAAACGTGCGCTTGCGCGGTGCGGGCGTGTGACTTACCAAGTGCCCTGTCGCCGCATCGATCGTCAGCATCGCCCCGCAATCGGGGCACGCCACTTCAAACGTCTTATCCTTTGCCTTCGCCATGACACTCTGCATTGTACGGCGCTACGCGCGCCTGTTGCACTGCCGCAAACCCTACTTCGAAACATCTCCCGGATTCACATGCAGAATAACCCGCCTGTACGACGTCAGGCGCGGCGAGCCATTGTCTGTTACAGCGAGGATGATATGCGCGACGCCGGAGCCTCTGCACGGGACCAGGGGCAGCCATGGCGCGCGGCACGGCGAATCGGCGTGGATCGTGACGCGCCGCGTGTCGGCGCCGGTCAGCGTCACCGCGGCGAGATTGCCGTCGGCGACGCCGGCCTCCGCATAGTGGAACCAGCGATAGCTCAGTTGCTGGCCATCCGGGTCCGAGCTTTGGCTGGCATCGAGCGTGATCGATTGCCCCGCCGTTGCGTCGATATCGATCGGCGCCGTTCCGCCCTTGCCGTTCACAACAGCAATGGGATTGTGATTGGCGTGCGCAAAATCGGCGACCGTCCACGTCATGCGCGCTGCAAAGTCGTTCTGAAAAGCCTCGCGCCAGCGCCAGATCGACGCCTGATCCGACACATGCTCCTTGCCCTCTGCGCCAATCACCGTATCCTGCGAGTTGACGCGCATGAACTCATCGCCGCCCTGCGTCCAGAGGGCGTGCGTTTCGCCGTAAGGTTGGCGGTAAATGTAGCGGCCGCCCCACCCGCCCCAGTCGGGCCGGCGATATGCATTCAGGCCGTTCTCGATCAGGCCAAGAAACGACGGCGTATCGCCTTCCATGATGAACATGAACTTTGGATACGCCTTACCGAGCGGCCCTTTGCTGCGGATATTGGCGTCGAGCCATTCGTTCGTGACCGTCGTGAAGTCGGCGCCTGCGCCATTGCGGTAGTAGCGATCGCCGCTGATGCCGGTCCACGTGGCGGAGTAGTACTCGCCGCTGGTCGGCGTGGACGGCGACACGACATAGAACAGGTCGGGAAACTCACGGCGAATCCAGGGGCCCGCATCGTCCTGATCGGAGATAGAGTAGACGCGCAATTTAGCAATAATCTTTGCGAGTTGCTCCGGCGTCCGGGTCGCGCGGGCTTCGATCAACGCCTGCGCCAGCGTATTGGCGCCGCCCCAGATGCAGATCCACAGCGGCCTTGGATCGTCGCGCTCCGCAGCCTGCAGAAGCGCGCGGGCGCCATCGGAGGTTTTGCCTGGTCCCGTCGCAGCCAGGCCATAATCCGATTGGCCCGTAAAGACGCGCGCGGCAAGATCGGATGCTTCAGGCCAGCCTTTGGCGTGGAGGAGAAGGTTCGGCCGCACCTGTCCGTAGGCCTCAATGATCTGCCGCATCGTCTCCGGATGCGTCGCCGTCTTCTGCCATGTCGACGTCGTGGCGATCATCGCCTCAAGATCGATCTCGTTCGAGTAAAGCAGCAGCCGCACAAAGGACATCTGATCGTCGGGCTCATTGCCGATGTCGCTGATGATGATTGCGCGCGGATGCCCCGTGAAATCGTCGATGTGCGTGGGCGGCAGGCTCTGCGCCGCCGAAATCATTCCCGCAACGATGAAAATCGCAAAGACGACAGCCGCTTTCGCTCGTCCCATGCTTGCCCACTCCTGAAGAAGAAGAACCATTGTGCAGGACGAGGGCTCCCATGCGCCAGCGCGCAACTGATCAAGCCTTGACCACATCGGAAACAAACATTCCGCGGAATCGTCTTGAACCGGGACTCATTTGAAGCGCTGTAAGGCAGCGGTCGCGCTATTTACCGAGCTGCCGATAGGGAGAGCCAGGGTTGAAGGAGGACCTCCTCAAGATGTCGACTTCTGCAGTCTCCGGCCCATCGGCGGCGTCCACAACCAACGCACACCCGGAAGCCAAGCCGCCCAACACTCCGCCACCCTCCAACCGCACGAACGCGCAGGATACGGTCAACATTAGCAATGCAGGTCAGCAGGCGGCCCAGCAGACCGATAAGACCAACACGGGGACGGACTCCGATAACGACGACCACTAATCACGCGCTTACGCACAAAGGCCCCGCTCGGAGGAACAGGGCCTTTGCAACTTTCTGGTGGAATAACTGGAGGTCAGTGCTTCTGCTGCGTGGCCGACGCAATCTTGGCTTCGGCTTCTGCGATCACGCGCAGCGCCTCGGTGTAGGCTTCCTCGCTGTCGCCAGCATCTTTCCATTCCTGCTCGCCGTGCTGCAACTGCTTTTCGGCGCGCGCCACGTCGATCTCTTCGGGCTTGAGCGCGTCATTGGCGAGGATGGTCACGCGATCGGGAAGAACTTCGACAAAGCCCCAGTTCACGTTGTAGCGCTGGCCGTCCTTGTCGCCGCCATGCACGATCACATCGCCCGCGCCCAGCAGCGACACCAGCGGCGCATGGCCGTACAGTGGCTCCAGATAGCCAGTCTTGCCGGGCAGATCGACCGAGTCGGCCAGCGTCTCGAACAGCACGCGCTCCGGCGTCACCAGCCTCACTCGCAGTTGATTGGTTGTTGCGTCCGCCATGGGCGGCTCCTTTCAGTCGCCTCGCCAGTTGCCAGTGGTCAGTTATCAGTGAAGGCCCAGTTGCCGTGTCGTTTGTACTTATCTGATAACTGACCACTGATTACTGTCCCGCCTTCAGCTCTTCGGCCTTTTTCTGCACGTCTTCGATTGCGCCCTGCATGTAGAACGCCTGCTCCGGCAGATCGTCGTACTTGCCTTCGATGATGCCCTTGAAGCTGCGCACTGTGTCGGCGATCTTGACGTATTTGCCGGGGATGCCGGTGAACTGCTCGGCAACGTGGAAGGGCTGCGACAGGAACTTCTGCACCTTGCGCGCGCGGGCCACAGTCTGCTTGTCTTCTTCCGACAATTCGTCGATACCGAGAATGGCGATGATGTCCTGCAAATCCTTGTAGCGCTGCAGAATGCGTTTTACGCCCTGCGCGACATCGTAGTGCTCGGCGCCCACCACGCGCGCGGTGAGTATGCGCGAGGTCGAGGCGAGCGGATCGACGGCCGGGTAGATGCCGAGCTCTGACAGTGGGCGGCTCAACACGGTGGTCGCATCAAGGTGGGCGAAAGTTGTTGCCGGCGCCGGATCGGTCAAATCGTCGGCGGGCACGTAGACGGCCTGCACTGAGGTGACAGAGCCTTTGCTGGTCGACGTGATGCGCTCCTGCAGCTCGCCCATTTCTGTGGCGAGGTTCGGCTGATAACCCACGGCCGAAGGCATACGGCCCAGCAGCGTGGACACTTCAGAACCGGCCTGCGTGAAGCGGAAGATGTTGTCGATGAAGAGCAGCGTATCCGCGCCTTCCTCATCGCGGAAGTACTCGGCGACCGTGAGGCCGGTCAGCGCGACGCGCAGACGCGCTCCGGGCGGCTCGGTCATCTGGCCATAGACCAGCGCGCATTTCGAATTGGCGAAGTCGCCGGGCTTGATGACGCCAGACTCCGTCATCTCGAGCCACAGGTCGTTGCCCTCGCGGGTACGCTCACCCACGCCGGCAAATACCGAGTAGCCGCCATGTTTCGTGGCCACGTTGGTGATGAGTTCCTGAATCACAACCGTCTTGCCCACACCGGCGCCGCCGAACAGGCCGATCTTGCCGCCCTTCAAAAACGGCTGAATGAGATCGATGACCTTGATGCCGGTCTCGAACATCTCTTCGCTGGTCGACTGCTCGTCGAACAGCGGCGCGGGGCGATGAATCGGCTTGCGTTCGTGCTCGCCGATCGGGCCCAGCTCATCCACCGGCTCGCCGATCACGTTGATCACGCGGCCCAGCGTCTCTTTGCCCACTGGCACGCGAATCGGGCCGCCGAGGTCGATAGCCTTCATGCCGCGCACCATGCCGTCGGTGGCTTCCATGGCGACGGTGCGCACGCGGCCTTCGCCCAGGTGCTGCTGCACCTCGAGGATGACGTTGATGGGCGAGGGCACAGTGAAGCCCTCGCTCGTGACGCGCAGCGCCTGATAAATCGACGGCATCGTCGCTTCTTCAAACTGCACGTCCACTGCGGGGCCAGAAATCTGAATTACCTTGCCGATGTTTTCTGCCATATCTGCCTTTTCGTACTAGACAGCGGCGGCGCCGCTGACGATTTCAATGATTTCTTTGGTGATGGCGGCCTGACGCACACGGTTCATCTGCAGCGTGTAGGCGTCGATCATGTCCGATGCGTTATTGGTCGCCGAATCCATAGCCGTCATACGCGCGGCCTGCTCAGCAGCCACCGACTCAGCCATCGCGTGGTAGAGCATCGCGAACACATACTGCGGAATCAATCCGGCGAAGAGTTCTTCGGCAGGCTGCTCATAGATGTAGTCGACTTCCGAGGTGCCGAAGTTCTTGGCCTCCTCTTCGGCCTCATGCGCGTCGGCTGCTTCGAGCTCGATGCCCGCGCTTCTCGCTGCTTCGGCGGCGCGCTCGCGCTCTTCAATCGTCGGCTCCACAGCGCCGGCGACGCGCGGGCTGCCGATCTTGATCAGAGGCAGCAGTTGCTCGACGACAAGGCGCTGCGTGATGACCGACTTGAACTCGTTGTAGACGATGTAAGCCGAATCGATCTCTTCATGCACATAGCGCGAGATGATGTCGTTGGCCAGCTCAAAGACGCGGCCGGTTTCGAGCTTTTCGAGCATGCCGGGATGGTCGCCGGTAATCTCGACGCCGCCCTTGCGCTCGCGAGTCTTCTGCTTATGGCCTTCGGCGTCGGTTGTTTCGCTGTAGGCGGCGACCGGATAGCGACGGCGCATCTGGTCGCGCCCCTTGCGGCCCACGGCCTCGACGTCGATCTCTTTGTCGTGATTGCCGCCGATGAATTGATACGCGATCTTGAGGATGTTGGCGTTGAATGCGCCTGCGAAGCCCTTGTCGCCGCTGACGATGACCAGCAGCACGCGCTTCTCAGGCCGCGTGACGAACAGCGGATGCCGTATGTTCCCGGTCTCCGGATCGAAGATTTCCACCCGACGTGTCAGCGATTCGAGCACGCTGGTGATCATCTGCGCGTAAGGCCGCGCCGCCAGGGCGCGTTCCTGCGCGCGGCGCAGCTTGGCCGCGGCCACCATCTTCATGGCCTTGGTGATCTGGCGCGTGTTTTTTACGCTGCGAATGCGCCGCCGGAGATCGAGTACGTTTGCCATTTTCTTTCCAGTGGTCAGTTATCAGTCGTCAGTTATCAGTTTTTCTTTCGTCGCATTGGTCGCTCTGACCACTGAGAACTGATCGCTGACAACTCGGTCGTTACGCAGTAACGGCCTCAGCCTTCTCGCTCACGAAGCCGGCCTTATATTCCTTCAGGGCCGCGTGAAGCTTGTTGCGCACTTCGTCGTCGAATTGCTTCTTCTTCGTCAGCTCATCGAGCAGCGCTGTCTGCGCCGACGCCAGATATTTGTACAACCCATCTTCGAAAGCGCGAATCTGCGCGATCTTCAGATCGTCGAGATACCCCTGCGTGCCGGCAAAGAGAATGATCGCCTGCTGCTGCCAGGTCAACGGCTGAAACTGCGGCTGCTTGAGCAACTCGCTGAGGCGCTGCCCGCGGTTGAGCTGCTTCTGCGTCAGCGGATCGAGATCCGAACCGAACTGCGCGAAGGCTGCCAGCTCGCGATACTGCGCCAAGTCGAGCTTCAGCGTCGAGCCAACCTGCTTGACGGCCTTGATGGCTGCCGAGAATCCCACGCGCGACACCGACAGACCCACGTTTACCGCAGGACGCTGGCCGGAGTTGAACAGATCGGTTTCCAAAAAAATCTGCCCGTCCGTGATCGAGATAACGTTGGTCGGAATGTACGCCGAGACGTCGCCGGCCTGTGTCTCGATCACTGGGAGAGCCGTCAACGAACCACCGCCGCGCTTGTCGCTCATTTTGGAGGAACGCTCCAGCAGGCGCGAGTGGAGATAGAACACGTCGCCCGGATAGGCTTCGCGGCCCGGCGGACGGCGCAGCAACAGCGAAATCTCACGATAGGCCATGGCGTGCTTGGAGAGATCGTCGTAGATCACCAATGCATGGCGGCCGGAGTCGCGGAAGTATTCGCCGATGGCGGTCGCAGCGTAAGGCGCGAGATACAACATCGGGGCCGGCTCGGAGGCCGATGCGGCGACGACTATTGTGTGCCCCATGGCGCCCGCTTCCGCCAGCGTCTGCACCACGCCTGCAATCGACGAGCGCTTCTGCCCGATGGCGCAGTAGATGCAGATTAGATCGTTCTTCGCGTTGTTGATGATGGTGTCGAGCGCGACAGCGGTCTTGCCCGTCTGGCGGTCGCCGATAATCAGCTCGCGCTGTCCGCGCCCGATCGGAATCATGGCGTCGATGGCCTTGAGGCCGGTAGCCATCGGCTCTCGCACTGGCTGGCGATCGATGATGCCGGGAGCGAGGCGCTCCACGGGCAGCGAATCTTTGGTCGCGATAGGACCCTTGTCGTCGATGGGGTTGCCTAGCGCATCGACCACTCGGCCGATCATGGCGTCGCCCACCGGCACAGACAGAATCTTTCCTGTCCGCTTCACCTCATCGCCTTCGCGGAGCTCAGTGTAGTCGCCCAACACCACCGCGCCCACCTGGTCCTCTTCGAGGCTCAATGCGAGTCCGGCGACGCCATGCGGAAAACTAAGCAGCTCGCCGGACATGACCTTGTCGAGGCCGTGCAGGCGCGCAATACCGTCGCCGAGCGAGGTGATGGTTCCGACTTCGTCGACCTGCACCTTCGAGTCGTAGTTCGCGATCTGCTCGCGAAGAAGTTGTGTAATCTCGTCTGCCTTGATCTGAGCCATTTTGCAAGTTCCTTGCAGTTCTTAGTTCGTAGTTCACAGCCTTTGATTCGTAGCTTGCAATTTCGCCCTGCGGCGAAACTGTGAACTACGAACTATGAACTGCGAACTCGCTTTATCCCGCCACCAACGCTTCCTTCAACCGCTCGAGCCTTCCGCGCACCGAGCCGTCATACACCGTCGAGCCGATGCGCACCACCGCGCCGCCGAGGATCGACTTGTCCTGCTTGAATTCCGCTTCGATCTTCGCGCCGGCCAGCTTGCCCACGCCGGCAAGCAACTGGCTGCGCTCGTCGCCGCTCAGCTCGCGCGCCGTAACAATCTCCGCCTGCCGAATGCCCATGCGCTCCTGCAGCTCCGCGCGATAGGCGGCGATCACTTCAAGAACGCTCTTGATGCGGTCGTGGTCGATCAGCACGGCAATCAGATTGCGCAGCTCCTTTTGCAACCCGAGCTTGACGTTCAGCTTGTCCAGAATGGCCACTTTCTGCCTGGCCGGAACCGCCGGGTTCTCAAAAAAGGCACGCAGCTCGTGGCTGCCATTCCAGGTGGCTTCAAAATCAGCGAGCTGTTTGTCGATCGCGGTCGTGTCGAGATGCGCCGCAGTGACGACGTCGAGGAATGCGCGCGCGTAGCGAGAGACGAAGGCAGCCATCTAGTTCTCCCTTCCCTTCGTCGCGTCGCCTACGAATTCGGCAATCAACGCGCGGTCGGTCTCCGGCGTCAGCACAAGCTGCTTGGCGGCCTGCTCAATCGCCAGCTCGGCGGCGAAGCTGCGCAGTCCGCGCTTGGCCTGAGCCGCGGCTACGGAGATCTCCTGCTCGGCGGCTGCAACGATGCGTCCGCTCTCTTCCTGAATGCTTGCCTTGATGCGCTGCTCGTCGTGCTTGCTCTCTGCTTCCACCTGGGCGCGGATCGCGGCGATCTCGGAATCAAACTTCGAAAGCTTCGCCTCCACGGCGCTGAGGCGTGCATTGGCGTCCGCCGTGGTCTTGCGGGCGGCTTCCAGATCCTGCTTCAAGGTCTCGGAACGCTTGCGGAGCGCCTTGGGCATGATTTTGACCAAGGGAATCACGATGGCCAGCACGATGATCCCGAAGTTGAAGTACTCGAAAAGACGCGCCGTGGTCTCTACGTCTAGATGGAACACCTTGGCCAGCGACTGCACCAGCGGGGTGTGCCGATAGATGCTGTTGTCTTCAGCGGCCGTCTCGTTGGCGCCGTGCCGGCCGATGGTCTTTTCGACGGAGGCTTCTCCGCTGGGAGAGGTTTGAGCCACAGGCGCCTGTTGCGCCGCCATGCGCGCCGAAGCCGTCGATCCCAGGGACAATGCCGCAAAGAGGATAAGAACAAAATGAAAGGAAAAACGCGACGCGGATATGGACTGTTTCAACGCGTACCCCCGGCGGTCGCGGGCAGAACCGCACGCACCACCTGACCGGCCAGATCGGACGCCGACGCCTGCACCACTTGCCGGGCCTGTTCCGTTTCCGCATCAAGTTCCGCCTTGGCCTGGTTGACGCGCGCCCCTGCCGCCTTGCGAGCGGTATCCAGGGCGGCATCCCGCTCCGCATTCCACTGCTTGATACGCTCTTCGCGCGCCTTAAACACCTCGGCGCGGGCTTGGCGGAGCTTGACCTCATACTCGGCGGAACGTTTTTCCGCCAGCTCAATAGCCTTATTGGCCGCCTCAACAGCCCCTTGCGTGCGGGCGCGACGCTCTTTCAGCGTGGCGGTCAGCGGTCCCTGGATAAGCAATTGATAGGCCAAGACCAGCACGATGAACAGCAGGGAGGTGGGCACGGCTCCAATGAAGTAGCCCTGAAGTTGTTGAAAGATTTCTTGCATTCAGGCACCGGATTGCAGGTGGCAAAAAACTTGAAAAACTGCTGCGGGTGGAACACCTTTTTGTATCAGGCGAGAAAGACGCTAGTCAACGCAGCAAGACTGATTTCAAGCCGTATTGTGACTGCAATCACGAATGGCCGCTTTTTGGGGAAAAATGGCTTGCTTTCCCCGCTAGCAGGGCTACACTAAACATACCACCTAGACCCGGTTCAGGGTCCAGCGTGCGCCGGCCTCGGGCTGCCTCTCCACTCCCGAAACCGGCGCACGCTTCTTAATTTTCCAGACTATTTTGGCGAATATTCCGCGGGCGACTCATCTTCCCTCCAGCCTTCTCCGTCTACCTCGGTGACCGGCTCTCCGGCGGCAGAAATTCAGCCGGAGAATTCAGGAACCACGCCCCTGGCCGGCGGCTCGCGGCCGGTTCCCCACATCAAGGACATCCACGGAGGAAGTCTCGACATGCCCAACAAAATCTTTACCCTCGCGCTTGCTGCAGCGATGACGCTCGGCGTATCCAGCGCCGCCCTGGCGCAGGACAACGCCGCGCCCCCACAAGAACAAGGCGGTGGCCGTGGACACATGGACCCCAACCGCCAGCTCGAGCACATGACGAAGGAGCTCGGACTGAGCGCCGATCAGCAGGCCCAGATCAAGCCGGTGCTGGTCGATCGCCAGCAGCAGATGGAAGCCCTCTTCCAGAATCAGTCGCTCTCCCGCGAAGATCGCCGCGCCAAGATGATGGCGATCCGGCAGGACTCGAACACCAAGATCCAGGCCGCGCTGAACGACCAGCAGAAGCAGAAGTTCGCAGCCATGCAGGAACACATGCGCGGCCGCGGCGGACAAGGCGGACCGGAAGGCGCTGCCCCGCCACAATAGTTGAGCCTTTCAATCCGATGAAGCCGGGGAAGAAGCTGTCCCCGGCTTTGTCGCGTTCCTGCTATTTGTTGATCGAGCTCGTAATGAACGCCGCCAGATCGTCCCTCAGCTTGTGCAGGGCCTCGACGTTTAGATAGATCATGTGCCCCGACGGGTAATAGCCGAACTGCAGGTTGCCGCGCAGCGCCGGGTCAAGACCGATATGGTCGAGATCGTACTCTGTGGCGAAGAACGGCGTAGCCAGGTCGAAGTACCCGTTAGCCGAAAACACATGCAGGTGCGGATTCTTGCGAATAGCGCTGGCCAGATCCGCCGCCACGTATGGCTGTGACTGCTCGCCTCCGCCCGGCCCCGGCGTTCCGGTCGTGGGCTTGTGTTTCCAGTCCCATTGGCCGATGGTGTTGGCGCTGGGTCGATACTCGTCCGTTGTGTCGTACTTCAGCTCGCGCGAGAGATAGTCGTGCAGCGCGGCGACGAACGCGCCGCTGATGCCTGTGTCGGACGCATCGTAACCAGGAAACTCGCCCGCAGCATCGACGTCTTCGCCTTCAAAGCGCATGTCGTAACGGCCAAGCGTGCGGCGATCGTCACGCAGCACTTCTTTGCGGAACCGCGTCGGCGACACACGCAGGTTCGCCTCCTTGATGTAGTCCACGCTGAGCCCGGTGTAATGGCTGATCTGCTTGGCGATCTCATCCACCTGCGCGGCGGATAGCGTGTCGCCGGCGAACAGCGCCTGCGCATACGGACCTGCGGCGAACTCGCGCGCCTGCTGCACCCACGCGGCAAGATCGGCAGGCTTGTTCGGGATCTTGTCGAAGTACCATGCAGCCGCGGCGTAGCTGGGCAAGTTGAAGACGTAGATGTGGTCGTAGCCCGGCGCGCGCACGTTGTAGTTGAGAATCGACGAGATCAGCACGACTCCGTTCAGTTGTATGCCGTCGTTGAAGAGCGTGTCAGCCAGCGCCGCCGAGCGCGTCGTTCCATACGATTCGCCGATCAGAAACTTGGGCGAGTTCCAGCGCTGGTTTACCGTGACGTAGCGCGCAATGAACCGATCGAAGGCGCGCAGATCCTGGTCGACGCCGGCGAAGTCCTTCGCCGTGCTCTTGCCGGCGGCGCGCGAGTAGCCGGTCAGCGGCGCATCGATGAAGACAAGGTCCGTCTTGTCGAGCAGCGAGTACTGGTTGGGGACAAGCTTGAACGGCGGACCTGCGGTTGGTTTAGGGCTGTCGGTTTCGATGCGCACCGGCGAGAACGAGCCCATGTGCAGCCACAGCGTTGCCGAGCCGGGACCGCCGTTGTAAAGAAAGCTAATCGGACGCGTATTCGAATCTGCGCCGTCAACCGTGTAGGCCACGTAGAAGATGCTGCCGTAGGGCTTGTCTTCCTCATCGCGAATAATCAACGTTCCCGCAGTCGCCGTATACTTCAGCGTTTTACCGTCGAGGGTGAGATCGTGGTGCGTCGCGACGGGTTTCTCCGGTGGGACCGGCGCATTCTCTTTGTCGGCGTCTTTGTGTTGATCGGCATTGGGCTGCGGCGGTTGTTGTGGCGCCGCGGGCGGATGCTGCTCCTGCGCCAACAGACCTGGGCTAAGCGCGCAAGAAAGCCCGGGGATTGCCAACAGCATGACCAGCCGCTGAACTGCTTTCCGATAATTTGCTTTCACGGATCGGGCGCCTCCAAAAACGTGTGTGAAATCGAAGGTGGAACTGGAAGCTTGCGCTCTGACGAGCCAAAGGGAATGAGTGAATACTAAAGCAGCGGCGCCAACCCTGATTCCGATTACCGAAGAGTCGCAGGCCGGGCAACATTGCGCCCGTTGCGCCACTCATACGGTACGGGGGCGTGTGGACTACCGGTCGGCGCGCACAGGGACCCCGCAATCGATCGACCAAATCAAGCCGGCCAGCCCGCTGCCTCTGGCGCGGAGAGAGGTCTGTTTACGATGAAACGCATTCGTCGCACGAAGCGTGTTCATGGGCCAAGCTATGCCGTCCCGTGTGTGATTATTTTCCTGCTGAGCTTGTTCTACGCCGCTTGGTGCAGCCGCCCTGCCGGCCCGCCTTCCCAGGCTGCGCTCACCATCGCGCAAAAGTAGGTCAGCAGTTAGCGGACCGGCCTGAACGGAACCTCAGGTAGGCCGGGCGTGGATCTCTGCAGCGAGAAGATGCGGCCGGAATCGGGATAACGCGCGAGCTCATCCGCGGATAGATCGACCGCTGCCGAGGTGATGAAAAGCGTTCTCAAGTCGCTGCCGCCGTAGGACACACTCGAAACCTGCAGCGCAGTCGGCACGGGAATCGTCTCAACCAGGCGCCCCATTCCCTGCTCGTCGCGATAGACGTCGACACGGGAACCGCCCCACTTAGCGACGTAGAGCAGGCCTTGGTTGTCGACGGTCATGCCGTCGGGCACGCTGCCGTCATGAGGAAGATCGACAAAGACGCGGCGATTCGTCGCGGCCCCGGTTTCCGGATCGTAATCGAAACGCCAGAGCTTATCTGTGCTTTCGCTGAAATACATCGCCTTGTTGTCGGGACTCCAGGCGATGCCATTCGAGATGTGGACGGGATAGAGAACCTCGCTCATTTTGGCGCCGCCGTCAAAGCGGCCCAACGAGCCGGAGTCCGGCGCCTTTTCATTGCGATTCATCGTGCCCGCCCAGAGACGTCCGCGGCGGTCGCACTTGCCGTCGTTGGCTCTGTTTTGAAGATTGTCGCGGCATGGCCTTGCGACGAGTTGCTTGTCGGTCGAGCCAAACCGCAACCGGAAGAGAGCGCCGTCTTCCAATCCCGCGATAACGGCTCCGCTCTCATCGAGGACGACAAAGCCGACAGGGCCATCGGTCTCGATCACATCGTGAACGCCGGTCGCGAAGTCGTGGCGATGAATCTTGCCTTCATAGATGTCGACATAATGCAAACAACCGTCGGCCCACAGCGGACCTTCGCCGAGAGTGGTCTTCGGCAACTCGTCAAGCACGCGGACGCCGACTCGATCCTGCACTTTGTTTCCTCCAAACGATACAAACGTTGCTCTCCGCGCCTATTTCTGCGGCGGCGTGACGGAGTTGTCCTTGGTCAGCAATCCCTGCGTGCGCAGCCAGGTTTCAAGCAGCGCCGGCCATTGGTCGAGCGCCGGATCGCCTTTGCCCATGCCGCTGCCGTGCGCGCCATGAGGAAAGATGTGCGCCTCTGACGGGACGCCCGCTTTGACCAGCGCCTCATAAAAACGCAGCCCCTGCTCGATAGGAACAGTCTGATCATCGAAGGTGTGATACCAGAAGGTCGGCGGCGTTTTTGCAGTTACGAATAGGTCAGGAGAGTACGCCGCGCGTAGGGCATCGCACTTGTCCATCAGGTTGAAGATCTGGCAATAGCTCAGGTGCGAGGTGTCGGTAGTGATCGCGCCGATCCACGGGTAAACGAGGACAAGATAGTCGGGTCGGCTCGAAACGCGTTCTGTGGGATCGACAGCCTCCGGGTTACCGGGAACAAACTGCGTGCCCGCAAGCGCCGCCAGATGGCCGCCGGCGGAAGAACCGATCACCACGATGCGATCGGGATTGATGAAGTAATCGCGGGCCCGCGAACGGACCAACTGAATCGCCCGCTGCGCATCGAGCAACGGAACGGGCAGCACGTAACCGCTGCTGGTGAGCCGATACTGCAGGATGAAAGCGCGAAAGCCGCGCGCCGTAAACCAGTCGGCGTACTGGCGGCCTTCGAGATTCCCGGCGAGGTTGCGATAGGCGCCGCCAGGAAAGATGATGACTGCCGAACCATTCTCCGTGCCGTGATGCGGCTCGAGAATAGTCAGCGTTGGCGTGTCCTCGCACTTATCTCCCTTAGCCTGCGGCGCAGGCCCAGCCCAGAGCCTAATCGTCTGCACGCCGAGGAAAGCATTGTCCTGGCCGGGCGTGGCGCAGGTCGTCATCTGCGCGCGGCATTGCATGCAGCCCAGCGCCGCAAGGAAAAGAAGAAAAAACAATCGCCTCATGCGAACCCTCATGGATGTCCGCGGCGATTATAACGGCAGTCGCTAGTTGCCAGAGTCTAGACTCAATTGGCGCGGAGGCCTTTACTGTCTACTGACGGCTGCTTCTCTCACAGCCAGATCGACGTATGCCCAGCGCAGCTCTCTTCAGCCTGCGCCGTGAGCCGCTCGGCAAGATCGAAGCCATAGCGTGCGAAGTAGTACGCCGCGCCATGCACGCGTTCCTGCAGTACGCCGCCGGGATAGAGGGCTCGGCTGATGGCTTGCGCGTGTCGCTTGATCGACTCTTCCTTCTGCGCCTGGAAGTTCGCGGCCAGACGCCGCAGCCGATTCATCTGGTAACGCATCTTGCTGGCGGCGATCTCTCCGGAGCGGCCGAGGCCCTGATCGAGCGACCGCATCCACTCGAGCAGCGGCGTCAGCTCGCTGTCGAGCGCGTTGCCGGCTGCAGCCAATTTGCGCTTGCCCTCAATGGGCATCGCGCGTGCAGCCAATAGCTGCGTCAAAGAGTCTTCGGTCTCGCTGAAGAGCCGCTCCAATGTCACTTCGTGCTTGCGTAACAGCTCGCCAATCTCCGGCTCGACAAGCGTCGCCGAAAAACGAGGCTCCGACGGCGTCATGCGTCCGCCAGGCCGGACTGCGATCCGCTCGTAAACGACCGCCGACTGCGCGAAGTAAGCGATCTCCGCCGGACCGCCGATGATCAGCGAGGTTCCCAGCAGATAATCCTGAAACACCGGCCGCAGCAAGGCCGAGGGCGAGATGCGCTCCGGCGCGGCCTCTAAAATGCCCACCAGATCGGATGTCGCGTAGCGCTCGCGGCCCGCCTGCCACAGGCCGTTCGGCTCCTGCGCGCTCGGGGGCGTGCGCTTCAAAGCGATACGCGCTCCGGTCTTCTCGTCGATCAGAAACAATAAGCTCGACTGCGGCGCCACGACGACCTGCGCGTGATAGCCGGCCGCTTCCAGAGCGTGACTGCGCTCGATCAGGGCGGCATGCAGTTCGTCGGCCTGCTCCAGTCCCGCACGCAGCACCGGCGCGCCCATGCGATGCACATCGCGCGACGCGGCATCGAAGATCAGCAATCCCTGCGCCGCAAAAATCCTGGAATAGAAATGAGCAAAGGCCTGCGCGAAAGTGCGGCCGGGTTTGTACGCTTCTACCAGTGCATCCATCGCCTCGGACGAACCGAGCAGCTCCCAGGCCTGATCGATCAGCGGTGTAATCGTCTCATCGAGAACAACCCCGCCCACAGGAATTGGCATGGGCGGCGACGTCTCGTACACAAGCTTCTTCAACTCGCGCCGCGAAGGGAACGTGATGTGATTGATCTCGGGAAAGTCGTGGTCTTCTGTCGCCAACCAAAATACAGCCGCGTGGGGCTTGCCCGACGCAGTTGACTGGCGCGCGCGGGCCAAAGCCGTCGCGGCCTTCAGAGGAGTAAAGAGCGGGCCGCCAAACAAACCCACCTGCTGCCCGGTCACCGTCACGCCAGCCCCGCCGCGCAGCGCATCCAAAACGCTCGTCGCCGATGCAGAGGGATTCTGTCCCGCGAGAATATCGACTAGCTGCGCCCAATGCGCCGGCCTCGGAGGAGCATCCTGCCACGGAGCATGCATGGGAATGAAGCTGAAAAACCGCTCCAGCGCGGGTTCGCCTGCGCAAAAATCGGCATAGAGCCGGCTCACTCCCGGCGCCGCGGCGATTGGATGACAGTCTGCCAAATGCAACGCGTTCACTTCCTGCAGATGAGACATGCAACAAGGCCGGAATAACCTAGGGGGAACCGGTTCTAGTAAGGATGCCATGGTGGGCCGGATCGATGCATTAAGGATGTGCCGGGCCGGCTACAGAAGTGATGGGGTTTTCCCCAGGCGCTCGCGGCTTTCCTTAGGCGCGCGCACGGTATTCTGAACTTTCGCTGATTCCCGATCGAGGAGACCGCACCCCAATGCCGAAAAAGCCCGCTAAGCCCACATCGAAGGCCAAGCCACCGAAAGCGAAATCTCCAAAAGCCACGAAGTCGAAAGCGCCGAAACGCGAACCGGTGGAGACCGCCGAGCTGCTCAGCTCCGAGGTCGTCTTCGAGGGGCCGCTGTTCCGCGTTCGCCATGACAAGCTCATCGAGCCGGGCGGCAAGCACAGCGAACGCGACGTCATTCGCCACAACGGCAGCGTCGTCATCCTGGCGGTCGACAAATCGAAGAGCAAGAAAGATCCCTGGATCGTGATCGAACGCCAGTATCGCCACGCCGCCAACCAGTTTCTCTGGGAGCTGCCCGCCGGCAAACTTGAGGCCGGCGAGGAGCCATTGGCCGGCGCGCAGCGCGAACTGGAAGAAGAGACCGGCTACAGGGCGAAGAAATGGAGACCCCTGGTGGAGTACTACGCGAGTCCCGGGTTTCTCGGCGAATCGATGAAGGTATTTCTGGCCGAAGGTCTGATTCCTGGCGAAGCGCACCCGGAAGAAGACGAACAGATCGAGCTGCGCCTGGTGAAACTGACTGACGTACTCAAGATGATCGAAAAGGGCGCGATCCTCGACGGCAAAACGCTCACCAGCGTGCTTCTTTACGCCCGCCAAATTGCCAAGAAGAGAAAAAAATAATCAGCTCGCTCAGCGATTGCAACTCTGTCGAATCAATAGCTTCCACATAGAGTTTCTATGGAACGATTACTTTGTCTCACCTTGTGGACTGAGGAAGAGAATTTTAGATCAACCTTTCGGGTCTTTTCTTCGTCATAACGACATACGGCGAGCGTCCCCCCCAAACTTCGTTCGCCGTCATCTCAATCAATCGCAAGGAAGGCACAAGCCTGTGGCTCAGTACAAAGGCAAAGTCAAGTGGTTCAATAACGCCAAGGGCTACGGATTCATCGGTCGCGATGACGGCCCCGATGTGTTCGTCCACTACTCGGCTATTCAATTGGACGGCTACAAAACTCTGAAAGAGGGCGATGACGTGGAGTTTGACATCGTCCAAGGCCAGAAAGGTCCCCAGGCGGACGCAGTAGTCCGACTTAGGGACGCCGCCCATACCGCAGCGTAGCTCTCACCGGGCCCAGCGCTCGACGAGTCCTCGTGAACTCCCGGGCGTAACATCTTGACCACTTTTGTGGTACAGGAAGCTTATGTCTAACCGAAGTCCTTATATTTTCTTTACGTTCTTGACTCGCACTTTTACTAACCTCCTACCCAACTGAGTTACACCCTTTGGCACGGAGTCGCCTGACGTCCAGATCAACGGACATCAGGCGACTGCGCGCAAACCCCATTCGGCGGCAGATCGTTGATACTGGTCGCGGAGATCTTTTCCGTGGACAACGCCAGCATCGCCCATTTGCTGACCGAGACCGCCGACCTGATGGCGATCGACGGAGCAGATACCTTTCGCATACTGAGTTACCGCCGCGCCGCTGAGGCCGTCGAACAGACCACGGTCGATCTGATGGCGGTTGTGGCCGAGACAGAGCGGCTCCTCGAGATCCCCGGCATCGGCAAAAGCATGGCGGCTAACATTCAAGCCATCGCCGCCACCAGTTCCCTGCCCCAGCGCGATCAACTCGTCGCCAAGTACGGCACAGGCATTCTCGAACTGCTCAAGCTCCCCGGCATGGGACCCAAGACAATCGCGCTCTTCTGGTCCGCCGCGCAGATCACCAGCATCGATCAGCTCGCTGCCGCGATCGACGAAGGCCGCCTGGCCAAACTGCCGCGCATGGGCGCCAAGCAGCTTGAAAAGCTCAAGAAAGGCATCGAGGACTATCGTCGCAGCGCCGGCCGCTTTCGCATTGACGAAGCCGAAGAGGCTGCCACGCGCCTGTCGGCCTATCTGCTCGCCTTCGAAGGAATTGAGCGCGTCACGCCTGCCGGATCCCTTCGCCGCGGACGCGAGACGGCCGGCGATCTCGATTTGCTCGTCACCGGCGCCGCCTGCCAGCCCGGCCATTGCGAGCCTGCCGTTGAATATGTGGCGGCCTATCCCGGCATCCAGAGCATGATCGCCAAAGGCGAGAACAAGGTCAGCTTCTATCTGGGCAACAGCCTGCAAGTCGACGTGCGCCTGCTGCCGTCGGAGTCTTATGGCGCGGCGCTGCAATACTTCACCGGCTCCAAGGCGCACAATGTGTCGCTGCGCCAGCGCGCGCTGAAGATGGGCTACACGCTCAGCGAGTGGTCGCTGGCCCGGCTCGATGACGGCTCCACAGTTGCCGCGGGGACCGAAGAGGAGATTTATTCCGCGCTTGCCATGGACTGGATGCCGCCCGAGCTGCGAGAAAATCTCGGCGAGATCGAGGCTGCTGCGCAGCGCAGCCTGCCCAAGCTGATTGAGTTATCGGACATTCGCGGCGACGTGCATGCGCACACCACAGAAACCGACGGGCATAACTCGATTCGCGAGATGGCCGAAGCAGGCATCGCGCACGGCTATCAGTACATTGCAATCACCGACCACTCGAAGAACCTGGCTATGGTGAACGGCCTCGACGAAGCGCGCGCGCTCGAACATATCCGCCGCATTCGCGAAGTGGACAAAGAGATGGAGGGCCGCATTCGCGTCTTCGCCGGCATCGAGGTCGACATCCTCGCCGATGGCGCCCTCGATCTCGACAACGAAGTACTCGCGCAGATGGATGTCGTCATCGCCAGCGTGCACTTGCGCCTGGAGCAGGGCCGCGAGGAGATGACCGACCGCGTGCTGCGCGCCATTGAAAACCCCTACACGCGCATCCTCGGCCATCCCACCGGCCGGCTTCTCCTGCGGCGCGAGTCCGTCGCCATCGACATCGGGGCCGTGTTGCGGCGGGCCGGAGAGCTGGGCGTCGCCGTGGAACATAACGCCGCGCCCGAGCGCCTCGACCTGTGCGACCGCGATCTGCGCCTCGCCAAAGAACTGGGCTGCAAAATCGTGATCAACACCGACGCACACAGCCTGCGCGACTTCGACAAGATGACCTATGGAGTCAGACAGCTACGCCGCGCGTGGCTGGGGCCTGCAGACGTCATCAATACGCGCGGCCCTGACGAGTTCCTTGCTTCCCTGCGTCCTCGACCGTGATCTGAAGAATCGGCATCGTACTGGGCTCCGCTCGCTCTCAACTTTTTCTTTAAGGAGGCCTGATGAAATCTTCGTTTCATGTTGCTGTCTTCTTCGCCGCCGCCTCGCTTCTGCAGCACGCGCCGAAGGCGCAGTTGGCCCCAGCGCAGATAACCGTTAAAGTCCTCATGCAAAGCCCCGCCGACACGCAGACCGAGCTGCAGATCATCTGCCTCTTCCGCTCTTCGCCGGAGAACACGCTGCACGGTTCACTCATCGAGACCAATGAAAAACTCCACGGCCTGCTCGACCAAATCCGCAAGCCGGAACTGTTTGGCGGTGAGCTGGGCGAGACGATGTTGCTCAGCCCACCCGATGGCGCTTTGGGCGCGAAAAAATTGCTCATCGTCGGCCTCGGAGACTCAACGACCTTCACTCCCGCGCGCATGGAATTTGTCGGCAAGATCGCGCTGCGCGAAGCCAACCGCGCCGGCGCCGCTCATCCCTTCTTTGCTCCGACAATTATCGATGGCGGCGTCACAAAGTTCGGGACCGGCGAGGTCGCAGAGCAAGTCGTCCGCGGCTTCCGCCAGGCCATCGCAACGCATGCATTAGTGGAGGCCGCCGGTGCGGCAAAACCTCGCGTCGTTGAAGACGTGACCTATCTCGCCGGACCAAAGTTCGCGGCTGATACGCAAGCCGGAATCGATCGCGCGCTGAGATGAAGCATTAGTTCAGAATGCCGAGCCCGCAAAACTGACAAGATTGTTACATTCCGCAGACAGATCGACCCAGCGCATTCGCTAGCCTTAAATTATCGGCGGCCCTCCCCCAATCATCTGGTCCGCCGAACACGGCGGCTTCCCTATTCCCGTTCGGGTGAAGTCCCCGGCATCGCGAACATTGGCCCGGGCACGAATTGTTCGCCCGCTCCCCATGCGCCGAGATAAGATAAGTGCGCCATGAGTCTGCTCCATCAGGATTCCCAGAGCGAATTGGATGACGCTGCGCGCGGCGAGTCGTTCACCAAAGGCAGCAGCCACATTGTGTGGGCCAGCGTCGCCGCGGCAGTCGTGATCACGATCCTGATTGCGATCTATGTAATCGCAGGCGAAAAACCGCCGGTAGCGAACGTCGAAATTCTCGATGTCTGGGCGCACCCGATGCACGAAGTGACTCCGTCCTTCGACGCCGCCGGAGCATCCGTCTCCCAGTCGACCTTCGATCAGGTGCTGGTCTTCGCGCACGTCCGCCTGCGCAACCAGAGCAAAGGCCCGCTGTTTCTGCATCAGATCATGACCAATGTGACGCACCCGGACGGCAGCGTAGACACGAGCTTCGCAACCACGGCCTCGCAGTACGAGCGCATCTTTCAGGCCTATCCTGATCTGGCCCAGTGGCGCAGTACGCCGATCAATACGGAGTTGACGCTGGAGACGGGTCAAACGGCGGAGGGGACTTTCGTCTCCTCCTTCCGCATGACCAAAGAGCAGTGGGACGCACGCAAGACCTTGGACTTCACCTTCGGGTTCCGCTATCAGCCCGACGTGAAAGCGGCCGCCACAGTCGCGGTTACTGACCGCTAGGCGTTACCGGAGCAGGCGCGCCCTTAGGCGTCGAGAGATAACCCGAGACCGTGTTCTTTCCCGGAATTGCGTTCACCACGATCTCGTACAACGCCGGATCCTTGCCACTGTAGAACTGCAGAGGCTCGTCAACGTTGCGATCCTTCTTCTCGTAGCTGCGATCGTCGGCGTAGACCACCAGCGTGAACTTACTCTTCTTCTGGTCGGCCTTCTTCAGCTCAATGCTCACCGTGCCCACCGGCTTCTTCTGCCCCTTGGCCAGAGTGAACTCGTAGTAGCTCCGGTCGCCCTTATGCTTCAGAACGTCCAGCTCTTGCGCGTTACGGGCAATCAGGCTTGAGTGGTCGCTAAGATCGCCCTTCATCGAAGTCAATTGGGTTATGGCGCCCTGCAGATCGCCCTGCGTCTTGGTCAGGTCGGTCTTTACGCCGCCCACGTCGGTCTTCACATTGCTTAGATCGCTCGAAACCCCGGCGACCTGCTGCGCGGTCGCCTTCTGCGCATCCTGCAGTCGGCGGTTGTCTTCCTGCTCGCGCGCGATCAGGGCTTGGGCCCGCTGGTCGAGCTGCCGCTGCGTAAGCCCCAGCGACTTGCCCAGCTCGTCGGTAGTCACGGTAAGCCGCGCATTGGTCTCGCGCAGTTCCGCCGCCAGCTTTCCATTCTTTTCGTTGGCGTCGGTCAAGGCAGCTTCCTGACGCGTCAGCCGGCCGCTCAACGTGTAGGTCCAGATCAATCCGGCTACCGCGGCCAAAAGCGCCAATCCGATGACCGCCAGCAAAGCGCCGGAATAGGTCCTCGGGGCATTTTCCAGTTCATCACTCATTGTTTCCTCTTCCTCCGCCGGGCGGGTCTCAGCTTCGAGCCGCAGCTAACGGAATAGCGCTTTCGCGCCGGTCTAAGTCGACACACAACAAACAGCCCAAAAATCCGGCGCTGTCGAAAAAAAGAGACAGACGCCCCAGGGATGCACCCAATATAGAACGAAAGCCTGGAATGAGGCGAGCGTGAGCTTCGCCCAGGCCATGGCAAGAGTAACCGCTGAGGAGATTAGACGCAGCAACCCCCGCTTGGTTGAGGAACTGGCCGGTTCAGGCGAAGACCGTCACAACCAGCACCGGGCTTCCCAGGTCTGGTAGAGACCTGGGCGGCTATGCCGTCTCAACGCCCATCACACGCCCAGCTTTGACAGCAACTTAATCTGTGAGGAAAGCGCCCCAAAAAACGCCTGTGAAACTGTGGGACTGTGAAAGCGCAAACTCTTCCCAAACCGCCATCAACATCCGCAACACTTCTGTGTCAGAATTCGCAACATAAAGCAACGCGCCGCGCTCGAGCGCCAAGTAAGGATGTTGGGCGCCGCCGACCTCGATTCATATCGATTAGCAATCTAATTACTTCGGCAATACCACGCTCATTACTTAGAAGAATCAATAAAAGACAAAGCTACTGTGAGAATATCGTTGCGAAGCTATTTCGGCTTTCGATCGTCTAACTTGCGTCGCCAGGCGGCAGATAGGAGGATCGCTTATGCCATCGCTCAATTGGGCCGGCTTCTATAGCATGGTTGTGCTCGCCGGATTGGCGTCGAATCCGGGACGTTCTCTCGCGGAACCGCAGAAGGAAGAAATGAAGAATGAACCCATCACCCTGTTCGCGTCGGTAGATCAAAAGACGACTTCGATCGGCGACTTTGCCTGTGTTCCGCTCGCCGCGGCATCCACGGTTAGCAAGCTCGATCTCAATCGGAAGAGCGTTTTAGTCCTGCAGCGGGTGCGCTCTCTCGGCCATGCAGGCGGCCCTTACGCGGTGTACATCGCCACGGCGGGAGCGAGCCGGCCGACGGAGAAGAACCGGATCGGCGAGTTCAGCCTGTACAGCGTACGGCAAAGAACAGACAGCCAGGAATTGTCGTTCGAAGTGAAGTCGACGTTTCTGAAAAGACTCCTAGGTTATCAGCCTGCTTCGGCTCATCTTCAGATCTGCGTAGAAGACAGAAGCCCGACTCGCGCGTCTGACCCTTCGCCGTCTCTAAGCTTTGATAAAGCCTTATTAGTACAGTTACAACATGACTAACACGTCAGTTACACACTAAGTAAATGAAGACTTAAACTTCGAGCGGACGATATCTTACAGGGATATGTTGACAGGTCTTTATTTGCTTGACTCACATCCCGAAAACTGAGACCTTTTGTGTGCTTTCCAAGCCATGCTTCTAATCTCCATCCCCTAAGGAGTGTTTATGGCGCGCAGCACACGACGGGAATTTGTCAAGCAAGCCGCAGCAACAGCATCTCTTCCGATTTTGAGCAGCTCCATCCTCGCAGACGCTCAAACACCCAAGGTTCGATATAACGTCCTCAGCCCGGAAGGGCAAGCCATGGTCAGGAAGTACGCGGAAGGCGTGCGGCTTATGAAGAACAAGCCTGCCACTGACCCTTGCAGCTGGACATTCTGGTGGTACACGCACGCAATCCCCGTGCCCAAGGCGACGGCAATAAACAATGTGTTTGGAAGCACTCCATCGCCGGCCAGAGATCTTGCCGAAAGAGCCTGGTGGACATGCCAGCCTCATCAGAACGGCCAGAACACCGATAACTTCCTACCGTGGCATCGCATGTATGTCTACTTCTTCGAGAAGACGATTCGCGCTCTTTTGCACGACGATTCATTCACGCTGCCCTACTGGAACTATTCGCCTGGCCTGCCCTCTAGCCCTACGAGCGGCGTGATGCCGGCAGCGTTCCGCTCTCCTGGCGTTCCGGCCTTCGCGCCGCTTTACGTCGCCAATCGCAATCCGGGCGTCAACACAGGCTCTCCCATCGATGCCCACAATCCCGGCGATCTGAGCGCGACCAGCGCAATGGCCGAGACCACCTATTCGCCACACAGCCCCAAGCAGGGTTTCTGTAACAACCTCGACTTCAACCTCCACGGCAATGTGCACGATCTTGTCGGAACGACAACGAATATGGGTTGGGTTCCGACCGCGGCGCAGGATCCGATCTTCTGGATGCACCACTGCAACATCGACCGACTCTGGGCGAGTTGGAACAAGAACGGTCATCCGAATCCGAACGACCAGAACTGGAAGAACCAGAGGTTCTGGTTTGCCGGACCGGACTGCAAAGCCGCATCGCAGTTAGTCGGCGACGTCCTTTCGATCGAGCCACTAGGCTACACCTATCAGGAGTTCCAGCCTGGTCCGCGCCTGGTCGCATCAAGAGCGTTGGCTCTGAACGCTCAGGAGCCTGTCGCCACCTCGACGGTTGCGACTTCCGCGAGCGTTGCACTCTCTGGGGCGACGACGCGCGTCGCGCTGCAAATAGCGGCTGGCGCGCCACAAAATCGCGCGTTCGATCTGACGCTAAACGCGCCTGCGCCGGATCTTGGCCGCTACTATCTGGTGATTCGCGATCTGCAGGTCAAGAGCCAGCCAGGAGTTCTGTATGACATCTACCTCGATCTGCCCGAAGCAGCGTCCGCAGAGGCGCGGGCAGCGCACAAAGTAGGTTCGTTGAACTTCTTCACGGCGATGCCCGGAATGCGGATGGATGAGCCAACACGCTTCGTCAGCTTCGATATCTCGGGGCTGGTGAAGAAGCTTGGCGCATCTGTGGCGAGCGGAGCGGTCAATCTGACGATTACTTCTTCGGGACAACCCGCAGAAGGATCGCAGCCGGTGATCGGCTCGGTCTCGATCGTAAAGGTATAGCTAACGCGCTTGGGCGGTGATGAACCAACCGCTTCCACCTCGTTGCGGTGGGAAGAACTAGTTGGCGGTGCGGAGGCGACTCCACACCGCCCTTTTTTTGGGATTGGCCAACCATGCGATCGCCTCGCTTGCTCTGCATGCATTGTCCACATGCCACGGATGCTTTGGTTCTATTTGGCGTGTATCCGGCAAGAGTTCTGCTGTGGGGGGGCGACCCTCGTTTCCGCGTGCGTACGCGGCCTAGAAGCCGGCGCATCTCGATTGTTCAGCAGAGCGGGGGAGTTTTATGCTAGCGGAACGCCCAGCGTACGGGATGCTTCGGCGTCTGAAGCGCCGAAACCGATGCGCCGGCGTGGCTTTTGTGGTGGAGTCATCAATTCGCGAATGGCGTCGAACACCACCCTGAACTGTTCGTCGTACTTGCTTTCCAGCTCCTGCAGGCGCCGGGCCAAGTCCTCATGCGTCGCCAGGATCTTCCGCAGCTTCACGAACGCGCGCATGATCGCAATATTCACTTTGATGGCGCGAGAGCTGCGAAGGACGCTGGAGAGCATGGCGACGCCCTGCTCGGTGAATGCCAACGGAAGATATCGACGTCCGCCTCGGCCATTCTTTGAGGTCACAATTTGTGACCTCAAAGCGGTAGAGTCCCAATAGTCGCTCAGACTGTCCGTTTCCTTTCGCGTCAGCTGAAACATGAAGTCGCGAGGAAAGCGTTCGATGTTCCGTCTCACCGCCTGGTTCAGCGCTTTGGTGGCCACGCCATACAACTCCGCCAGATCGGCATCGAGCATCACCTTGTGCCCGCGGATCGCGAGAATGCGCCGCTCCACTCGTTCGACGAGGACAACGGAGTTTGAGGTCACAATTTGTGACCTCAAACGACTCTTCGGACGCGTAGGCATCGTTCTACGATAGCGCGGGGAAGATGGAGAACGACGTGTTTTCGGTCACTCATGGGAAGGCTCGTGCGGACATGTGATCGGGGCGACGTGTCTCTCAGAGCGGCGCTTCTCACCTTGCTGCGCAATGGTGGGGGGCGCCCAGCAGCTCAATGAACGCGCATGATAGCGATGTTCGCCTGGACGGCGCCTTGCGCCTCCCCAACTTGAAGTCACAATTTGTGACTTCAAGTTTGCGTGCTCCTTGCGGTTCTGTTGAAACATAAAGTCCGCGGGAAGCGCGCAGCGCCACGCGTTCTACGCCGTCACCAGCGCTTTGGCGGCAGGGTTCTTGGCGAACATCTGCTTGATGCCTCTTAAGGCTTGTCTTGTGCGCTCTTCGTTTTCGATCAAGCTGAATCGTACGTGGCGGTCGCCGTGCTCGCCGAAGCCTACGCCGGGACTTACGGCTACTTTGGCTTCGGTTAACAGCAGCTTAGAGAACTCAAGGGATCCAAGGGCCGAGAAGGCCTCGGGGATCTGGGCCCAGAGGAACATGGTGGCCTTGGGCGACGGCACGTGCCAGCCTAACTTGTTGAGTCCTTCAACTAATACGTCGCGGCGGCGGCGATAGGTTTCGCGTATCTCAGCAACGCAATCCTGCGGGCCTTCGAGCGCCAGAATGCTGGCGACCTGGATGGGCGTGAAGGTGCCGTAGTCGAAGTAACTCTTGAGACGGGCGAGGGCGTTGACCAGCACCGGATTGCCGACCATGAAGCCGACGCGCCAGCCGGGCATGTTGTAACTCTTGGACAGAGTGAAGAACTCGACGGCGACCTCTTTGGCGCCGGGGACTTCAAGAACGCTGGGCGGTTGATAGCCGTCGAAGCCGAGGTCGGCGTAGGCCAGGTCGTGAATGAGATAGAAGCCGTATTGATGGGCGAGGGCGACGAGGCGCGCGAAGAAAGGCAGTTCCACTGTTTGAGTCGTCGGGTTGGCTGGGAAGTTGACGATCAGCGCTTTGGGGCGCGGGGTCATGCGCGGGATCAGGTCCTCGAGCTGGCCGAGAAACTGTTCGGTGTCGTGAATGGGCACGCTGACGACATGAGCGCCGGCGATGACGGGGCCGTAGATATGGATAGGGTAGGACGGGTTGGGGACGAGGATGGTGTCGCGCGAGTCGAGGATGGCGAGGCAGAGGTGGGCGATGCCCTCTTTGGAGCCGATGGTGACGATGGCCTCGGTGTCGGGATCGATGTCGACCGAGTAGCGGGTCTTATACCAGTTGGAGATTGCTTTGCGCAGGCGAGGCAGGCCGCGCGAGACGGAGTAGCGATGGGTGACCGGCTTCTGCGCCGCCTCGATCATCTTGTCGACGATGTGTTTGGGCGTGGCGCCGTCGGGATTGCCCATGCCGAAGTCGATGATGTCTTCTCCGCGGCGGCGCGCGGCGACCTTCATCTCGCCGGTGATGTTGAAGACATAGGGCGGGAGGCGCTGAATGCGGGAGAACTGGTCCATGATGACTCCAGTATGACAGTGGACAGAGATCAGTTGTCAGTGATCAAGGCCAGAGCCGCAGGGCGACGGGCCTGAAAGGTAACTGCGCGCTGGATTGGGATGAGGTGGGACGATCTAGGCGGCCGAAGCCGCCGCAGCACGGGCTGCGCGCGCGAAGGCGCGATGGGGAGCGGCGATGAGAGCCGGGTGCATGAGGAAATTATAGCGTGGCCGAGTCCGATCGCGATTTCGCACAGCGAAACACGAGCGGATCGGCCGCGTCGGGATTGGGTTGCAAAGCCGCGCCAGCGCGGCGGCGCAAACCGATTCAGTTGCCCGTAGTGAGCACCGCGCGGAAACGGGCTTTGCCGCTCATCATGCGGTCATACGCCTCCTCTGCGCGCTCCAGCGGATAGGTCTCGATCATGGGTTTGACGCCGGTGAGCGAGCTGAAATTGAGCGTGTCTTCCGAATCCATGCCAGTGCCTGAAGCCCAGCCGGCGATAGAGCGGTTTCCCAAAATCAATGGAAGCGCATTCACATTGAAAGGCTTCTCAGGCACACCCAGGATGACAAGCTTGCCGTTAGGGCCAAGTCCGTTCACCGCAGCCGCCAGGGCGTCCGCGCTGGTCAACGTGGAGAGGATTACGGCGGCGCCGCCCAGCTTTTGTAACTCGGCCGCGGGGTCCTGCGCAGCGCTGTCGATATAGTCGTGCGCCCCGAGTTGCTTCGCGAGGGCAGCTTTGTCCTGGCCTCTCGCAATGGCCACTGTGTGGAAGCCGCTCTTGGCTGCAAACTGCACGCCGAGATGGCCGAGGCCGCCGATGCCGAGGATCGCCACGGTATCGCCGAGACGCGCGCCACTATGACGCAGGCTGTTGAATGTGGTGACGCCCGCGCACATCAGTGGCGCCGCGTCCACGTCTGATAGCTCGTCAGGAACCAGCGCGAGGGCGTTGGCCGGAGCGATCACATAGTCGGCATATCCGCCGTCAAAGCTAATGCCGGCGATTTGCCCCTTCTCGCAAAGAATAAAGTCGCCGCGGCGGCAGGGCGGGCAGTAGTTGCAGTGTCCCCCGTGCCAGCCCAAACCCACCCGTTGGCCTTTCTTGAACAGCGGCACATCGGCGCCCACCGCATCCACCACTCCGGCCACCTCATGACCGGGCACGCGCGGATAAACAATGCCGGGAAAAAGCCCTAATTTTGTGACTGAATCGCTATGGCAGACGCCGCAGGCCTGCACGCGAATGCGCACATGGCCGGGGCCTGGATCGGGAAATTCCTTCTTGACGAGTTGAAACGCTCCCCCTATGGCGGGAATCTGCATCGCGCGGCCGGTCACTGTGGACATAGTTAGGCTTCTCCTGCGCGTTAGAGCTTCGGCGGGTTGTGAAGGTTTCAGAAGAAAGATGAATGTTCGCCGCCGGGCCGAATCTCCTGCGGGCGGGCTTGACGTAAGACTATTTCAGATATATCTTAAGATATATCTTGATAGATCGAAGGAGGATCTAATGTTTGAACGATTGAAAGAGATGCACAGAGAAATGCACGAGGAACATGGACGCGACTGCCGCCATCATCGTCATGGACGCGGCTGGTGGGACGACCGGCGCGAACGCTGGGAGGCCTATGCAGGCGGAAGCCGCGAGCGATTCTTCGACAACGGCCACCTGCGGCTGGTGATTTTGCAGTTGATCGCCGACAAGCCGAGTTATGGATACGAAATCATCAAAGCCATCGAGGAGCGGCTTTCCGGCGGCTATGCGCCTAGCCCCGGCGTTGTCTACCCCACGCTGACGCTGCTCGAAGAAGAAGGCCTCGCGATGGTTGCTTCGACTGAAGGCAACAAGAAGCTGTACGCGGCCACTGAAGAAGGCAAGGCGTATCTGAAGACCAATCAGGCGCTGCTGAAGGCAATCTTCGGGCGCATACAGGCGGCGGGAAAGATGTTCGGCCGCGGAAAATCGCCGCAGATCGAACGGGCAATTATGAACCTGAAGTTTGCGCTGAAGATGCGCGTGGAACGCGGAAGTCTTTCCGCGGAACAGATCGGCAAGATCGCCGAGGCGCTTGACGCAGCGGCGCGGACAATCGACGAGGTTTGAGAGAGGAGATGAATATGGCGCAGATGGATGAGACACAACGCTCAGCGCCTGCGGGGATCGATGCGATCGAGGCCGAACGGCGGCGATTGCAGGCGCTGGTAGGCGAGTTGCTGGCGGCGAACCAGGAGCTGCGGTTCAAGCTGGCGCGGCTGGAGCGAAATTTGTCGGAGACGACGACCATTTACGGGATGCTGGCGCCGTAACGATGCGGCTTCCCTGCTCCGGCCGCGGCAAAGACGAAATCTATACTTAGAAAGACATGCCTGAATTTTTGCCAGTTCCTGAGTTTTTGCCAGTCGACGAACAGTTGGATTTATTGCAGAAGGGCGCGGCCGAGATTATTCGCGTGGCGGATCTGCGCGAGCGGCTGGAAGAGAGCCGCAAGACCGGCAAGCCGCTGCGCATCAAAGCTGGATTCGACCCGACCGCGCCGGACCTGCATCTTGGCCATACCGTATTGATGCGCAAGCTGCGGCACTTTCAGCAGCTTGGGCACACGGTGATCTTTCTAGTAGGCGATTTCACATCGCTGATCGGCGACCCAACGGGGCGCAACGTAACGCGCAAGCCGCTGACGCGCGAGCAAATCGAAAAAAATGCCGAGACGTATAAGGAGCAGGTCTTCAAGATTCTCGACGCCGAGGCGACCGAGGTCCGCTACAACTCC
>DATHNJ010000192.1:0-2608 GCA_035486155.1 Occallatibacter sp. | reverse complement strand
GCTGCTCCTACCGCGACACCCGGCGGAGGCAGCGTGGCGGCGTTTGCGGGAGCGCTGGCGGCCTCGTTGGGGCAAATGGTCGCGGGCTTGTCTCGCAAGAAGAAATCCCAATTCCTCGTTGCTGACAAGCTGTCGGATGCGCTGGACGGCATGCGCCGAGCGGCGGAAGAACTGACCATGGCCATCGATCGCGACGCGAACTCGTATGATGACGTGATGGTGGCGTTCAAACTCCCGCAAGGTGACGCTGCGGAGATTAAGTGGCGCGCCGAAGCAATTCAGATCGCCACGCGAGCCGCAGCGGAGGTGCCGCTCGAAGTGGCAGAGCGGACAGTTGCCCTTTTCGAACGTTTGGGACAACTTGCGGCTATCGCGGCGGCATCCATGAAGTCAGACTTAGAAGTAGCCCGGCTTATGGCTACCGCTGGCGCCAGAGGCGCATTGGCGAATGTCGAGATCAATCTCGATGGGATCAAGGACGCAGGGTACGTGGCGGCAACGCGAGAGAGGATTTCAGCGCTGCGCGAGCGCTTGGGCGAGACCCGCACGATCAACGCTTAGTAGTGATCGGGGCCTAGTTGTGATCGGGGTCTAGTGATCGGGCCTGGTCATCGGCGACTCTCTCCGAAAAGCGAAAGGAGAATCACATGGTACGAAGGAAGAAAGTGAGCGCGATTGCGGCCATGCGCCGCGTTGTGGCCGTTGGCATTCTGGCGGTGCTGACGATGTTTGCGCCGAAGCCTGCGCGCGCCGGGCGTCTGGGAGCGGATATCATCGCGCTGTTCCCGAAAGAGGTGGGCGAGTTTGCGTATGCCGATTTGAAGAAAGCGCGGACGTTGGCGTGGTTTCCGCAACTCCAGCAGCAAATGCTGCCCGAGCGATTCCGGCAATTCGAAAAGTTTTTGGCTTCTGCGGGCGTTGACCCAAATACGCAGGTTGAAGAACTAGCTTGGGGGCTAGTCGCTGAGGGCGTGACCAGCAAGACTGAAGGAGTCGGATCTGCTGCGGTGCCTACCGGAGAACAGATCGTCGGTGTGGCGCTGGGCAACTACAATCCGGAGTCCACCGAAGCTTATTTCAAAGCGCAGAAATTGCCGACATTCAAGGCGCGGAACTACACGCTCTATGCGTTCGGAACGGGTTCCGGCGCCAACGATCTCTTCTTTTTCTTCATCGATTCAAGTACGGCGGCATTTGGTCATCGCGCATTGCTGGAGAAGATGGTCGAAGTGCGCTTCGGTGGCGAAGAAGGCTTGATGCGCAACGACAAATTCTTTCCGCTCGTGAACGAAGCGAACGGAACCGGTGTGTTTTGGTCGGTGTTGAATCCGGCGTATACGCGCCTGGCGATGCAGCAGCTTGCGCCCGAAATTCAGCAGTTCCCGGACGCTGCCAAGATCGTGACGCGGATGCAGAACATGATCATCAATGTGGATGCCAGTAGCGGCATTGACGGCAAGTTCCAGGGGATTTGCGGCTCGACCGACGACGCGAACACGCTGGGACAGTTGCTGCAAATGGGACTGCTTTACAAGCAATACCAGTCGAAGACGGAAAATCCCGATATGGCGCAACTGCTCACCCAGGCAAGCGTTACGCCGAGTGGGGACCGCATCGTCGTGCACATGACGCTTACGGACGATCAGATGGCCTCGCTGATCAAGCGCAATACCTTCGCGTTTAAGATGTAGTGGTTTTGGGCGTCGGCGTCGGTCCTAACGCGGCTCAACGCACTTCCAGCAAGGCGATCCATCGTCCAGTGGTTACCTGCTAGGCGCGCCTTGGTTTATGTATTTCGTGAGGCGCGTGACCGCCACGTTGCCCTGCGTTTCGTACTGGATTCGATCGACCCCGCTCGGCACTGCCCCACTATCCCCGCCCTCGGCTGAGGCTGTCACGCCTTCATGAGAGAGGGACACTTCGATCCGGTCGGAGAGGCGCGTGAGGCTTACATCCAAGTGCGGATGGTCTTTGCTGAGATTACCGAAGGCCTCGCGGCAGGCGGCGATCACTGCCGATTGAAGTTGAGCGACGGCTTCGTTTTCGATACCGGCCGCGTCGGCCAGGTAGCGCGCCGCGCCTCCTACGGCCGCCGCCAGCCTAGGATCGGCATCTATTCGCAAGCGAATGGTTTTGGGCTCAGTGTCCACGGTTGTTCGCAAGTGCCACGTCGCAGGCTTCCCGGCAGTCCGGGCAGTAATAGAGACCATCCGCGCAGAGACGCACTTTATGCTGTCCCTTGCAAATGGTGCAGTATCGTTCGCAAGTGCACTGCTCTTCCGTCTTGTCACAGATGGAGCAGACGATGGGACCTTGCATGGGGCGCCTCCCTGAAAACTGTACCTGACCGAAGGCTGAGGCGGCAAGGCGGACGTACTGAGCCCTTCGCTAAAGAGTTGCAAGTGCGCTTCGTCTCAGTCGTAGCCCCCTTCGGGCGATTCGCCACAAAGCTGTGTTTGAACGCCGAGTTTTGACGCTTGTTTAGGCGCGTGCTAGTATCGATTTCTGCTTGAGCATGCGGAATGGAATCAGCCAACTCGCCTATAGTTAGCGAACTTCGGAAGACGCCACTCAATGCCGTTCACCGGCGGCTAGGCGCAAAAATGGT
>DATHNJ010000191.1:0-17712 GCA_035486155.1 Occallatibacter sp. | reverse complement strand
TTAGTGTCGAGCGGGTTGACGCCGCTGGCGGCAATGCGCACGAGTGCTTCGCCGGCGCGCGGTTCGGGGATGGAGATTTCGATTTGGCGGAAGTCTCCGTTGGGGGATTCAACTCTCCATGCGCGGGCTTGCATCGCGTGTCTCCTTCGGGCTTGTTCCACAGTGCACAAATGGTTTGGGATTTTCCGGAACGCGTGGATGGGCGTTCAGTTGTGAGGCGCCATGTCATGCCGCCCCTACGGGGCGGCGGATTTGTTTTGGGGTTGTGTCCCAGGGTTTCGCTGCGCTTCACCCTGGGCTATTTTCATGCTCTCCCTCCGGGAGAGGCATGCAGGCACGAGAATCAAGCGGCCGGTTTCAGCCTATTTGTTTAGCGGCGGCACGGAGGAGAACAACGGAAGGAAGCCTTCGAGCAGCGTGGGGTGGGTGATCACGGCGTCGCGCAGGGCGGTGAAGGGCAGGTTGCCGATCATGGCGATTTGCACGGCCCCCATGATCTCTCCGGCGCCGACGCCGAAGGCGGTGAAGCCGAGGATGCGATCGCTTTCGGCGTCGATGAGGGCTTTCATGAAGCCGCGCGTTTCGGAAAGCGTACGCGTGCGCAGCACGGCCACCATGGGAATTTTGGCGAGGCGATAGGGAATGCCTCGGGACTTGGCTTGTGTCTCATTCAGGCCGATGTGGGCGAGCTCGGGATCGGTGAACATGCAGGACGGCACGTAGCGATGTGTCGTGACGCGATGGCGACCGAGCATATCGTCGTGAATGACGCGGAAGTCGTCGAAGGAGATGTGCGTGAAGTGCGGGCTTCCGGCGCAGTCGCCGATGGCCCAGACATTGGGCGCAGTGGTGCGGAGTTGTTCGTCGACTTTGACGTAGCCGCGATCGGTGAGTTCAACGCCGGCGATTTCGAGTTCGATGCCGGCGGTGTTGGGCGTGCGGCCAGTGGCGACGAGCAGATCGCTGCCTTCGATGGTTTCATTGGCGTGGCTGTGCGTGAGGTGGAGGCGCACGAAATCGCCGGACTGGCCTTCGACGGACTCGACGCCGGCGCCGAGGCGCAGCTCGATGCCTTCGTCGCGAAAGAGCGCTTCGAGGGCTTCGCTCACATCGGGATCTTCAAGATGTGTGAGCGCGGGATTGCGATCGATGACGGTGACGCGGCTGCCGAATCGGCGGAAGGCCTGCGCCAGCTCTAGGCCGACGTAGCCTCCGCCGAGGACGAGCAGATGTGACGGGAGGCGATCGAGCTCGAGAGCTTCGATGTGGGTGAGAGGTTGGGCGTCGATGAGGCCGGGAAGGTCGGGTAGCGTGGCGCGCGTGCCGGTTCCGATGACTACCTTTTCGCCTTGAATGATACGGGTTTGGCCGTTGGGCAACGTGACTTCAATGGTGCGGGGAGCGATGAATTTGCCGGTGCCGAGGAGCAGTTCGGCGCCGCTGGATTTGTAGTTGTCGAGGTGCATGTCGACGAGGCCGGAGACCATGAGGCGCTTGCGCTGGCGCACGGCGCCCATGTCGATGCGGGCGTTTTCCTTGGTGATGCCGAACTCTTCGCTGCGGTAGAAGTACGACGCGACTTTGGCGCTGTGAACGATGTTCTTGCTGGGAAGGCAGGCGATGTTGGGGCAGGAGCCGCCGATGTATTTGCGTTCGATGACGACGACTCGCTTGCCGAGTCGCGCCATGGTCCAGGCGAGAAACTTGCCCCCCTCGCCGCTGCCGAGGATGACGAGATCGTATTGCTCAGGATTGGTTTCCATAGAGGGCCTGCCTTGTGAGTGAAGTGTGTGGTCGGGCGGCTAGTAGCGGGAAATTTCCCGCAGGGCTAAAGCCCGCGTTCATTTCGTGCTCTATTACAAATCCGCGTCCGGATAGATTCTTCCGGTGAGTTGTTCTGCAATGATGCGTGAGTTCATGCCGCTCCCTACGGGGCGGCGGATCTGTTTTTGGGTTGTATCCCAGGGTTTCGCTGCGCTTCAACCCTGGGCTATTTTCATTCGGCCTCTCCGGGGCCTGCTAAGAAGGCGTGTATTCGCACCCTTCGCGCGGAAAACGAGATTTGTCAGAGACTGCTTACTGCGTTAGTAAGAGTTTCGGGCGAGGAAATCTTTCATCGCGGCGGCGATGGTTTCGACGTGGGTTTCGAGCGCGAAGTGTCCGGTGTCGAGGAATTGAACTTCGGCAGCCGGGATGTCGCGCTGAAAGGCTTTGGCGCCTGCGGGAATGAAATACGGATCATGCTCGCCCCATATCGCCAGCAGCGGCGGATGGTAGTTGCGGAAGTACTCGTGAAATTTCGGATAGAGCTTTACGTTGTTGGCGTAGTCGAGGAACAGATCCAACTGGATGTCGACGTTGCCGGGACGCGCGAGCAATGCAGCATCGAGCGTGTAGCCTTCGGGCGCGATGGCGTAAGACGAGGGGATGCCCATGTGATATTCGCGTCGCATGCCTTCCAGGTTGAGGGCTGGGCGGATGGCTTCGCGATGGTCTGATGTTGGTTCGCGCCAGTAGCGTTGGATTGGGGCCCATGCGTCGCCGAGGCCTTCTTCGTAGGCGTTGCCGTTTTGCGAGACGATGGCGGCGACGCGCTCGGTCCGCTGCATGGCGAGACGGAAGCCGGTGGGCGCGCCGTAGTCGAAGACGTAGAGGGCGTAGCGGCTGAGATGGAGGGCGTCGGTGAAGGCGAGGATCGTCTGCGCGAGCGCGTCGAAGGTGTATTTGTAGGCGCGGGTCTCGGGGATTTCAGTGAAGCCGAAGCCGGGCAGATCGGGAGCGATGACGCGGTAGCGATCGGCGAGGCGTGGAATCAGTTCACGAAATTGAAACGACGATGTGGGGAAGCCGTGGAGCAGGAGCACGACCGGCGCATCGCGCGGGCCGGCCTCGCGGTAGAAGACCTGGAGGCCATCGGCGGCGACCTTGTGAATAGTGGTCAGCGGGATATTCGAGCTCGGGGGCATCTTTACTCCTGGCTGCGAGGAGATGAAATCAAGGATAGTCGAGAGATGCTAGTGGAGTTGTGAAGGTTCCTTCATGGGGCGAACGAGGCGTTCAACCATGGGCGGCCCGGCGGTGAGGCGTGATGTCATGCCGCCTCTACGGGGGGGCGGATTGTTTTGGGGGCGGGTCCCAGGACTGCGCTTGTCCTGGGCTATTTTCATTTGGCCCCTCCGGGGCCAGTCTGCCTGAGTTCGTGACAATGCCGCGTCGGCGATTTGCGAGACAGCTAATTTGGGCTCTCTCTGGAGGCGGCCTGGAGTTTGTCCTATCCCACCCTTGTCGCAAAAGCGGCTCCAAGGATGGGGCACCCGGCTAGAGGCGATGAGCGCGCGCTTTCCCACTCTCGGGGAAAAGAACTGCGGAGAATGGGGGCGCCCAGCTTGCAAAAACAATGGCAGATCCCTCAGCTCAGCTGCACGCTTTTGCGTGCGACCTTTGCTCGGGATAACAGGCGGGAGGGAAGGTTATTGATTAACTAATCAATGGCACGGCAGTGATATGCGCATGGAGCGCGTTACAGGGTAGAATCGTCGCACCAAAACAGCTTTCAATACTTTTCTGCTTCCGAAGGAAGATGCGCGCTATGCGTTTTTTTGCCCTGGGTTCTTTTGTCCTAGCCTCTTTCGCCATTCAGATTCCAACCACACTTCATGCGCAGTTCCAGGAACCAACGAAAGAGGAACTGCAGATGACCGAAGACCCGAAGGCGCCGGGCGCCGCAGCGGTCTTTCTCAACGTGCGGGAGGTCACGGACGACCCGCTGCACTACCACATGTTTTATGCGCGGGTGAAGGTTTTGAAGGAAAAGGGGAAGGACCTGGCGACGGTCGAGATTCCCTACGAGCGCGACAACTACAAAGTGACTGATATCCACGGCCGGACGATTCATCCGGATGGAACGGTGATCCCGCTGCAGGGCAAGCCCGAGGATTTGCTGATCGCCAAAAGCAAAGACGCGCAATATAGCCGCAAGGTGTTTACGCTGCCGAGCGTGGAGGTGGGCAGCATTCTGGAGTACACGTATCAGACCCGCTACGACGACAATCATTACTCATCGCCGTTTTGGGAGATTCAGCGCCAGTATTTTGTCCACCAGGCGCACTATGCGTTCACGCCGTTCAAGGCGTTTTTGCACGGGTCGCAGTATGCGACCAGCCAATACCTCACGGATTCAAGAGGGAATACCGTCCATTCGCTCATCTGGACGAGCGTTCTTCCGCCTGGGGCAAAGGTACAGACTGACGCGATTGGGCGCTACAGCCTCGACGTGACCGATGTTCCCGCGATTCCGGACGAAGAGTGGATGCCGCCTCTGGAGAGCGTGATGTATCACTTGCTCTTCTATTACGAAAGCGCGAGCAACGGCGGGGATTTCTGGGTGACGGAGGCCAAGCGTTGGTCCAAAGATGTGGACCATTTCGCCGAGCCAACGAAGACGCTGCAGGACGCTGTTGCGGGATTGGTTGCGCCAGGCGACAGCGATCTGGACAAGGCGCGCAAGCTGTACAAGGCGGTGCAGGGGCTGGACAACGCGGATTTCTCGCGCGCAAAGGGGCAGGCGGAGCTGAAGCAGCTTGGATTGCGCGAAGCCAAGCGCGCCGAGGATACGTGGAAGCAGAAGAGCGGATCGAGCGAGGATATCGCGCTGCTGTATCTGGCGATGCTGCGGGCCGCGGGATTGACGGCGTACGACCTGAAGGTAGTGAATCGCGATCGAGCGATCTTCACGCCCGACTATCTCAACTTCAATCAGTTGGATGACAACATCATCATTCTCAGCACCGGCGGCAAGGAGATTTTGCTCGATCCAGGCGAGAAGATGTGCCCGTTTGAGATGCTGCACTGGAAGCATACGGGGGCCATGGGAGTGCGGCAGAGCGCAGAGGGACGCGCGCTGTACGGAACGCCGCTGGGGCTGTACACGGCCAATGCGCTGACGCGGTTCGGCGATCTGAAGCTTGACGAACATGGCGCGGTGCAGGGAAACGTGCGATTTGTGATGACGGGGCAGGATGCGCTGCGGTGGAGGCAGTTTGCGCTGCGCAACGATGAGGACGAGTTGAAGAAAGACTTCGACCGGTGGCTACAGCCGATGCTGCCGGAGGGCGTGGAGGGGCATCTGGATCACTTTCTCAGTCTCGACAATCCGGATGTGCAACTGATGGCGATCTGCAAGGTGGATGGCGCGCTAGGCGCGGCGACGTCGAAGCGCCTGCTGATTCCCGGATTCTTTTTTGAGACGCGCCGGCGGCAGCCGTTTGTGGAAGAGGCCAAGCGCGAGGAGCCGGTGGATATGCGCTATGCCGAACAGATTACGGACCAGGTCACCTATTCGTTTCCGGCAACGCTGACGGTGGAAGGAAATCCGCAGAACTCTCAGACGCCGTGGGAGAAGAGAGCTGTCTATGTAACGAAGAGCACTGTCGAGCCCAACAAGGTGACGATCGCCAACCAGATGCTGCGCGGCTTCACTTTTGCGAAGGCGGAGGAGTACGACGGGCTGCGGGATTTCTACCAGAAGATTGCGACTGTCGATCAACAGCAGCTTGTGTTCACGTTATCTGTAACTACGGCTAAAGGGAACTGACAATGCGATTCACTTTGGGCTCTGCAACGCGGGTTCTCTTCGCAGTGTGCGCGTTGACGCTGTGGACGCATGCGTCCTGGGCGCGGGAAAAGCCGCAGCCGGCGCCGCAGTGGGCGGTGGATGCGGCGAAGACGGCGACGCCGGATTCGGCGAGAAGTGCGGCCGCCGTGGTTTTGTTCGACGAGTATCTGATTACGGTCGATGGGCAGAATCATGCGGTGGAGCGCGAGCGCGAGGCGATCCGTATTTTGAAGCCGCAGGGACGGGGATACACGCATTGCTCCATCGATTACGACGTGGACGAGAAGCTGAGCTATTTCCGGTCCTGGACGTTTACGCAGGATGGGCGGCAGTTGCAGGCGATGGAGTCGGACTTTGTGGATCACGGCGCGTATGAGGCGCCGGTGTTGCAATTTACGGAGCGGATTCGCACGGTCAATCCGCCGGGCAGCGATCCAGGTTCGGTGGTGGTTTGCGAGACCGAAGAACAGCTTCGGCCTTATATGTCGGAAGAGGAATGGGGGATTCAGTCTTCGATTCCGATTGCGTATGAGGCGCTGGAGCTGGCGCTGCCAACGGGCGGACATTATGCAGATGCGTGGGCGCATTTCACGCCGGTGAAGCCTACGGAGGTTGCAGGGAATCATCTGCGCTGGGAACTGAAGGATGTTCCGGCTTTGGATCTGGAGAATGTTCATGCTACTCCCGCGTGGCGTGCGCTTGCGGCGCGGATGTCTGTGAAGTGGGGCGATGCGGCGGCCAGAGGCGCCGACGATCAGTGGCGGGCATTGGGCTTGTGGGAAGAGAAGCTGGAGGAGCATCGGTCTGACCCGACGCCGGAGATTGCGGCCAAGGCGAAGGAGCTTACTTCAGGCGCGCCGGATTTCTATACGAAGCTGAGCCGCATCACAGATTACATCCAGAAGAACATTCGTTATTTCGTGGTTGAGCGAGGCATTGGCGGGTGGCAGGCCCATTACGCGTCCGAGATCTTTCGCAACGGCTACGGCGATTGCAAGGACAAGACGACGCTGCTGATTTCGATGTTGCAGTCGATTGACGTACGCGCATATTACTTGCACGTGGATAGCGAGCGCGGGACGATCGATCCTGGAGCGCCGTCGCTGATGGGCAATCACATGATCACCGCGATCGAGCTGCCGGAGGGGCAAGCGGATGCGCGACTGGCGGCGTGGGTGAAGGCTGCGAACGGCAAGACGCTGCTGATCTTCGATCCGACAGACGAAGAGACGCCGGTGGGTTTGATTCGCGCGGAGCTGCAAGGAGCTTGGGGCAATATTTCGGTCGGCGATGCGAGCCAGGTTCTGCGGATGCCGGTCTTGGCGCCGGAATCCTCAGGGTTGACGCGCAAGGGGGTGTTTACTCTGGCGGCCGATGGCTCGATTGCCGGCGACGTGCACGAGACGTTTGTGGGAGACGATGCGACGAACGAGCGGTGGTTTTTGAAGGACAGCGATGCGAAGGAAGTTCGCGAGACGCTGGAGAAAAATATCGCATCGGATCTGCCCAACGTGGCGTTCAAGAGTTATGAATTCGGCGGCGCGCCAAATCTCGATCAGCCGCTGAAGCTCGATCTGCATCTGGAGGCAGCGACGTTTGCGCATCCGTCCGGTACGTTGCTGTTGTTGCGGCCGCGCGTTCTGGGTACGCACGGTCGCCCGGCGCCGGACATCATGGAGGGCAAGGAGCGCGCGTATCCGATCGAGATCGGGCATCCGGGCCGCTGGCGCGACAGCTTCGACATTACGCTGCCTGCCGGCTATGTAGTTGACGAGACGCCGGACCCGGTGGATGTCGATGTGAGTTTCGCTAGTTATCACTCGTCGATCACGACGAAAGATAATGTGCTGCACTACGAGCGCAATTACGTGGTGAAGGACGTGGAGATTCCGGCGGCGAAGGCGGATGATTTTCGGAAGCTGGAGTCGGCGATCTACGCCGATGAGCGCGGGACTGCGGTGTTGAAGAAGCAATAAGGCGAGATGTCGAGTTCGTGGGCGCGTCTTTATGCGGAGCGCGCCGGCCAGAAGCGAATCAGCCATCCGGCGAAGGCCCCGAGAGCGGCGCTGAGCGGCACGACGGCCATGTGCCAGACAAGCAGGTGCGCGGCCTCGAAGTTGGGGCAGTGAAGCTCGAGCATGCCTACGCCGGCGATTCCGCCCAACGCGCCGGCGATTAAGCCTGCAGAGACGGGGTTGATGGCGAATCCGCGGCGGACGACCAGCCAGCTCAGCAGCGCGGCCGGAATCGCGTGTTGCATCCCGGTGAACAGGCAGTTGATTCCTATGGGGACAAATTGTTCAATGGCGTAGTCGTGAAACAGCAGGGCAAACATGCCGGCCAGGGCGATGCACGCGAGCAGAAGAAGCATGCCGGATGACAGGCGCCGAGGGGTTGCCGGAACCATCTCCGCGACCAGCGCGCGCGCGAAGAGCGTGAGGAGAGTTGCGAGGGTGAAAAGGATGAAAACGCGCTCGATCGAGTCCATCTTTGCGAATCCGAAGAGACCGACGCGGGCCGCGCCGACAAATGAGACGGCGGCGCAGACCAGGACCAGCGCGGTCGACAGCAGCCACGCGGGCCACAGCGGACGCACCGGGCGCAGGGTCGGGCGAATCGATTCCGCCACGCGACGCAGCAACTCAGGCGCGGGAGTTGGCGCCGCGGCCGATGCCTGCTTCAGGATGTCGTCAATCTCTTCGTCTCTCACTGAATTCGTTCTCCTGGCTCCCTTCCTGACTCGCCTCTGGGTTCGCTTCTGAGCCCAGCCGCACTCATCGTCTCCCGCAACTTCTTGTAGGCCCTGTGCGCCTTCTGTTTCACTGAACCGACGCTGGAGGACGTGGCGCGCGCCACCTCTTCCAGCGACATGCCCGACACCTTCAGCATCTCCAGCACTTCGCGCTGACTCTCGGAGAGCGGCGCGAGGAGCGCATCGAGGTCATTGCGCGCGTCCGGCGCACCCGACAACGAGGCGCTCACTACGGCGCGCTCTTCGAGTTCGCGCGCGCCGAGCGCAGTGCGCATCGCTTTGCGATAGTGGTCCACGCGAACATGGCGCGCGATCGCATAGAACCAGGGCAGCGCCGGCTCGCCGGCGCGGTAGGTGTGCCGCACCCTGTGAATGCGCAGCCAGGTTTCCTGCAGCAAGTCGTCAGCGTCGGCGCGGCTCTGCGCCTGCGCCACGAAAAATCGGTACAACTGGGGACTAAAGGCTTCGATCAGCGCGGTGGCGGCGGTGAAGTCACCGCGCTGATAGCGAGCCATCAACGTTTCGAGATTGCTGTCGGGGGGCATGCGATGGACAGTCTTCTCAGTGTTGATCTCAGCGTCTTCGCGCAAAGCCTTCCTCGCTGTCAGAAAACGGCAGCGATCTTATTTCGCCACGTCATCGGGTAATTCGACCGGGGGCGAGGAAAAGTTACGCGCGCTTGCAGAAATTTTTGCGAGGCGTTGGACGCACTCCCAAATCTTATCGGCCGGGCGTAACTTCTGCACGCCCTGTCGCGAATCTACATGCGTAATACTGCCCCGACCCCAGATCAGATTGCTGTTCTTTCGGCCGGCGCACGCCTTCACACCAACCCTAGGAGATTGCAATGAATTTTCAGAGGCTCCCTTTGAGCAGGAGCCGGTCCAGCGTAATGCTGGCGGGTCTGCTCGTCACAGGCGCTTTGGCTGCACAGGCCCAGTTTGGCCGCACGCCGCTGGTGGTCACCAGCACCAACGACGCGAGCGAGAATTCGGTGGTTGTCTTCAAACTCCAGACCGGCGATTCGCCCTCGTTGTCGCTGAGCCAGAATTTTCACACCGGCGGAAAGGGCGGCGCCGCGGCCGGCGGGGAAGCCGGAATTGTTCAGTTCAGAGGCGAGCTTGGGGCAGTCGCTAACTTCGGGTCCAACACGGTGAGTCAACTGGCTCGTCTCGGCGATTCGGTCGTAGTGGCGAGGAACATTCCGCTTGCGTCCGACTGCGTCAAGCCGGATTCGGTGGCGCTGACCGACAGCCATCTCTTTGTGGTGGGCGCGAACTGCGCTGAGACGCACGCGTGGCCGGCGGGATTTGTCGATGGGCCGGTGGTGAGTCTCTCCGATCCTTCGGCGGCGCAGATTGCCGCGGGCGAGACCTGGGCGGCGGTGACAATGACCTCGGGATCGCTGCTACAACTGCCGCTGACGGGAAATAACGGAGTGTTGACGGGGACGAGCACGTCGATCCCGCTGCCGAGCGACGCGAACAACACGCCACTGGGAGAGGCGTTCTGGGGTAATGTGCTCGCGTTTACGCCGGCGCACAGCACCAACAGCTTCGCGATTGTCGACGAAGAGCGCAACCTGTCGGCGGTTCCCGGACCGGCGCCGGCTTTTCCTGTGAATGCGCCCTGCTGGGTGGCGAAGGGACCGGGAAGCATCTGGTACACGGGCAACTCGCCGGGCGATGCGATCGCGATCTTTTTCAGCGATGGGCAGAGCGCGGTGTTCTATAAGAATGTGCCGCTGCCGGGATCGCCGACCGACGTTGCGGTTTCACCCGATAAAAAGTGGCTGGCTGTCATCTACACGGCCGGCGGCGGGGCGTATGTGGAGGTTTTCTCCATCGACGATCACGGCGACCTGACGAAGGCGGCGACTTCCAACGCGATCGGAGTCGGGTCGTTCAGCGGTGTGGCCTTCAGCGAATAGCAGGTGGCGCGGTTCAAGCTCGTTTTGCCTGGCGCGATGTTGTGCGTCGGGCAAAACGAGGATTGTCATTCGCTGGGTGCGGGATAAAAGGGCAGTTTGTCGTTCTTCTCGTTAGCGCGTCGGATGGCGATGTCGTCGAGAAGAATCGCGGGGGCTAGGACGGTCGTGGGGATGTCGCCGTCGGAGTTGGCGATCCAGAGATTTTTGCCTGCGGCTTCGATGCTGGAGCGAAGAGCGCGCTGGTCTAAATCGCCGAGGCGCGCGCCGCGGACGAGCTGACGCGCGCCGTCGGCGTTGACGCGATAGAGCAGACGCGGCGCGAGCGGGCCGCCGAGGGTTTCGACGTAATAGACATTCTTGAGGTCGCCGTCCTTGGCCATCTGAAGGAGCTTTTTGTTGAGGTCGTCGTCGCTGAGCCCGTCTTTGGCGGTGATTTTGAGAACGCCGATGGAAGGATGCGCAGAACCGGAGATGGCGGCGCGGGCGTGGCCATTGGACTGCGGAAAGTCGCGTACGGGCTGGCGACCGATGAGGTAGTTCTGGAGACGGCCGTTGGCGATGAGATCGATGGGCTGCGCGGGGACGCCTTCGTCGTCGATGTCGTAAGCGCCGGCAAGATTTTTGCCGTTGAAGGTTTTCAGGCTGGGGTCGTCGACGACGCCGAGGAAGTCAGGCAGCACGCGTGCGTGATAGCTCGATGCGAAGGGGCCGTTGGTGCGGGCTTCAGTGCCGAGGCGCGGGCGCGTGGCGACGACGGCGTTGGCGAGCAGATTGCGGAATGTATCGGCGGCGGCGTCGGCGCTGAGAAGAACGGGGCCGTGATACTCCTCTTCGACGAGCGGGGCTTTGCGCAGGTCATCGAGCGAGGCGATGAGTTTGACGGCGTGTTGGGCGAAGGCCTCGGGCGAGTCGAGATCGGCGGGGGCGATGCCGTTGGTGGAGAAGGAACGATCTAGGCGCATGCCGTCGGAGGCTTGCAGGCCGACGCCGAAGGATTCCTGGTAGCTGGATGCGGATTTGCGGATGATTGCGCCTTCGCTGTTGATCATGCGCGTGACGACGACGCGCGCGGAGAACGAGGCGTTGGAGTACTGGATATCGGGCGCGAGAGATTTGACCGAGGCGTCAGAGCGGAAGAGGCCGCTGTCATGCGCGACACGATTCTGCCATGCGGCTTCGTCGAGCTTGAGGTATTGCGGGGTGACGAGGGAGACGATGGGCTTTTCGCGGCTGAGGTCGTCGGCTTGCGGAGGGGTTTCGACTTGCTTGAGCGCGGCTTGCTTTTGCGCGAAGGCAGCGAGGGCGTTTTTGTAGGCCTGATCGGTGGCGGACCAGAGCGCGGAGCGAATGGCGATGGGATCATCGTCGAGAGCGGCGAGCTCGACGGCGCCGTCGCCACGGCCGCCGGAGCTGTCGGTTTTGTAGTCGCCGACGAGGACGGTGACGCGCGCGATGCGGGTGCGGTTGCGGGCGGCGCCCTGCGTGGCGCCGAAGGCGGCGCGGGTTTCAAAGGCGTCGATGTCTTCGATGCGGTATTGGATGAAGAAGGGTTTTTGGAAGCCGGGGAGCTGGAGCTGGGTTGTGCTGCGGTCTAGCTCGGCGAGCATGGCGGCTAGGATTGGATCTTTTTGCGCGTCGGCGCGGGTGGATTGAGCGTTGAGGGAAACGCAGAATAGCGCAATCAGGATCGTGCTTACCCACCCTTGCGCGATGAGACCGCGCAAGGATGGGGCGCCCAGGATTTGTTTGCGGCGATAGAGAGGCTGGGGTGGGTTTGTGCTTTCCCTGGTCTCAAAATCGAGACCAGGGGCGCCCATGGTCGTGCGGATTGATGCTGCGCGAGAAGCAGGTCCTTCGCTTCGCTCGGGATGACACGCGAGGAGGAAATTCATTGGGCTTCCTTAGTTGCGGGGGCGCTGGGAATCGGTAAGATGGGCGGGCGCTCGATGCCTTGGGGTTGGCGCTGGGTTTCGATTTCGCTGAGGAGCATGGCGGGGGCGACTGCGCTGACAGGGACTGTGCCGGATTCGGCGCCGCACTCGCCATTGAAGACTTCGGGCTTGTCGCTGGCGGCGAGGATGCGCTTCATCGCGGCGAGAGGCGTGCCGACGATGGCGACGCCGCGGACTAATTCATCGGGGCGGCCGTCGACGTAGACGCGGTAGACGACGAGCGGGATTACTTGAAAGGCTTGCGGCGAGCTGCGCTGCGTGACGGCGAAGCCTGAAGAGATGTCTTCGAAGTAGAGGCCGTAGGGTTTGCCTTGTTTCTTTGCTTCGTCGATCAATTGTTGGCGCAGGGCGGCGTCGGAAGTTGTCTTGGTTGACGTGACGATGAGATTGCCCTGGCGGCCAGTGGGCATGCGACCGGTTTGCGCGCGGCCGTGGCCGTTGGACTCGCTGAAGCTGGCGATGGGCAGGCGCGACATGAGGAAGGTTTTGAGCACGCCGTCCTGGATGAGCTCGACGCGCTGTGCTTTCTGACCTTCGTCGTCGTATGTGTAGCTGCCGCTGAGCCAGGTTTTGTCGTACACAGTGCGCGTGGGGTCGTCGGCGACGGAGAGGAAGTTGGGGAGGATGTCTTTCCCGATTTCCTTGGTGAAGGTCTGGCCTTCGTCGTCGCCACGCTGGCGCTGACCTTCTAGACGATGACCGAGGACTTCGTGAAAGAAGACGGCAGAGGCGCGGCCGGAGAGAATCGCAGGTCCGTTGAAGGGCTCGGTGACAGGAGCTTTGCGTAGAGCTTCGAGGCTTTGGCCGAGTTGGCGGACGGCGGATTCGAGGGCAGATTGAGATGGCAGGCCGCTGACGGTTTCGGCTTCGAAGGTCTGATCGCGGAACAGGTCCATGCCGTCGTCGGCGCGGGTGACGGCGAGAACGACGAGGCGGGCCTGGAGATGCGGCGTGATGACGCGCGAGCCTTCCGATGAGGCGAAGTAGTCGGTCTCGTTCTGCACGGTGAGCATGACGATGTTGCGGTAGACGTCGGGATAGTCGCGGAAGATGCGGGAGAGATCGCGGACGCGCTGCTCCCATAGGGCGCGATCGATGGCGACGGGCGGCGCGGGTTTGGCGATGGAGACTTGCGGAGGCTCGGTGGAGAAGTCGGGCGATGAGTCTTCTTCTTTGGCGCGGACCTGGGCTTCGGTTTGGACGCGGAGGTAGTTGTCGACTGCGGCGCCGTAGCCAGCGTTGGTGGCCGACCAGAGCGAGCGTGCAAGCGCGGCGCGATCGTCGGCGAGCGGAAGCTCGATGCTGTTGACGGCTGAGGCGCGATGGTCGCCGTGGGTATTGTCGAGCTTGGGCGAGCCGAGGCGGACCTGGATGTCGGCGACGCGGGCGTGATTGGATGTGCTGCCGACGAGGGCGCCGTATTGGGCGCGGATGCTGACGGCAGAGGCGTCGCTAACGGAGTAGCTGAGGAAGTAGGGCGGGAGCTGTTTGTCGTCAGGAATGGAAGCGCTGTGGCCAAGGGAGGTGAAGGCGCGCTGCAACTCGGTGGACATCGCGTCCAATAAGACGGGCGCGGACTGCTGCGCGGGCGCTGTGGGCGACAACAGCGCAACGCCGATGACGAGTGAACAGGCTTTCAACGACGAAGGGAAGAGAGCGACAGGATGAGGCTGTGGCATAGATAAGAGAGTGCAGGGAAGAAAGTGCTACCTTAATTGTCTCAGACGGATGGATGGAGAAAATTGCTCATGAGAATTTTGCGATGGGGCTTGCTTGCGCTGTGTCTGGCGGGAGTGGGGATGGTCCGGCTGGCGGCGCAGGAGAGCGCGCCGGCTGAGTCAGAGCAAGCGTATCATTTGCCGCCGGACAAGCTGGCGAAGGCGATCGAGCTGAATCGCATTCGCGATGTGGAGCACTTTGTCGATGCGTTCTGGGGCATTGCTGTGTTGTGGCTGCTGCTGGCCACGCGTGCGGCGGCGCGCATGGAGGCGTGGGCGCTGCGGGTTGCGAAGAAGCGATGGATTCAGGGGCTGGCGTTTTTTACAGCGCTGATTGTGGTGTTGACGCTGACTGAGTTGCCGCTGGATATGTATATGCACCATGTGAGCGGCGTGTACGGCATCAGCGTGCAGAGCTGGGCGAGCTGGTTCGGCGACCTGGGCAAAGGGCTGGGGCTGGCGATTGTGTTTGGCTCGCTGGTGATGCTGCTGTTCCAGTGGATCGTGCGGAGGTGGCCGCGGCGGTACTGGCTGGGCATCTGGGTGGCGACGCTGCCGCTGATGGTGCTGGCGGTGTTTGTGTCGCCGCTGATCGAGCCGCTGTTCAACAAATATGAGCCCCTGGCGAAGAGTTATCCGGGGCTGGTGGCGAAGCTGGAAGAGGTTGCGCAGCGGACGGGCACGGATATTCCGCCTGACCGGATGTTTTTGATGAAGGCCAGCGAGAAGACGAACGGGTTGAATGCGTATGTGAGCGGGCTGGGCGCGACCAAGCGCATTGTGGTGTGGGATACGACGGCTGGGCGCGTACCGGACGATGTGGTGATGTTTGTGTTTGGGCACGAGTCGGGACACTACGTGCTGAAGCATATTCCGAAGATGCTGACGGGCTTTGCGGTGGCGCTGTTTTTTGTGTATTGGGGATGCGCGGCATTTGCTAATTGGTTGGCGCAACGGTTCGGGGCGCGGTGGGGATTGGATGCGTCGGCGCCGCTGGCGTGCCGCGCGGGGTTTGTGGTGCTGCTGTTCACGATCTCGGTAGCGAGCTTTGTGCTGGAGCCGGCGGCGAACGGATTCAGCCGGCATTTTGAGCATCAGGCCGATGTGTATGGGCAAGAGGCGATTCATGGATTGGTCGCCGATCCCCAGAAGACGGCGGTGAATGGGTTCAACGCGCTGGGCGAGGCGTGGCTGGAAGATCCGAATCCAAGCGCGTTTGTCGAGTTTTGGGAGTACAACCATCCGTCGGTGAAGACGCGGGCGGAGTTTGCGGCGCATTACGATCCGTGGGCGAATGGGGGGCGGGGGGAGTTTTTTGCTAGGTGAGGATTGAACAGAGAACAGAGAGACCGACCCTTGGGTTCGTACTTGCCCAGGTCTCTACGAGACCTGGGGCACCCATGGTCGTGCGGATTGATGCGGCCTGAGAAGCAGATCGGCTTCGAACTGAGAACTCGAGAACGATAGAATGGCCTCATGATGGCGATTCCTCCCATCTCTTCGATCCTCGTTTCAATTGCCGGGCTTGTCGCGGTGACGATGTGGCGGCTGCGCGAGGCGCGGAGGGCGGTGTCGCTGAAGAAGATCGTGATTCCGCCGCTGGGGATGGCGACGGGGTTCTCGATGTTTCTGGTTCCGGCGTTTCGGATTCCGTGGGCGTGGGCGGGGCTGGCGTTTGCGATTGGCGCGGTGCTGCTGGCGTGGCCACTGTTGTTGACGACGCGGCTGGAGCGACAGGGCGAAGCGATCATGATGAAGCGATCGAGCGCGTTTTTGATTGTGTTGCTGGCGTTGGCGGCGATCCGGTTTTTGGCGCGCGGATATTTCGATACGATTTTGACGGCGCAGCAGACGGCGGGCATGTTTTTCATTTTGGCGTTCGGCATGATCGTGATCTGGCGCGGCAAGATGTTGATGGATTTTCGCAAGTTGACGGCGGCGCGTTTGGAGACGAGCGCGGTGTAATGAGTTTTAAGTCATGCCGCCCCTCCGGGGCGGCGGTGTTTTCAGGCGTTATAGTCCCAGGGTTTTCAACCCTGGGCTATTTTCATGTGCTCCCTACGGGAGCTTAAGACGACGCACAACGGAGATTTCGAGGACATTCAGATGCAATTTCTTTCGGTGTCGCGGCGGCGCACGGACGCGTTTCCGCCAGAGGCTTTCACTCCCGAACTTGTTGGCGGCGAGGGACAGCGCGTGAAGGAGCTGTATGCGACCGGCCTGTTGCGCCAGATATGGAAGCGCGCGGATGCGGGCGGCGCGGCGATTTTGTGGGAGGCGGGGAACGAAGCCGAGGTGCGTCAAGCGATCGAAAGCCTGCCGCTGTTCAAGGCCGGCATGCTGGAGGTTGTCGCATTTGTGCCGCTGGAGCCCTATGCGGGGTTCGGGCCGGCGAAGTGAGCTGCGGGAAGTGAATATCCTTGCGGTTTTCCTCCGATTTGTGGGAGCCGCGACGCCATTTACACTAAGAATTCGTGCGAAGGAGAGAAGGCGCTGATGGGTTATCCGACGAATTATCGCTACACGAAGGAACATGAGTGGATCTCGGTCGCGGACAGCGTCGGGACCATTGGAATCACTGATTACGCGCAGAACTCGCTGGGCGACATTGTCTATGTGGACGCGCCAAAGGTGGGCGGGGACGTGACAGCCAACCAGACTTTCGGCTCGGTAGAGAGCGTGAAGGCGGTGAGCGATCTGTATTCGCCGGTGAGCGGAACAGTGACTGAGGTGAACGAGGCGCTGAAGACCGAGCCGGACAAGATCAACGCCGCCGCGCACGAGACCTGGATTATCAAGGTGAAGCTGTCTGATCCGGCGCAGTGGGACGCGCTGCTGGATGCGGCGGCTTACGAGAAGTTTATTAGTGAAGAGCAGTGATCAAGAGTTCACAGTTCGTAGTTCACAGCTCGCAGTGCGATTCGTCGTCGGTTTGCTGCGAACTTACTACTGAGAACTGTGAACTGTTCTAAAGGACAACATGCGTTATCTCCCTAAATCGCCTGCCGAACGCGAGCAGATGCTTGCGGCTGTCGGCGCCAAATCCATTGACGATCTGTTTGCGGTGATTCCCGCTGAGTACCGGCTGACGCGCGACCTTGATGTGCCGCGGCAGATGGGCGAGAGTGAGATCGTCGATTATTTCAAAGCCGCCGCGCAGAAGAACACCACGGACTACGCGAGCTTTCTCGGCGCGGGCGCATACCGGCACTATCGTCCGGTGATTATCGATTCGCTGGTGCAGCGCGGCGAGTTTCTGACCAGCTATACGCCGTATCAGCCGGAGATTACGCAGGGCACGCTGCAGGCGATCTTCGAGTTTCAGACGATGATTGCCGAGTTGACTGGCATGGATGTAGCCAACGCCAGCATGTACGACGGTTCGACGGGCGCGGCGGAAGCGGTGCTGATGGCGATGCGCGTGACGGGCCGACACAAGGCGGTGGTGGCGCGCACGGTGCATCCGGAGTATCGCGAGGTGTTGGCGACGTATCTGCGGCATCGCGATCTGGCGACTGCGGAGATCGGATACGACGCGAAGACGGGGCGTGTGGATCTGAAGGCGCTGGAAGCGGCAGTGACGGACGAGACCGCAGCGGTGTTGATTCAGAGTCCTAATTTCTTTGGCGTGATCGAGGATGTGCCGGCGATTGCGGAGATCGCGCACAAGAAGGGCGCACTGCTGATTGTGTCGATTGCCGAGGCTGTATCGCTGGGTGTGGTGCGGCCGCCGGTGGAAGCGGATA
>DATHNJ010000190.1:0-33759 GCA_035486155.1 Occallatibacter sp. | reverse complement strand
GGGGACGCCGAGCCCAGGCATGGCCAAGATGATGGGCGTGAAGGCGGCGTCCGATCCGGACATCAAGAAGCTGACGCCTGAGCAGGAGTTTGACTCAGTGAAGAACGGCAAAGGCAAGATGAAGCCGTTCGCCGGCAAACTCAGCGATGCGCAGATCAAAGACGCCGTCGCCTACTTCCGCACTTTGAAGTAAAACGTCGCGCGGCCCGCTGCGAGACGGCGGGCCATTTCTTTTGGTTTCCCTTTTCTGGTTTTGGGGGCGAGCGTGCCAGCGTTTCAAAAATTTCGCGAGAATTGGATTCGGCCGGCGCTGTTCTTCGGCAACAACCCCATCAGTCTTGCCGGCGGAGCGATCACGACCGCCTCCGGCGTGACGATGATCGGCTATTGGCTAGTGGAGCTGATCGGCCGCCCCAATGCCAATCCCTATCTCGGCATCATCTTCTTTCTGATTCTGCCGGCGTTGTTCATTCTGGGGCTGGCGCTGATTCCGGTCGGAATCTTCTTTCGGCGCCGCGCACTGCTCAAGGCCGGACAGATTCCGGCGGCGTTTCCCAAGGTTGATTTCAACGACCGCATCTTTCGTCACGGCATTGACATTGTTATCGTGGCGACGATCGTGAACTTGCTGGTGGTTTCGGTCGCCAGCTATCGGGGCGCGTCCTATATGGATTCGCCGCAGTTCTGCGGCCAGTCGTGCCACGTGATGCATCCCGAATACACGGCTTACCGGATCTCCGCGCACTCGCATGTAGCCTGCGTAGAGTGCCACATCGGCAGCGGCGCCTCGTCGTACTTCAAAGCGAAGGTGAACGGGACCAAGCAATTGATTGAAGTGACGACGCACCCGTTTGCGCACCTGGCGCAGAAGGCCATTCCCGACTATCCCACGCCAATCCCTTCGCCGGTGCAGAATCTGCGTCCGGCGCGCGAGATCTGCGAGGCGTGCCACACGCCGGCGAAGTTCGTAGGCGACAAGCTGATGGTGAAGACCAGCTTTGCGGATGACGAGCAGAACTCCGAGACTCAGTCCGTTGTGATGCTGCATCTGGGTGGTCAGGATTCGCTGTCGCAACTGAGCGGCATTCATGGCGCGCATATGGGACACATCGAGTACATCGCTACGGATCCAACGCGCGCGACGATTCCGTGGGTGGAGAGGACCAACTCCGACGGCTCGAAGAGCACATATGTTGCTTCCACGCTGAAAGGCGCGATCCCGCAGGGCGAACGTCGCACAATGGACTGCACCGACTGCCACAATCGCGCCGCGCACACATTCATGACCGCCGAAGATGCTCTGAATCGCGCGATGGCGGATGGCTCGGTGAGCCCCTCGCTGCCATGGGTGCACAAAGAAGGCCTCGCGCTGCTGAAGGCCGATTATGTGAGCCAGGCGGACGCGAGCGCGAAGATCCCGGTGCAGCTGGAGGCGTTTTATCGCAGCGCCAATCCGCAGGTATTGACGATGAAGGCCGACTTGGTGAAGCGCGCCGGACAGGAACTCGCCACGCTCTACAGCCAGAATGTGTTCCCCGACATGAAGGTAACCTGGGGCACGCATCCGAACAACATCGGACATATGGAATATCCGGGATGCTTCCGCTGCCACGACGGTGACCACAACGCCAAGGATGGAAAATCAATTACGCAGGACTGCGCGGTGTGCCACAACCTGCTGGCGGTGGATGAGGCCAAGCCGAAGGCGTTGACCGATCTGGGCATTCAATAACGACTCACAAAGCTAAGCAAGAGGCGGCCGAAGTTGGCCGTCTTTTGTTTTGCGCCGCCGGCTATTGATGTGGGCGTGATAGGCTGGCGTTTCGCTTTGGAGACGATCAAAGATGCCCGATGCTCGCCCTGCACATTTCAATCTTGTCGCCGCGGCGCATGCCGTCATGATCGAGCGCGGCTTTCAGCCCGAGTTTCCCAAGGGAACGGACGAGCAATTGGCTGCGATCAAAGCGCATCTGGAATTGCCGGCTGCGCCCGGCGCGCAGGATTTGCGAAAGCTGTTGTGGTCTTCGATCGACAACGATACCTCCAAAGATCTGGACCAGATCGAGTGGGCCGAGCAACTCGCCGATGGTCGCATTCGCGTACTGGTCGGAGTTGCCGACGTGGACGCTCGCGTCGCGAAAGATACCGTGATCGACGGCCACGCACGCAGCGAAACGACGTCTGTCTACACCGGCGTGAGGGTGTTTCCCATGCTGCCCGCGGATTTGTCCGAAGGCATCACGTCGCTGAATGAGAATGAGGATCGCGTCGGCCTTGTGATTGAGTTTGTGGTGGACTCAGCAGGCGCGTGCGGCGACGGAAAAGCCTATCGCGCGCTGGTGCGCAATCGTGCGCAGCTCGCGTACAACGGCGTGGGCGCGTGGCTTGAAGGGCGCGGTCCGGCGCCGGCCAAGGTCGCGGCGAACGATGCGCTGGCCACTCAGCTCAAGCTGCAGGACAAGGCCGCGCGGTGCATGTTGAACCATCGCTTTCAACATGGCGCACTCGACCTGGAGACGATCGAGACGCGGCCTGTGATGCTGAAAGATCAAGCGGTAGAGATTGCGCGCCTGGAGAAGAATCGGGCCACGTCGCTGATCGAAGAGTTCATGGTGGCTGCCAACGGCGTAATCGCCAAAACCTTCGAAGACGCCGGTGTTGCGTCGATTCGCCGCATCGTGCGCACGCCGAAGCGTTGGGAGCGCATCGTAGAACTGGCGAATGGATTGGGCGTGACGCTTCCAGCCGAACCCGATTCAAAGGCGCTGAACGATTTTCTTCTTGGGCAGAAACAGAAAGATCCAGAGCATTTTCCGGATTTGTCTTTGGCCGTGGTCAAGCTGATGGGGCCGGGCGAGTACGTGCTGGTGAAGCCGCATGCAGAGTCGCCGGGACATTTCGGGCTTGCAGTGCAGGACTACACGCATTCGACGGCGCCGAACCGGCGCTTTCCGGACGTGGTAACGCAACGGTTGCTCAAGGCGCTGCTGGCCAAGCAAAACGCGCCGTATTCGGAAGGCGATCTCGATGCGATTGCGCAACGCTGCACGCTGATGGAAGACGCGGCGCGGAAGGTCGAGCGCGATATGCAGAAGCGCATCGCTGCGGTGGTGCTGCATCCGCGCATCGGTCAGAGCTTCGCTGCCATCGTGACGGGCGTGAACAACTACGGCACATTTGTGCGGGCTCTGGATCCGCACGTGGAGGGCATGCTGGTGAACGCCGGCAAGCCCGGCGCGAAGAAAGGACTCGATGTCGGCGATCGGGTCACGGTCAAGCTAGTGTCTACGGATCCCGAGCGGGGATTTATCGATTTCGCGCTCTAGCCCGAACCGTCGGCTCAATCGCCGCTACTCCTGCGGGTCTTTAGGCGGTTCGGCCTTGGCCGATGCTTCGAACAAAGGATCGCCGGAGCCGACGGGCACAGCGACCTCCGCAGGCTCGGCGCTGCCCGGCTCGTCGCGCCAGAGGCAGACGATCCACCAGACGGCGACCACGATGTAGACCACGCCGTTGCCGTTGAACAGCTTTTCGCGCAGGCCAACGATGTGCTCGTACTCGGCCATGGAGTGAGGCTTGGCCGACTTTGCGATGAGCTGCCAGATGATCTGTACGGCCAACTGTGCGAACGATGCGGTGGAGAGGCCAATCATGATCTGCTGGGCGTGATTTCGCCAGCCGGCGCCGTAGCGGCGGCCGCAGGCGACGACGAGGACGCCCAACTCGACGGTCAACACGTCGACCAGCAGGCCTCCCTTTTGCGCGACCAGTTGCAGAATTCCCAGGAACGCCATCGTCGACATCGGCGTGAGCGTCTTCCATGCAGGCCATACGCCCCAGGTAGCGACGACGGCGCCCGCGATCGCGAAGAAGACCAGCGTCCAGGCTGCCCAAGCCTTGTGTCCGGCCCGGCGCCCGGCGCGAGAAAAAATCCGCCGCGCCAGTTCGACAAGCACCAGCAGCGAGACGATCACCGACAGATCGGCGAGCACGACGAAGATTTCCCCAAGCGTGATCTGCGGCAGGCGGTTGAAGAGCAGGCGGCTCGAGAGCAGACGCAAAGCCACCAGAGCGATGCCGACGGTGAACCAGCGGAAGCGCGCGACGCGATCGCGCCCGAGCAGAACGACCAGCAGCACCAGGTGCGTTGCAAAGGTGAGCGTCCAGATGATCTGGCCCGTAGTCCAGTTGAAGTTCAGATGCATAGAGTCCTGATCTGGCCTGACAGTGCGGAAAGGCCAAAAGTTAGTCTAGGGCATGGAGCTGGAAGGTATTGAGAGGGGATGGTGCGCCCGGAGAGATTCGAACTCCCGACCTAATGCTCCGGAGGCATTCGCTCTATCCAGCTGAGCTACGGGCGCGCAGTATCAGGATACCGTATTTCGGGCTGCTCGCCGAAACGAGAGACATTTCTATCTTCCCGTCCCGCCCACCGTCATGCGGTCCAGCTTGATGGTCGGCATGCCTACGCCTACCGGCACGCTTTGCCCATCCTTGCCGCATGTGCCGATGCCTTCATCGAGCCGCAGATCGTTCCCGACCATCGAGACGTACTTCAGCGCTTCAGGGCCGTTGCCGATCAGCGTTGCGTCCTTCACTGGCGCCGTGATCTTGCCGTCTTCGATTAGATAGGCTTCGGAGGCAGAGAACACGAACTTGCCGTTGGTGATGTCAACCTGGCCGCCGCCGAAATTCACGGCGTATAAGCCCTTCTTCACCGAGCGCAGAATGTCTTCTGGCGAATCCTCGCCGGCCAGCATGTAGGTGTTGGTCATGCGCGGCATGGGAATGCACTGATAGCTCTCACGACGGCCCGAGCCTGTATTCGCCGCCCCAGTCAGCCGCGCGGACAGCTTGTCGGTCAGGTAGCCCCGCAGCACGCCGTTTTCAATCAGCACCGTCTCCTGGGTCGGCGAACCCTCGTCGTCGACGTTCAACGACCCGCGCCGTCCAGCCATCGTTCCGTTGTCCACCACGGTCACCTTGGAGCTGGCTACCGGGCGGCCGATCAGGCCAGTAAACGCCGAGGTCCCCTTGCGATTGAAATCGGCTTCGAGGCCATGCCCCACAGCTTCGTGCAACAGTACGCCGGGCCATCCGGGCCCCAGCACCACCTGCATCTCGCCGGCCGGAGCCGGGATTGCGCCCAACTGCAGAACCGCGCCGCGCGCAGCCTCATGGGCCAAGTGCTCCGGACTCTTGGTCTCGCGGAACAGTTCCAGGCCGCCGCGTCCCCCGGCGCCCGCCGAGCCCCGCGTCGAGTTTGCGCCGTCCTTCGCGATGACGAAGACATTCAGCCGGCATAATGGCTGCGTATCGCTGGCGAAGGCGCCGTCTGAGCCTGCAACCAAAATACGCCGGAGTTCCTCGCTATAGCTGGCGCGCACCTGGATCACTCGTGGATCGTAGGCCCGCGCCGCGCGGTCGGCGCGCAGGATCAGCTCCAGGCGCGCTGCAAGGTCGAGATTGAATCCCCCCAAGGGAACCGGATAGAGGTCTGCGCCCAGCGTCTCCGTGAATCCCTGGACCGTCTGCTTTGCCGGAGCTGAGGCGATCAGCGCTGCGGTGCGCGCCGCATGCAGCAGGCGCTCGGGACTCAGGTTGTCGGTGTAGGCGTAGCCGGTGCGCTCTCCCGACAGCACGCGCACGCCGCAGCCGGCGCTGGTTCCCTGGCTGGCCGATTTCACGATCTGCTCGTCCACGCCCAGCGCGGTCGAAGTCACCGACTCGAAGTAGAGATCGGCGTAGTCGCCGCCGGCGGCCAAAGCTTCGCCCAGGCAGCGCTCCAGCAGCCGCTCGGTAATGCCAAATTTCTCAAAAAAGTAGCGCCGATGGCTCAGGACAGGGGAAGAAACAGAATTCGTCATCTCCCTCATAGTTTACGCTTTTTCAGGTTTTCGGGCCCTGCAGGCGCCGCACGTTGGTTTCAAGGCGCCCGTGCGGATTTTTTCGGCCAGCCGGATTTTCCCCGTGCTACATTCTTGCCATGAAGAAGTTCATTCTTGTCGCCGCGCTCTTGCTTGCGATTGCGTCTCCGGCTTTCGCCGCGCATCGCCACCATCACCATCACCACCATCACCATCGCGCTGCTTAAGCGGATGCCCTATAGCTCTCCGACGGGGCGCCCCAAACTGCGCCCGCAGGAGACTTATATGCGTCCCGCGATCGGGCATCGACAGCGAACGTTACTCTTTTCCATGTGGTGTGACAGCCGTGCTATCGACTTTTAAACTCTCGTGCTACAGTCGGGCCATGAAACAATTTGCAGTCACTGCCTTTCTATTGATTCTCTTTGCTGTGCCCGCCTTTGCCTCGCACCACGTGAAGACGAAGAAGTATCCGCAAGCGGTCCACCCTCAGAATCCTTATCTAAAGCATCACCAGAAAAAATATAAAGCGCCTCACGTCCGCCCCGTGAAGGGCTAGCGCTCTTTTCGTTTGAGGCGCGTCCGATCCGCGCCGCCCCTTGATTTTCCACTCCGAGAAGCGCAACCATGACCGACCTCGACGACCTCCGTTTTCCTATTGGACCCTTTATCGCGCCTGCGACTTCGATGGCCGGCATGCGCATCCCGCAGATCAATCATCTTCGCGCGCTCCCCGATCATCTCCGCGCCGCAGTCAAAGGCCTCAGCGGCGCCCAGCTCGACACGCCCTACCGCGAAGGCGGCTGGACCGTGCGCCAGGTGGTCCACCACGTCGCCGACAGCCATATGAACTCCTACGTCCGATTCAAGCTCGCGTTGACCGAGGACTGGCCGACTATCAAGCCCTATGACGAGTGCGCATGGGCAGCGCTGCCCGACAGCAACCAGCCCATCGAGCCGTCTCTGACGCTCATTGGCTCGCTGCACGAGCGTTGGGTTGCTTTGCTGGAGGCAATGAACGACGCCGACTACCGCAAGGGGTTCAATCATCCCGAGCGCGGCCGCCAGAATCTCGGGTACACGCTGGCTCTCTACGACTGGCACTCGCGGCATCACACCGCGCACATCACCAGCCTTCGGGCCCGTCAGGGCTGGTAAGGCCAGGAGCCATGGGTCCTCTAGGCACGGTCTCTAAATCGATCTCTGCCGGCAAACTGGCCGAGACCGTACAAGCCTACCTGAGCGAACACCCCTCCGCCGCGCTGCTCGAAGATGGACGTCTGCTGTTTGACCTGCGCACTGCGCGCTACTCCATCAGCGAATCGCATGGCCGCTGCGTCTTCCAGCTTTGGAGCGAAGAACGCAACCTGATGCGCACAGTGCTCGAGGTGCGCGAGCGCGCGCAGTCTCTGCGGCTGATCACGCGCCGCATGGGCGCCGCGAAGCCGCAGGCGCTCGAACTGGTAGCGTCGAACGACCGCCGCACGCCCACGACGCGCGATGCGGCCCGGCGCAACTATCAGCGCCTGCTCGAGCGAGTCCTGAGTCATACGTTCATGGGATCGAAGGTCGAAGGCTTTCGTTCGGCGATGGATCTTGAGCACAGCTTCGGTCCGGCCTATGTGCGCGGCCGCCTGCTGCGTGGAACAACGGCCGAAGCGGTCATCGGCGTCAGCGAGGCCGAGTCGGCGGCTGCGATCGACGGCGTCCTCACCCTCGGCGTGCTCTGGCTTGACCATTGCCGGCAACATGGCGACGGCCGCCGGCACTTCGGCGGGCTTAAGGTGATCGTCCCGGCGGGCGCATGGCGAACGACTGCGGAAAGAATGGCCTGGCTTAACCATACTGCCGTCGATTTCCAACTCTTCACGCTGGACGTGCGCAGTGAAGAACTCGTGCAGGTGGACTATCGCGACATCGGCAACATCGAATCGCGGCTGGTGCATGCTTTCTCTTCCGCAGCCGCCATCGAGCGCTGTCAAACGGGAATCGACCGCTTGATGGCCCTCGCGCCCGAAGGCGCAAGGCATCGCATCGAGGTCTTTGCGCGCTCGTCGAGCGAGATCTGTCTGGTGTTGCATGGCCTCGAATTCGCCCGCGTGCGCTATGGCGCATCCACTATGTCTTTTGCACGTGCACTGGAGATCACCTTCGGCGCCGGCGCTAACGAAACGCTGCTCGCGCCGGACAACGAGCCGCTCTGCCGAGAACTGTTCGCGCGCCTGTTTCTCAGCCGCTATCCTGACGGCGCCCACAACGACGCGTTGTTTCGCCTGCAACCCGAACGATGGCTCGAATCGCGACTGCGCTCCAACATCGATGAGTTGCTGCCCAACCTGCGCGGCGACCTGTTCTATAGCCAGGTTCCGGCGCTGTCGGCCAACGAGCGCGGCATGCTCGACCTGCTCACTCTCGATCGCGACGGCCGCCTCGCCGTAATCGAGCTCAAAGCCAACGAGGATCTGCATCTGCCTCTGCAAGCTCTCGACTACTGGATTCGCGTGCGCGCTCTGAATGAAGACAGGAAAACCACTTCGGCCTGCGCCACGCCGCTGTCGGCTTTCCAGCGGCACGGTTACTTCGCCGGGGTTGAACTCTCCCCCCGCGCGCCGCGCCTAATCCTTGCCGCGCCGGCGTTGAGAATCCATCCCGCCAACGAGCCGGTGTTACGTTATCTCTCGCCTGAGGTCGAGTGGGAGTTGATCGCGCTTGCCGAACACTGGCGACGCGAACTCAAGGTTGTGTTCCGTAAGCGCAGCGGGACGCCGCAGGGCTGAAGATCGCTGGGCCTATCAGTGGTCACATGCGATCAGAACGTCAATCCCAGGTTTAGGCCCTGGAACGCGCTGGCATAGCGGTCCTCTTCGGCTGCAAACCGCAGTACTTTCGCGCGCTGCACGCAGATCTCCGGCGGGGTTGGGTGGTGCTTCAATATCTCCATCGTTTCAGCGATGTACTCGCGCAGCGGCATGGCGCGCGGATCGTTCTTCCCGTTCATCAGATCGGTTGCCACATAGGGCGGGATGATCTCGATGACCTCAACTTTGGCTGCCCGGAGTTGGAAGCGCAGCGATTGCGTCCAGGAGTGCAGCGCCGCCTTCGTCGCGCAGTAGGTTGGCGCCAGGGTGAACGGCACAAACGCGAGGCTGGATGACACGTTGAGAATCGCCGCGTTTGGCTGTTTCTTCAAATGGGGCAGCAGCGCCGCCGTCAGCCGGATCGGCCCCAACAGATTGGTGGCGATGATCGCCTCGGAGTCGGCTAAGTCCACGGGCTCGTCGGTCAGCCGTTCGGCGCGCATGATGCCGGCGTTGTTGATCAGTACATTAAGTTCCGGGTACTTCTTGATAACGGCTTCGGTGGCGGCTTGAATATCCTCCGGGTCCTGCACATCGAAGGCTATCGGATGCATGCCGGGATTTGCCGAGGCCACCTCGTCCAGAGGGCCCTGCCGCCGGCCGGCGACGATCACCCGATTGCCTAGGGCATGCAGAGACTCGGCGAGGCTGCGGCCGATGCCCGTGCCGCCTCCCGTCACCAGAATTGTGTTGCCATTCAGCTTCAATTTGACTCCTCCAGGACGATCATAGTCCGGCGAGGTTCGAGGGGCGGCGAGGGGCGTAACTGCAGAAACCGCAGGGGATTCCGTGCCCGTTTGCCGACCGCGGCCGCCGAACCGGGATTGATGCTGAACAAAATGCGCAAACATTTCACGAGGCGTGATATAAATCACTTCATTCTCCCCTCGCGGGCCCCACAATCGTGGCTATCCGAGCTTTTTGGCGGATTAGCCGTAGGCTCGGGCAGATTTGCATCATTCGCATTCGCAGAGGGGATCGATCTCATGAGCAGCTCAGCGTTTCATCCTCCAGAAACAGCCGCGGCGCCTATTCGAACGTTTGAACTCCGCTTTGTTCCCGCCCATCGACCGGTAATTGAGTTCCCGCATCCGGTTTCGTCCGTGAATGATCAGCACGAGGAACCCCTCAGTAAACCGGGCTGCATTCGAGGCGTGCGATCGGCGCTGGCGATTGAAGCTGCGATGGCGCTGCTGATTTATGGCCTGTGGCTGGCTTGGCGACTGCTGCGCTAGGTTCTCAGCGCTTCCTCAGAGGAACTTTTCTTCGAGCGCTGCTGTCTGAATCGAAGGTTTCGGCGTGGGAGCGGTTCACTTCTTCAGCGGCTTTCGCGCAAAGTAGTACAGCGAATAAGCCAGCAGCCCAAACGCCGCCACCGACACCCAGGTGTGATCGAGAAATGTGTGCGGGAAGTTGAGGATGTCGCCTTTGTCCGCTGTCGTCTCGTAGCCCTTCAACGCCACGCCGAACAAGCCGACGATGCCGCCTGCTGCGATCAGGCCCGACGCATACAGCGATCCCGGCGAGATCTCGCTGTCGACCTCTTCCGTATCTCCACCCGAGCGCTTCACGGCCTGGTCTACAAGCCAGCGGACTACACCGCCGCAAAAGATCGCCAACGTCGTGCCGATCGACAGATAGGAACCGACGGCGAACGAGAGCGAACGAATGCCCAGCAGCTCGACGGCGATCACCGTAAAGACGCCCATCATCACCAGGCCCCACGGCAATTTCCGGCTCAGGATTCCGTTGATGACCGTCGCCATCAGCCTGGCCTGCGGCGCCGCGGCCTTTTCGCTGCCAATACCCTGAATCCACTGCACCTCGATGCGCCCCGTCGCCCGCGAGTAGAGATATTTGCCGTCGGCCAGCTCCGCCGATCCAAGCGCATTCAGCACTACGTACTCACTCTTATGGTGCAGCGTCGATGCGTTGTTCGCGCCTAGCACCGGAAACTGCTCCGGCAAGCGCTTCGCGTCGTCTTGGACTGAGACTCCTGGGTGCTCTATAGAGAGATTCCATGGCTGCGCGGCGGCCCGAAACTGCTGCAGCCCGGTGTTCATCAGGTTCAGCGTGAATCCGATGGCCACCGTCGACACCACCACGCCGATCATCAGCGCAACCTGCTGCTTCCACGGCGTCGAGCCGATCAGGTAGCCCGTCTTTAAATCCTGCGATGTGTCGCCGGAGTTCGACGCCGCGATGCACACCACGCCGCCAATCGTGATGGCCAGAGCGCCAAATGCCGGCGCCGTCCAGCCCTGCACCAGAAAGATCGCCGTGGTCGCCATCAGCGTGGCGATCGTCATGCCCGATACCGGGCTCGCAGAGCTGCCGATCAAGCCCACGATGCGCGAGCTCACCGTGACAAACAGGAATCCGAAGACCACCACCAGCAAAGATGCCGCCAGGTTCGCAGCCCATCCTACAAACGCGCCCGGCACCGGCTTGAACTCAAGGAAAAGGAACATCAACGCAACCAGCAGAACGGAACCGATCACGACCACTCCCATCGACAAATCGTCTTCCGTGCGCAGCGGCTTCTTCTGTTCGGCTGAACCGGGCCGCATCGTGCGAAATCCCGCCACTAGCGCGTTCACGATCGTTGGCATGGTCTTCAGCAGCGTGATCAGACCAGCCGCCGCCACTGCGCCTGCACCCATCGGTCGAATATAGGTAGCCCACAACTGGCTTGGCCCCATCTGCGCAATCGGAACCGTTCCGGGGTAGACCGGATTGGGCAGCAGCTTGCCGAAGAAGTAGATCAACGGCATCAGCACCAGCCACGAAAACACCCCACCGGCGAAGATGACGCCGGCTATGCGTGGCCCGATGATGTAGCCCACGCCCAGATACTCGGGCGTTGCGTCGGCCTTGATTGACGCGCCTTTCAGGATGTGTTGCGGCCCGAAGTCCGGCTGAAACTCCGGCGTGCCCGGCCACGCCTTGAAGATGTTGTCGTTCTGAAAGAGCGTATACAAGGCGCCGAGACCAAGCCCGAAAAAGACGCGTCCGGCCAGCGAGCCGCCTTTTTCTCCCGCGATCAGCACGTCCGCGCAGGCCGTACCCTCTGGATACGTCAGCACGCCATGCTCTTCGACGATGAGCTGGCGCCGCAGCGGGATCATGAACAGCACGCCAAGCCATCCGCCGATCAGCGCCAGCAAAAAGATCCGGCTGTACTCGAGATCGAAGCCGAGAAAGATCAGAGCCGGCAGCGTGAAGATGACGCCAGCGGCGATCGACTGGCCGGCGTTGCCGGTGGTCTGGACAATGTTGTTTTCCAGGATCGAAGCCCGCCCGAAGGCGCGCAGAATGCTGATCGACAGCACCGAGATCGGAATCGATGCGGCGACTGTCAATCCGGCCCTTAGTCCGACATAGACCGTAACGGCGCCGAAGACGATCCCGAATAGCGACCCTAAAAGGAGGGCGCGAAAGGTGAACTCCGGCCGGTTTTCGGCGGGAGAAACAAAGGGCTCAAACTCGGCCACGAAGATGCCTCCACTGGTTTCCAGCATCGATTGCCTGAAAGGGGGAGTGTAGCAAAACATGGCGCCTCAGCGCGGGGCGCCTGCACACGTTGGTGCTTAAAGCATCCCCTTCCGCACGCCGATCTCGTGAACAGCGGCGCAATGCCGCAAGCAGAGCCTCACGATCCGGAAGTCCCTCTACCCGCGTGAATCTGCCCATTGAGGATCAACAAAGGAGAACAGTGTGATTCGAACCATTGGAAAGTTGACGCTCTTGTGCGCCGCGCTTGTGTCCATCGCCAACGCGCAAACCGTCGTGACGCATCATGTGCGAGAGGCCGTGCGCAGCGGTCAGGCCGAAGCTATCGGCCGCATGCCCTCCAGCCAAACGCTTCAGCTCGATCTTGTCCTTCCCTTGCGTGATCCGGCTGGCTTGCAAAGCTTTGTCCAGCAAGTCTCGAATCCAGCCAGTTCCTCCTATCGCAAATTCCTCACGCCCTCGCAGTTCACCGCCCGCTTCGGCCCCACACAGAATCAATACGAAGCCGTGCTTCGTTTTGCGCACAACTATGGCCTCGAGGTTGTGGGCGGCTCGCGCGACGCGATGGACGTGCAGGTAAAGGGAACCGTCGCCGCCATTGAGACCGCGTTCCACGTGGATATGCGCACCTATCAGCACCCCACTGAAGATCGTGTGTTCTTCGCTGCGGATCGCGAGCCGACGGTCGACCTGCCTTTCAGCCTCTGGCATATCTCCGGCCTCGACAACTACTCCGTCCCGCGTCCGTTGTTCGCCAGCCGCAGCCACTATGCGGAGGCGCATGGCATTGAGCCCGAGGCTGTCGTCTCGCACGCTACTACGGGCTCGGGGCCTTCCGCTTCGTATCTGGGAAGCGACATGCGCGCAGCCTACTATGGCAACGGCGCTCTTACCGGCGTAGGCCAGAATGTCGGTTTACTTGAATATGTGGGTACGGACCTGGCCGACCTGACGACCTACTACAAAAACATCGGGCAAACGAACAAGGTTCCGGTTACGTTGTTCTCGACCGACGGCACAAGCGTCAACTGCGTCGACACGAAGGCCGGCGGCAATTGCGACGACACCGAGCAGACTCTCGACATGACGCAGGCGCTTGGCATGGCGCCGGGCCTTAACAGCCTTGTGGTCTATGTCGGCTCATCGGACACAGCCATGATCGGCGCCATGACCACGCATAGTCCTCTACCCACTACGATCGGCTGCTCGTGGGGTTGGACTCCTGTCGATCCGAATGCTCTTAATCCTTATTTTCAGAAGATGGCCGCGCAGGGGCAAAGCTTCTTTGCCGCCTCCGGCGACAACTCTACATGGAAGGCGACCGGCAACTCAGAGGCATGGCCGGCCGACAACGCCTGGGTCACCTCAGTCGGCGGCACAGACCTGGTAACCGCCAGCGCCGCCGGCCCCTGGGCCTCAGAGACCGCATGGGCCGATAGCGGCGGGGGCATCAGCCCTGACGGCATTGCCATCCCTTCATGGCAGCAACTGTCCGGCGTGATCACGTCCAGCAATAAGGGATCGACGACGCTGCGCAACGGCCCGGACGTCTCCGCCAACGCTAACTTCACCTTCTATGTCTGCGCCGATCAGATGGCCTGCACCGCCAACGAATATGGCGGCACCAGCTTCGCCGCGCCCATGTGGGCCGGCTATATCGCGCTCGTCAACCAACAACTGGCGCAGAGCGGCAAATCGCCGGCCGGATTTATCAACCCGACGATCTACGCGCAGAATGTGACCTCGAGCTACGCCGCGGACTTCCACGATATCGTGAGCGGAACCTCGGGCAGCTATTCAGCAGTCAAAGGTTTCGATCTGGTCACCGGCTGGGGTAGTCCCAACAGCGGCTTGATCGCCGCGCTGACTGCGTCCGCCCCGGCGCCGAGCTTCAACCTTTCCGCGTCTGCTAGTTCTGTGTCGATCGTGCAAGGCGCCTCCGGCAGCGCTACCGTCACGACTGCAGCGACCGGAGGGTTCAACTCCGTAGTTGCTCTCTCTGTTTCCGGGCAGCCGACCGGCGTCACGATTGGCTTTAGTCCGGCGTCCATCACGGGAGCGGGAACCTCTACGATGTCCATCTCTGCGGCCTCGACGGTCGCGCCCGGCAGCTACACGCTCACGATCAAAGGAACGTCGGGCAGTACTGTGAAGACTGCAACTGTGACTGTCACTGTGACCGTGCCACCCGGTTTTGCGATCGCCGCCAATGTGACGGCGATCAGCATCTCCCGGAGCTCGGGTTCAGGCAAGGTGAGCATCTCGTCATCTGTGACTGGCGGCTTCAACTCCGCGATCGCGCTTTCGGCAAGCGGTCAGGCGAGTTGGACCACGATAAGCTTCAGCCCGGCCTCGATCGCCGGCGCAGGCATCTCCACCATGACCATCGCCGTGAGTCGCACGGCCGCGCTGGGAAAACAAACCCTCACCGTGACCGGCAAGAGCGGAACAACTTCGCACACCGCGACCGTTACCCTTACCGTTACGAACTGAATGCGATTTCTGCCAGACACAAAGAGCCCAGACCACAATCGGTCCGGGCTCTTTGCGTAAACAGGATTTGCGCCGCGTCTTTACTTGCTCAGCGTTGACTCAATTGCCGCAGTCACCTCAGGCGAGTCCGGCTTCACCGCCGGCTCAAATCGCGCCACCGGATTACCGTTGCGATCGAAGAGAAACTTGGTGAAGTTCCACTTGATGTCGCCACCGATTGTCGGGTTCGTCGACTTGTCGGTCAGGAATTGATAGAGCGGCGCCTTGTCGTCGCCCAGCACCGACACCTTGGCCATCATCGGAAACGTCACGTTGTACTTGTTGCTGCAGAACTTCTTGATCTCTTCGTTGGTGCCCGGCTCCTGCTGCATGAAGTTGTTTGCCGGCACGCCCACGATCACCAGGCCGCGGTCCTTGTATTTCTCGTAGACTGCTTCCAGGCCCGCATATTGCGGCGTGAACCCGCACTTGCTGGCCACGTTGACCAGCAGCACCACTTTGCCGTGGTAACTCTTCAGGCTCACCGGCTCGCCGTCAATCGATTTCATGGTGAAGTCGTAAATGCTGCGCCCCGCCGCGCTCGCCACACCCACGGCAAGCATCAGCGCCAGAACCAAGCTGAATTTCCGCATCCAAATTTCTCCTTGCTTTGCGATGCCCCCGATCATACGGGGCGCGCCAGGAACAATTGTTAGGAATTTGTCACCGGCTCGGGAAAAAACGTGCGAAACGTTCGGCTACTCGAAGGGTTAAAGCGCACTCCAACTCTGCTGCTCTCGTTGGGCAGGCTACTGCCGCAGATCCACCAGAGTTGCGCCCATGCCGCCTTCGTTTTGCGGGGCCTCTTCAATGCCCGCCACATGCGGATGGCCCTTGAGGAACGCGCGCACGCCGCGCCGTAGAATCCCCGCGCCATGCCCATGGATCACGCGCACCCGTGGCAGCCCTGCCAGAAACGCGCGATCGAGATACTTCTCCAACTCCTCGGTTGCCTCGTCCACAGTGCGCCCGATCAAGTTGATCTCCATGCGCATGTCGTCGGTGTTGGCGCTGGCGACAGAAACCACAACGCCCTTCTGCCGTCGCGCCGCGGCCAGCGGATCGGACTTCGCCGCCGCCGATCCGCTCTTCACGTCGGCAAGGTCGTCCTTCTTGACCCGCATCTTGATCGGCCCCAGCGCAACCTCATAGACGTCTTTCTCCACCTCGCGCTGTACGATCGCGACCTTGTTCATCGACTTGAGCAGCACCTGGTCGCCCGGCGCCACATGCTTGAGCAAGTGCGGCTGCGCATGCGCATCGCCCAGGTCGGCGCCGGATCGATGCGCAACCACCGTCTGATTGAAGCTCTCCTGAAACTCGCGCCGCAGGCGATTGATACGCCGCTCAGATTCCTTCGACAACTTTTGCTGCGCTGCCCGGTCTTCGATCGCACGCACGTTCTCGCGCATCTGAAATTCGAACTCTTTAAACAACGAGCCAAGCTTGGTTTCCAGATCGCGCGTGCGATTGCGAATCTCCACGTCGCCCTCGCGCTCAAGCTTCTTGCGTTCCAGATTCAGCGCGTACTGCTCCTCGCGCGCTTTTTTTCTCTCGGCCTCCAGCGCCATGACCTCGTTGTGAAGCTTGTCGAGGAACCGCGCGATGTCCACGTGCTGCGAGCCAAGCCGCTCGCGCGCCGCGGCCACGATGCCCTTGTTCAACCCAAGCCGCTCCGCCGTCTGAATGCCCGCCGATGCGCCCGGCACGCCGAGCCGCAGACGATAGTTCGGAATCAGCGTCGTCTCATCGACGCCCGCCGCCGCGTTCAACACGCCCGGCGTATTCGCCGCATAGACCTTAAGCGATGTGTGGTGCGTCGAGATCAGCGACCACGTCCCGGCCTCGCGAAAGAAATTGGCAACAGCGACGGCCAGCGCCGAGCCTTCGTCGGGATCGGTCGCCGAGCCCAGCTCGTCCAAAAGAACCAGCGACCGCGCGTCCGCCAGCCGCGACAGCCGATTCAGATTCACGATGTGAGCCGAGAACGTCGACAGCTCAGCTTCAATCGACTGCGCATCGCCGATATCGGCGAGAAACGCAGTGAACACCGGGAAGCTCGCCGCTTCAGCCGGAACTGGAATGCCCGCCTGCGCCATCAACGCCAGCAGCGCGGTCGTTTTGAGGGTGACGGTCTTGCCGCCGGTATTCGGCCCGCTGATGATGAGCTGCCGCGCTTCGTCGGTCAGTTCCAGCGTGAGAGGGACAATATGGCCACCAACCGCGCGCAGGTGCTTCTCCAGCAGCGGATGCCGGGCGGCGTTGAGCGTCAGCTGCTCCGGCGTCAGAGTTGGCTCGACGCAGTTATAGTCGCGAGCAAAGCGCGCGCGCGCCAGCAAGTTGTCCACGAGCGCAAGCACGCGCGCTCCTGCGACCAGCGCATCGGAGTATCCACTTACCTGCCGCGTCAGCGCCACAAAGATGCGATGAATCTCGGCCTGTTCCTCTTCAAGCAGCCGCACCAGCTCGTTGTTCTGCTCGATTGTTTCGAGCGGTTCAACATACACCGTCTGCCCCGATGAACTGGCCCCATGCACCACACCCGAGACGCGCCGCTTGAGCTCGCTCCGCACGGGAATCACAAATCGCTCGCCGCGAATCGTGATCACGTCGTCCTGCGTCGCGCCGTCGCTCGAAAGCTTTCTAAGTGCGGCCCGCAGCGACTCTTCGATCACCCTCTGCTGGCGCTCCTGCTCGCGTCGAATGCGCCCCAGCTCCGGCGAGGCGTTATCGGCCAGCGTTCCATCCGGTTGGATCTTGCGCTCGATCGATTCCGCCAGCGGCCGTAGGCTCTGCGTCAGTCCAGCGGACAACTCGGCTAAGCCTGCCAGCTTGCCCACCACGCGCGCCGGCGGGCTCTGCATCATGGCCTGCCACGCAGCCACGTCGTTCGCCAGCCGCGCGATGGCCTGCAACTCGGTCGCTTCAAGAGCGACTTCAGGAATCCGCGCCTTTGCGGCAAGATCCGTCGGATCGAACAATCCACCCAGCGGAATCGAAACCTGTTCGCCGAGCAGCAGCCGCACTTCGCCCGTCAACTGATGCTGGCGCCTAATCCACGCTTCGTCTGTCGAAGGCCGCAACGACAGAATCGCCTCGCGCCCGACCGGTGATGCGGCGAATCCCGCAACCAGCGCGAGCAGCGGCTGCCATTCAAGGGCCGCCAGATCGGCGTTTTCAACCGGGGATGGGATGGGATCGAGCAGCGGCATAGCCAGCTACTATCTTACGGGGATTTTTCTCCGGAACGGAGCAGACGTTCACCAACCCTAAGTCGTCGATGTCGTAGGCGACTTTGAGGATGATTCGCTTGACGAAGAAGAAGACGCCGACTCCGACGCCGCCGGCTTTGCAGAGGTCTCCGCTGCTGCAGGCTTGCTCTCGCTCCCTGATCCAGTATTGGACGCAGCGCCCGAGTCAGCCGGCTTGCTGTCCGTCGACCCACTCGCCGCCTTCGGCGCATAGTCGTTCACATACCAGCCCGCGCCCTTGAACTGCAATGCGGGCGCGGTTAACGGACGCATCAAGACGCCGTGACACTTGGGACACTCAGTCTCAGGTTCTGCGTTAAAGCTCTGAATTTTTTCAAAACGATGGCCGCACTGTGTGCAGCGATATTCATAAAGGGGCAAAGGGCTGTAAGCCTCCGGCGTAGCGATTCTCTAGTTATTGTATCGGCAGGGCGGCAAATCTACGCAAACATGCCGCCCGTCCGTTATTACGCACCTCAATCAATGAGCGGATACAGAAGCGACGTGGTCTTCCCACGCCAGCGTAATCATGCTGCCGCCCACCGTGTACTTCAGATCTTCGACCATCGCCGGCGGCTTGCTCATCGTCATCTTCACGCGGCCCAGGTCCTGCGAGGAGTCGTAGGCAAGTCCCCATTCGCCTGTCTTCTTGCTCACGATCAATGTCCAGTTGTCCGGATCGGAGATATCGACAAACAGCGTATACGTCCCGGCAGGTACGGCCAGGTCTCCGATCGTCACGTTCCCATCCGTCTTCAGGGTCGTGGCGGCGTTCGCGCCTCCGCGCCACACCGGATAGTGTGGATCGTGGCTGATCTTGCCGTCTTTGGAGAACAACTTGCCCTCGCGCCCATTCACGCGCGGGGAGCTATAGGCAATCGAGACCGAGTGGCCCCCAACCGTTCCGGTTGCCGTCTCCGGCGGACTCGCCGGCGGTTTCTGTTGCGCTGAAAGGCTACACGTCGCGGCGACCAGAACGCCCGCGCACATTAAAAGACGCTTCATGAAAATCTCCTTCAGGCGACGCCCGCTCCGTGCGCGGATCGATCCGCCGCGAGAATTGTCGCACCGCTCCCCACGATCGCGAAAGCGCGCAAAACGGCTGCTCGTCGCGGCTGCTATCATCCGTCGCAAGGCCCATTGCATGGAGCGGACCCTTACGCAACAATCGCCTGGCAATAAATTCCGCGCCGCGGTGCGCGAAGAAAAGCCTCTACAGATCGCGGGCGCCATCAATGCCTATGCCGCGCGCATGGCCGAGGCCACTGGATTTCGCGCGCTCTATCTCTCCGGCGGCGGAGTCGCCGCCAACTCGCTCGGCATCCCCGATCTCGGCATCAGCACAATGGATGATGTGTTGATCGACGTTCGCCGCATCACTGACGCATCGAGCCTTCCTCTGCTCGTCGACATCGACACCGGCTGGGGCGGCGCATTCAACATCGCCCGCACCATTCGCGCCATGATCAAAGCGGGCGCCGCGGCGGTGCACATCGAAGACCAGGTTGGCGCCAAGCGCTGCGGCCATCGCCCCGGCAAAGAGCTCGTCGCCGCCGAAGAGATGGCGGATCGCATCAAGGCCGCCGTCGACGCTCGCAGCGACGAAAGCTTTGTCCTCATGGCTCGCACCGACGCTCTGGCCAATGAAGGGCTCGATGCAGCAATCGAGCGTGCGCAGGCCTACGTTGCCGCCGGCGCCGACATGATCTTCGCCGAAGCCGTTACGGAACTGCCGATGTACGCCAAGTTCGGCAAGGCCGTCGGCGTTCCGATCCTTGCCAACATTACTGAATTCGGCAAGACGCCGTTATGGACGCGCGACGAACTCGCCGGCGCCGGCGTCGACATGATTCTCTACTGCTGCGCCGCCTATCGCGCCATGAACGCCGCGGCTCTCAAAGTGTATGAAGCGATTCGCAGCGAAGGCACGCAGAAGCACGTGATCCCGTTGATGCAGACCCGGGAAGAGCTGTACAAGCACCTCGACTATCACGCATACGAAGAAAAACTGGACGCGCTCTTCACCAAAGACAAAAGCGCGCAGTGAGCTCTCAAGGCTCAACGATTGATTTGATCTCGGAGTTTTCCTATGAGCACGCAAGAAGTTAACCCCACGGCGTTCAAGCCCAAAAAATCCGTCGCGCTCTCCGGCACTCCTGCTGGAAATACAGCACTTTGCACCGTGGGGCACAGCGGCAACGATCTGCACTATCGCGGCTACGACATTCACGATCTGGCGTCTCATTGCGAGTTCGAAGAAGTCGCGTATCTGCTCGTCCACGGCAAGCTGCCGACTACGCACGAACTCACCGCTTATAAAGAAAAACTTCATCCGCTGCGCAGCCTGCCCAGCGCAGTCAAACAAGCGCTTGAGTTGCTGCCGGCGACGGCGCATCCCATGGACGTGCTGCGCACTGGCGTCAGCGTGCTCGGCTGCCTGGCGCCGGAAGCCGCAGCCCACGACAACGAAGGCGCCCGCAAGATCGCCGATCGTCTGCTCGCCTGCTTGCCTTCCATGCTCTGCTACTGGCTGCAATTCGCGCGCCACGGCAAACGCATCGAAGTCGAAGCAGCCGAAGACTCCATCGCCGCGCATTTCCTGCATCTGCTGCACGGAAAGGCGCCGAGCGCGGAATGGACAGCGGCCATGCAGGCCTCGCTGATCCTCTATGCAGAGCACGAATTCAACGCGTCCACGTTCACTGCGCGCGTCATCGCCGGAACTGGCTCCGATATCTACTCCTGCATTGCAGGCGCCATCGGCGCGCTCAAGGGCCCCAAGCATGGCGGCGCCAATGAGGTCGCGCTGGAGATTCAGCTCCGCTACAAGAATCCGGACGAAGCTGAAGCCGACATCCGCCGTCGCATCGAGCAGCGCGAAGTCATCATCGGCTTTGGCCATCCGGTCTACACCATCAGCGATCCGCGCAACGAGATCGTCCGAGAGATCGCGCGCAAGCTCGCCGTCGATGCTGAAGGCAAGCGCCTGTTCGCTATCGCCGAACGCATCGAGCAGGTAATGCACGAGACCAAGCGCATGTTCCCCAACCTCGACTGGTACAGCGCCGTCGCTTATCGCGTCATGGGTGTCCCCACCGACCTCTTTACGCCTCTCTTCGTCATGGCGCGCACCGCCGGATGGAGCGCGCACGTGATCGAGCAGCGCGAAGACGGCAAAATCATCCGCCCATCCGCCAATTACACCGGCCCCGCGCCGCGCGCTTTTGCACCCATCGCACAGCGCGCCTAATCATTACCCCATCTGGAGATCGTTTTGTCGTCGCACATCAGCAACGAACGCCCCGCCCCGGACCAAGTCCTCACCGACATCGCCGACTACGCGCTGAACTATGAGATCAAGAGCGATCTCGCCTACGCAACCGCGCGCCACTGCCTCATTGACACGATCGGCTGCGGCCTCGAGGCGCTCGAGTATCCCGCCTGCACCAAGCTTCTCGGCCCCATCGTTCCCGGCACAGTCGTTCCCAACGGCGCGCGCGTGCCCGGCACAAGCTATCAGCTCGATCCTGTACAAGCGGCTTTCAATATTGGCGCGATGATCCGATGGCTCGACTTCAACGACACCTGGCTTGCCGCCGAATGGGGCCATCCATCCGATAACCTCGGCGGCATTCTCGCCGTCGCCGACTGGCTCTCTCGTCAAGTTGCTGCGCAGGGCAAGGCCCCTCTGCTGATGCGGCAGGTTTTGACAGCCATGATCAAAGCCCACGAGATTCAAGGCTGCATCGCGCTCGAAAACTCTTTCAACAAGGTCGGCCTCGATCACGTAGTGCTCGTCAAAGTCGCGTCTACGGCTGTCGTCTGTCAACTGCTCGGTCTCACACGCGAGCAGACCATCAATGCCCTCTCGCTGGCATGGGTCGACGGTCAGAGCCTGCGCACGTATCGCCACGCGCCGAACACCGGCTCACGCAAAAGCTGGGCCGCGGGCGACGCCACAAGCCGCGCCGTGCGTCTGGCGCTGATGGCCCGCGCCGGCGAGATGGGTTACTCGTCCGTACTCACCGCAAAAACGTGGGGCTTCTACGACGTTTCCTTTCGTGGAAAGGAGTTCAAATTCCAGCGCGCATACGGTTCCTATGTGATGGAAAGCGTCCTCTTCAAGATCAGCTACCCCGCCGAGTTTCACGCGCAGACAGCCGTCGAAGCTGCAATGAAGATTCGCGCCGAGCTTGACCGGCGCGGGCTTTCGTCCGACGCGATAAAGAGCATTGCGATACGCACGCACGAGGCCTGCCTGCGCATCATCGACAAGAAAGGCGCGCTCGCCAACCCCGCCGATCGCGATCATTGCGTGCAGTATATGGTCGCCATTCCGCTGCTCTTCGGCCGTCTCACCGCCGCCGACTATGAAGACTCCGTCGCAGCCGATCCAATATTTGGCCCGCGCATCGACGCTCTGCGCGCCAGGATCGAGTGCATCGAAGAGCCGCGATTCACCGCCGACTACCACGATCCCGACAAGCGCTCCATCGCCAATACACTTCGTGTCGTTCTTGACAGCGGCGATGTGCTTGAAGAAACCGTCGAGTATCCCATCGGCCATCGCCGTCGCCGCGCAGAAGGCATGCCGTTACTCATCGAGAAATTCAAAACGAATCTGCGCCGTAGGTTCGACCACGCGCAACAGCAGCGCATCCTCGACGCCTCCCTCGATCTCGAACGCCTCGATCGCATCCCCGTTCACGAATATGTCGACCTCTATGTCGCCCCATAGTTCAGATCTCATTTCACATGCCACGCCTTGCTCCGTCCCAGCTCCGCGTGTTTGACTGGGGACCGAAGAAAGGCGCCCAATGGCTTACATTCTCGCGCTCGATCAAGGCACTACCAGCTCCCGTGCGATCCTTTTCAATGACGCAGGCGGCATCGCCGCCGTCGCGCAGCACGAGTTCGAACAGTTCTACCCGCAGCCCGGCTGGGTCGAGCACGATCCCATGGAGATCCTCACCAGCCAGATGGGCTGCGCCGTCGAAGTCCTCGGCAAAGCCGGCGCGCGCCCGCGTGACGTCGCAGCCATCGGCATCACCAACCAGCGCGAAACCGTCATCGTCTGGGACCGCGTCACCGGCAAGCCGATTCATCCCGCTATCGTCTGGCAAGACCGCCGCACCGCTGCGCAGTGCAACGCCCTTGACCGGCAGGGACTGGGGGAGACGATCTCCGACCACACCGGCCTCGTCATCGACCCTTATTTTTCCGCGACGAAAATCAAGTGGATTCTCGACAACGTATCCGGCGCACGCGCGCGCGCAGAGAAAGGCGAACTCGCCTTTGGCACCGTCGATAGCTGGCTCATCTGGCATCTCACCAGCGGCAAGCGCCACGTCACCGATGTGACCAACGCCTCGCGCACGCTACTCTACAACGTCGTCAGAGGTGAGTGGGATCCCGAACTGCTGCGCATTTTCGATATCCCTGCAAGCCTGTTGCCGGAGGTCGTGTGGTCCAGCCAGCCGATCGGCGAAGTCACCACTACACTCGGCCTCGGCGGCATCTCCATCGCAGGCGTCGCGGGCGATCAGCAGGCTGCGCTCTTCGGCCAGCTTTGCTGGAGCGCAGGCGAAGCCAAGAACACCTATGGCACTGGCTGTTTTCTGCTCCAGAATATCGGTGCGCAGTTCATGCGCTCGAAGCATCGCCTCATCACCACCGTCGCCGCCAGTGCGCAACGTCGCCTCGAATACGCGCTCGAAGGCAGTATCTTCATCGCCGGCGCGGTGGTGCAGTGGCTGCGCGATAATCTCAGGCTCATCAATTCATCTGCCGATGTCGAAGCCCTCGCCGCAGGCGTTTCCGACACCAACGGGTTGCTCTTTGTTCCCGCTTTCGTCGGCCTCGGAGCGCCGCACTGGGACCCGCATGCAGCCGGCATGCTGATCGGCCTGCGGCGCGACACCAAGCCGGGCCACATTGCGCGCGCTGCGCTCGAAAGCATCGCCTTTCAGGTAGCCGACGTGCTTGAAGCCGTGCACAGCGAAACCAGCGCTCCACTTGGCGCCTTGCGCGTCGACGGCGGCGCGGCCGTCAACAACCTGCTGATGCAATTCCAGGCCGACGTGCTCGGCGTTCCCGTCGTCCGTCCGCGCGTTACTGAAACCACCGCGCTTGGCGCGGCCTATCTTGCCGGACTCGCCACTAGCTTCTGGCCCAGTCCCGACGAGCTGCGCTCGAAGCGCCATGACGACGTTCGCTTCGAACCCAGGATTGATGCCGGCGAACGCGCCGCGCGGAGAGCCCAATGGCGCCGCGCCGTCGACCGATCCAAAAGCTGGACCGAATAGAAACGGAGAACCAATGCGTAGAGAAGAGATGGCGCGCAAGATGCGTGAGCGCGCCGCCGAGCAAAAGCCCTGGGACATCGCGATCATCGGCGGCGGCGCAACCGGCATGGGCGTCGCGGTCGATGCTGCGGCGCGCGGCCTCGACGTTGTGCTGCTCGAGGCGCACGACTTTGGCAAGGGAACCAGCAGCCGCAGCACTAAGCTCGTCCACGGCGGCGTTCGCTATCTCGAGCAGGGCAACATCTCGCTCGTCATGTCGGCCCTCAAAGAGCGCGGCCTGCTGCGTCAGAACGCGCCGCACCTCGTCCACGATCTCGCTTTCGTCGTGCCCAACTACTCGTGGTGGGAGGCGCCGTTCTACGGCATCGGCCTCAAGCTCTACGATCTGCTCGCCGGCAAATACGGGTTCGGCGCGTCGAAGCTACTCTCGAAAGAAGAAACCCTCGCATTGCTGCCTGGACTCGAACCCGAGGAGCTGCGCGGCGGCGTCATCTACTACGACGGCCAGTTCGACGACGCGCGCCTGCTGATCCATCTCGCCATGACCGCTGCAGATCACGGCGCAACTCTGCTCAACTATTGCTCGGCGACAAGCCTTCTGCGCGACAACGAAGGCTATCTCAACGGCGTCGTTGCACGCGATGAAGAGACCGGCGAAGAGTTTCAGCTTCCTGCGCGCGTCGTCGTCAACGCCACCGGCGTCTTTACCGATTCGATCCGCCGCATGGCCGACAAGTCAGTCGATCCGCTGGTTGTCACCAGCCAGGGCATTCATCTCGTCTTCGATCGCTCATTTCTGCGCGGCGATACGGCTCTCATGGTGCCTCGCACCGCCGACGGCCGTGTGCTCTTCGTGATTCCGTGGCACGGCCACGCAGTCGCCGGCACCACCGATACGCCTGTCGATGCGCCCAGCCTGGAACCGCGCCCCCTTGAAGAAGAGATCGAGTTCATCCTCGAAACGGCCGGCCGCTATCTCAGCCGTCCACCCACGCGCGCCGACGTGCTCGCTGTCTACGTCGGTCTGCGCCCGCTGGTCAAAGGCGACGGCAAAACCTCGGCGCTCTCGCGCGATCACGTCATTCACGTGGATCCGTCGGGTCTGCTCACGATCACCGGCGGCAAGTGGACGACCTATCGCCACATGGCCGAAGATACCGTCGATCACGCCATCACGCTGGGCCGCTTGCGCGACGAGCCTTGCCCCACGCGCAGTCTGCACATTCACGGCTATCTCGAAACCCCTGCGGGCGATGATCGGCTGGCAGTCTACGGCGCCGACGCGGAAAACATTCGCGCGCTCGCAAAAGATCCGAATCTTGCCGCGCAGTTACATCCGGCGTTGCCGTATATCGCAGCAGAGGTTGTCTGGGCCGCTCGCAATGAGATGGCTCGCAGCGTCGAGGACATACTGGCGCGCCGTATCCGCGCGCTATTCCTTAACGCGGCGGCAGCCAGCGCAATGGCCGAGCCTGTGGCCCGCTTGTTAGCCAGGGAACTCGGGCACGACGAGACATGGATCACGGCACAGATCGTCGCATTTCGCGTTCTCGCGAAACAATACAGCGTGGCGTGAGCATCTAATCTACGAAATGGAGGCGAAACAATGGCGACGACCTGTTCTCACGTGGCCGACCACGTTAAGAAAGTAAAACCCCACACCAAGGGCTGCGAAGAGTGCCTCAAAGACGGCACAACCTGGGTGCATCTGCGCATGTGCCTTGAATGCGGCCACGTCGGCTGCTGCGATTCATCGGAGGGCCGTCACGCGCGGGCACACTTCCACACAACGCAGCATCCGATCATTCAGTCTGCCGAGCGCGGCGAAGACTGGAAGTGGTGCTACATCGACGATTCTTATATCTAAGCCAGTTCCAGCTCGATCTGCTTTGAGCCCGCGTCGATCTTTGTAATCCGGAAACTGCGCACCTGCCCGGCGCGCAGCGACTCCGGCTTGGCTGCCGGAGCAGGCGCATTTCCCTTCCATCGCGCCTGAAGCATCGACGACAGTGACGATAGGTCAGCAGCCTTGGCCGCAGAGCCCGGTTCAGTTGTAGCTTTTGGCGACGAAGGCGCGTCCCCCGTACGGCAAGTACCGCGAATGCCCTCGCCCAACTCCACCAGCGCATGATCTGCAAAAACCTCGACGATGCGGCCTGAAACAGTGTCGCCCGCCTTGCGTTCCGCGAGATACTCGTCGATACTCGTCGGGATCAGTTGCTTCATGCTCAGCTTGATCTGCCGCTTCTCCGTATCGAACGCCAGCACCTGCGCCTTCACCACCTGCCCCGCGTGCAATACGTCGGACGGATGATTCAGCCGCCGATCCACAACGATCTCGCTGATGTGCACCAGCCCTTCCACGCCGTCGGCGATCTGCACAAACGCGCCGAACTTCATCAGCTTCGTGATGGGCCCTTCCACCTGCGCGCCGACAGGATACTTCTGGCGCGCCTCGACCCACGGGTCTGCTAAGGTCTGTTTGAGTCCCAGTGAGATGCGCTTTTCCTCTGGCTTGATCGCCAGAATCACCGCATCCACGCGCTCGCCCTGCTTCAACAGATCGCTTGGATGACGCACCTTCTTGTTCCACGCCATCTCCGACACGTGGATCAATCCTTCAACGCCCGGCTCAATCTCGATGAACGCGCCAAAGTCCGTCATGCGCGTGACCGCGCCGGCCACTCGCTGGCCGACCGCATATTTCTCCGGGACCTTCGTCCACGGCTCAGCCTCAAGCTGCTTCAGTCCCAGCGAAATCTTCTTCGTCTCCGGATCGATCTTGAGAATGCGAACCCTGATCTCCTGCCCTTGGCTCAGCACGTCCTCGGGCTTGTTCACTCGGCTCCATGCGATGTCGCTCACGTGCAGCAACCCATCCACGCCGCCCAGATCAACGAATGCGCCGTAGCTCATCAGGCTGCGCACCGTCCCGTCCACAACAGCGCCTTCGCTCATTGCGGCGAACTTTCCGTCGGCAGTGGCCCGCGCCTGTTCTTCAAGAACAACGCGCCGATCCACGACCACATCTTCGTCGGTCACGTCGAGCTTGGTGATGCGGCAGGTGACCTCTGTGCCGACCAGTTTTTCCAGCTCAACAGCGTCGCGGGTTCCGCTGCGGCTCGCCGGCATAAATGCGCGCACGCCGATATCCACCGTGGCGCCGCCCTTCACCACGCCGGTCACTGTGCCTACGACCGCCAACTTCTGCTCGAATGCATTTTCGAGAGCCGTCCAGTCGCGCGGCTGCGCGACTTTAAAGCGCGAAAGCTCGTAATAGCCCTCTTCGTTGCGACCTTTCACGGAAACCGGGAACCTATCGCCGGCCTTCACGTCAGCCGCGTTGTTCTCGAAGGCCGAGCGTGGCAGCACGCCCTCGGTTTTGTAGCCGATGTCGAGAAATACCTGGTCGGCCGAAAGCGAAACGACTGCACCCTCGAGCTGCTTAGCGCCGGACTCCGGCTTGCGCGCTTGCCCGCGCTCAAAGTTGGACAAAATATCGGCGAAGTTCTCAGTCGGTTCGCTGGTTTGTTCGGGAGCAACTTCGTTGGGCCGGGTTTCAGGAACAGCTTCGTTTGTCATGGCGTCTTCTCATCCATTCTCCCACGCTCGAACCAAGCTCGCCCGCGTGGGCAGGATGCCTGCAGCTCAGGGAATGCCGCTGCCTTTTGGCGCCACACGATGCGGCGTGGGTTATATCTTCGTGTCGCTCAAAGAATGCATCGTAATAAGTTGGGCCGCACTGACTAAATGTGTTGGTAGACACATGGAGCTGTGCCGAGCGAGAATGGCGGGGCAAATGGAGAGCCACAACGGATGAATGCAACTTCGATCACGCGCCGCGCATTTGTTCGTCTCGGCGCAGGCACACTGGCAACAGGCGCTGCTTTCAAGTCTGCTGCTCTCGAGCCCGCGATTCTTGCGGCTCAGACGCCGGCGAGCGCAGGCCGCAAGATTCGCTTCATCTCCATCGGCACAGGCATTCGCGGCTGCGATCTGTTGCGCGCCGCGCGCATGGTCCCCGACGGCGAGCTCGTCGCCATCGCCGACCTTTACGACATGCATCAGAAGGCCGGCGTTGAAGCCTACGGCGTCGATGTGCCCACCACGCGCGACTACCGCTCTCTGCTCGATCGCAAAGACGTCGATGCTGTCATCGTCGCCGTCGCCGACTTCCAGCATCGCCGCGTCGTTCTCGATTGCCTTGCGGCAGGCAAAGACGTCTACTGCGAAAAGCCGATGTCGCACAACGTGGCCGACGGCTTTGCCATGGTCAAGGCCGTACAAGAAGGCAAGCGCATCTTTCAAGCCGGCAGCCAGCGCGTCAGCAACATTGTTTACAAAAAGGCGGCGGAGATCTATGCCTCGGGCCGTCTCGGCGAAGTTCACGTCATTGAAGGCCACACCGATCGCAATTCGCCCTCCGGCGCGTGGGTGTATCCCATCCCGCCGGATGCGAGTCCGCAGACGATCGACTGGAACACGTGGCTGCGCGATGCTCCATCGATTCCGTTCGACGCCGCGCGCTTCTTCCGCTGGCGCTGCTTCAAGGACTACGGCGAGGGACTGGCCGGCGACTTATTTGTGCATCTGCTGTCCGGCATCCAGTGCGTCAGCGGCGTTAACGCTGCGCCCACGCGCGCGTACTCCAGCGGCAGCCTGACGCACTTCAACGACGGCCGCGACTACCCTGACCTTCTCGCCACGCTCTACGACTATCCCGGCATTACGGTGAACCTGCATTGCAACCAGAACAGCGCGCCGGGCGAAGACATCATCTTCTATGGGCGCGAAGCCACTCTGGTGATCAGCGGCAACGCTCTCACCGTTACGCCGCAAGACGTCAGCCCGCAGCCCGAGGGGTACTCGCTGAATGGCTGGACTGCCGAAGACAAGAAGCAATACCTGAATGAGTGGCATGCCGCGCATCCTACGTCGCCGGCGAAGTTGGCTGAAGTCGAAACCTACTCCGCCCTGCGCGATTACAACGACACCGCCGACCACATCGCCGCCTTCTTCCGCGCCATCGAAACGCGCGAGCATGTGGTCGAGGATGAAATTTTCGGCAACAATGCAGCCATTGCTTGCCACATGGCCAATCACTCCTACTTCCATCGCGCCATCGCCACCTGGGATGCGCCATCGCAAACCATCAAGAGCTGAGCGGAGACCAGAAGATGACCAATGCATCTCGCAGAACTTTTTTGAAAAACACCGGAGCAGCCGCGGCGGTTCTTGCTGGCTCTCGCCTGTTGGCGGCAGACCCCGCCAAGTTGCCGATTGGTCTGCAGCTCTACTCGGTGCGCAATCTTTTGCCGCACGATTTCGAAGGCACGCTTCGCCAGCTTTATCTCGCTGGCTATCGCGAGGTGGAAGCCGCGGGCTACTACGATAAGACCGCCGGCGAATTTCGCGACGCCATGGATCACGCCGGCCTGCGCTGTGTCAGCTCGCACCTCACGTTGAGCGTGCTGCGCGACAAACTCGACGAGTCCATCGCCTACGCGCACACGCTGGGGCTCGACTACATCATCTGCTCTTCCTCAGGCGGGGTGCATCGCGATCCGAAGGCCAAAGGCGATCTCACGCTCGACGACTGGCGCTACGTCGCCAGCGAATTCAACCGCATCGGCGAAAAGGTGAAAGCCGCCGGCATGACCTTCGGCGTGCACAACCATATCCCCGAGTTCGCCGTGTTCAGTGGCGTCACCGTCTATGACGAGTTGCTGCGACTCACCGATCCCAAGTTCGTCGTTTTCGAGATGGATTGCGGATGGGTCACGGCGGCAGGCCACAATCCGCTGGACTATCTCAGCAAAACGCCCGAACGTTTTCCGTTGATGCACGTAAAAGACATGGCGCGCCAAACCGACGGAAAGTTCCACTCGGTCGTTCTGGGCCAGGGCATCCCTGACTACGCGCCGATTTTGCGCGCAGCCACGGGACTCAAGCACTACTTCATCGAGCAGGAAGAGTTTGCGAGCGATCCGATGAGCGAGTTGCGCGAAGACTCGAACTACATGCACATGCTCGATTACTAACTCGCATCGGCATAGCCGCTCGGTCAGGTACGCTGGAACCATGAGTGTATTTGACGAGCGCAAGGCCGATCTCGAGAAACACGAATTCATGATGGGCGTAGAGCGGGGCCGCCTGGCGGTTGCGCTTGACCTGCTGACCGACTCGCTGATTCTCGTTGGCCAGCACGGCGTCTACTGCGCGTCCAGTCGCAATCCCAGCAAGCCGGCGCTCGATCTGCAGGCCGTTCTCAGCGGCATGGAAGGCGCCAAGGCGTTGATCCAGTCTGTGATGGAGGAGCTACGGAAAAGCAGGGAACAGGGATCGAAAGGCAGAGAAGAGGGAACAGGGAACAGAGGTCAGGGTTGAGAGATCAGGGGCTAGCTTGCGGGCACAGGATTCATCCGCTCTTCGACTCTCGCTATTAATCCTTCCATCCATCTGCGCAGCATTCCGTTTGACGCGACGAGCAGCGTTGATCGAGCCATGATCCGGTAGACGTCATTGCGGCGAATCTTGGATGCTTGCGCGGGATCGAGCCACTGATCGTTGCCCACCAGCAGCGCGAGAGTCTCCAGACCGATCAGTACCGGCCACAGGCAGGCCAGGCGCAGTCGAATCGAAGATGCAGACAGGGCGAGCGTGTATTCGATCGCCTCGCGGTAGTGATCCAGAGTTTTCCTGACAAGCTCGAAGAGAACCGGCCGTGTGCGGAGCGAATTCTCCGGGGACAAAAGATCTTCCTGCGCCAGCCCCACCTGCGCCAGCATTGACGCCGGCAGATAGCAACGGCCGATGCGCAAGTCCTTGGCGCAATCCCGCAGCACGTTGGTCATCTGCAGCGCTTTGCCGAAGCGAATGCCGCGCTCCACGACGACTGCCTCGGGCAGCCCCTTGAAACTTCTTGGCGCGTGGGCGATTGTCATCTTCGTCCAGAACTCGCCGACGCATCCAGCCACCAGATACGTGTAGCGATCAAGCTCCGAAAATTGTTGTAGCGCGGCGATGCGGCCCGAGGCCTCATCGGGAAACGTGCGCAGGTCGAACTCCATGCCGGTCGTAATGGTGGTGACAATTTCGCGCACGGCGTCCCGATCCGGCGCATTCAGCTCCGACAAGAGCGCAAGAGCCGATCCCAGCGACTCGAGCAGCGTCTTCTCATCGGAGTCCTTCTGCCGGCTCGCTACCTCAGTCGCGATCAGCGCCAGGGCTTCCGGATCGGCCTGCCCCTCATCGGACTGTCGATTGACCTGCGCGCGCAAGGATAGAACCAGTTCCAGCCGCCTCTCCGGCGCAATCAAGGATGTGTCCGCGATTGTGTCCGCCGCGCGCGCTAGGAGATAGGCAAGACCTACCGGATCGTGCATTCCTGCCGGCAGCACGCGCAGCGTGAGGTAAAACGAGCGCGAGACGCTTTTGAGCAGCGGACCGAGAAGGACGGATCGGGAAGATTCAGGCATGGAGTGGCAAGTCGTCGCTTCCACCAGTCTATTTTGGGCGCCCCCGGTGGATCGGCTAAGGTCACTGACCACCAACACCCAACTTTGGTAGCTTTGACTCATGTCTGACGTTGCTACGCCCGCCGAACTAATCGCTGTTGATCTGGAATCCCTTGCCGCCGATGTGATTGCGCAAGCAGTGAAGGCTGGCGCGAGCGATGCCGAGGCGGTGGCGCGCGAAGGCGACGAGTTCAGCGTGAGCGTGCGCATGGGCCAGGTGGAGACGCTGAAGGAGTCTGGCTCGCGGGCGCTGGGTCTGCGCGTATTCATGGGCAACCGTTCGGCCTCTGCCAGCACCAGCGATCTGACAGCCGACGGGATTCGCCAACTGGTCGAAGGCGCGATGGCGCTGGTCAAGGTCACCGAAGAAGACCCGCTCAACGGACTGCCGGAGCGCGAAGAGTTCGGCGCGATCCAGGAAGACCAGAAGCTCTACTTCGACGATGTCTACTCCCTGCCTGGGCCGGAGCGCATCGAGTGGGCGCGCCGGTGCGAGGCAGCGGCGATGGCGGCCGATCCGCGCATCACGAATTCCGACGGCGGCGAGTTCAGCGCGGCTACGGGACGCAAGGTGTTGGCTAACTCACGCGGCTTTGTCGGCGCCTATAAGACCAGCTACGCCGGCGTCTCCGCTGCGCCGATTGCTGTAGACGCCAATGGCGCCAGGCAGCGCGACGGCTGGTGGTCGAGCGCAAGGAGCCTCGCGCTTCTGGAATCTCCGGAGTCGGTCGGCAAAGAAGCGGCGCGCCGCACCGTGCGGAAGTTGGGCGCGCGGCGCGTGTCCACGCAACAGGTTCCGATTGTCTTTGCGGCGGAGGTGGCGCGATCGCTCATCGGGTCGGTGTTCGAAGCTGCGTCGGGCGACGCCATCTGGCGGCATGCTTCGTTCCTGGCAGGCAAGCTAGGCGAGACGATTGGGGTGTCGAGTCTGAACATCGTCGATGACCACAGGATGATGCTACCCACTGGCGTCGGCGGGTTCGGCACGTCGCCCTTTGACGGCGAGGGCTTGCCTTCGCGACGGACGGTTGTGGTCGAGAACGGCGTGCTCAAGAGCTATCTGCTCAATAGCTATTCGGCACGCAAGCTGGGCATGAAGTCGACGCACAACGCCTCGCGTGGACTGGCTGGAACGCCGGGCATCGGCTGCGGCAATCTGTATCTTGAGCCTGGAAAGCAGACGCCGGACGAGATCATCGGCGACATCAAGGCCGGCCTCTATGTGACAAGTTTGATGGGCTTCGGCACGAACATCGTGACCGGCGACTACTCGCGGGGCGCGACGGGACTGTGGATCGAGAACGGCGAACTGACGCACGCTGTCGAAGAGATCACCATCGCAGGCGATCTGCGCGAGATGCTGCGCAACGTGACGGCGATCGGGAATGATCTGGTGTTTCGTGGATCGGTGGCCTCCCCGACGCTGCGCATCGACGGCATGACGATTGCGGGGGCGTGATGGCATCGGAGCTGGCGAAGTGAGCGGTGTTAGCGGAGTCAGTGAACCCCATGGCCGGGCGGTTCTGTCGGCTTGCTTCGTATTGTTGAGGGAATAATGCAGCAGATTCCTTTCGACCCCGCAGAGCCGAAGGCTGCACTGGGCCACGCGCCACAGCGGCCGGCGGTGTTTGCGTTGTATGGCGAAGCGGCAAACGCCGAGCCTTACATCGGCCGCACGCCGAATCTGCGCGGCCGGCTCGAACGATTGCTGCTGCCCTCGCCAAAGCATCCGAAGCGGCTGCAGCTCGCCGGGCGCGTGCGCCGCATTGTCTATCGCCTGACCGGCTCCGATTTTGAATCGCTTCTTGCCCAGTTCGATTTGCTGCAAGAGATCTACGGGCCGAAGGCTCTTGAAAGAATGCACCTGGGCGCACCGGCGTTCATCCGCTATCTCGGCGGCAATCCCTATCCGCGTA
>DATHNJ010000189.1:0-7018 GCA_035486155.1 Occallatibacter sp. | reverse complement strand
CAGTGCGATGTGGAGGACCGCGCGCTTTTCGGTGATGTTGATCTTTTCGCCGATAAACATCGCCTGGATGCGTTCCTTCAAGCCGGACTCTTCGGCGAGTTGCAGAAGGAGCTTGAGGGTTTCGTCCGTAATGCGATTCTTCGAGTAGTCGAGGAACAGGCCGGCGCCTTCCACGGTCATCCGCTCGCCGCGCTTGGGATCCTTTGCGAACAGGTCGCGCAGATGCTCGGTTTTGATCTGCTTGTAGTGGGTTTGAAGCGCCTTCCATGCCTCGCGCTTGGTCAACGGGCGAATAGCCTTGCTTTTGGTCGTCTTCACTACTGCGGTCGCCATGTGTGTGCTCCTCTCACGCGCTCCCGGCAGATCATTTTGTCCGAGGCGCGTCTACCTTGCCTTTAGATTTGTTTCCGAGCCATCGCAACGCGATGGACGCAATGAGCGTTAAGAATATCGCAATGGCGTGAACGAGGCTTAAAGATCGAATCGGAATTTGCACAGTCTTCGAGCCGCCGCTTCACCTTAGATAGATGTCTTTTCCAGGGCGACGTTGCGCTGTGATTCCGCATTAGCGATGAAATTTCGAGAATAAATAGAAAATCGCCGAGAGCAAGGCGCTTATAAGGAGCGATGTGCCGAGCGGAGCGAAAAACGAAAAGTTCTTCCCCCGATACGCAATGTCGCCGGGCAATCGGCCGAGCGGCAATCCAGCGCGCGAGGCCAGCAACAATGCGCCGCCGGCGAGGACCAGAAAAGCCCCAACCCCGATCAATGCTTTGCCCAGATCATTCATGGATCGCGCCTGAGCATCACCTCTTCGACTAGGATACAAGGAACGGATGGCCGAGATCAGCCATCCTTTACCGAGGAGAGCCGCATGCGCATTGTGATCCTGCTCGCCGGCGTCGCGTGCCTGCTCGCCATGCTGCTCGACGCCTTCAAGACCATCATTCTTCCACGGCGCGCAACCGGGCGATTTCGCATCACCCGCATCTTTTACGTGCTTACCTGGAATCCCTGGGCGTTTGTCACCCAGCGTCTTCGCGATCCACGCAAGCGCGAAGCGGTCTTCAGCTACTACGGACCGCTTTCGCTGATTCTTCTTCTCATCGTGTGGGCCATCGGCATGCTATTCGGATTTGCGCTCATTTACTACGCGATGGGAAGCCCGTTTCATGATCCGCTGGAAAAACGCTCCTTCCACACCGACATCTATGTCAGCGGAACGACCATCTTCACGCTTGGTTTGGGCGATGTGACCCCAAATAGCGTTTCTGCCCGCGTGCTGACCATTATTGAAGCCGGCACGGGCTTTGGCTTCCTTGCGGTCGTGATGGGCTATTTTCCAGTTCTCTATGCAGCATTTTCGCGGCGAGAGGTCAGCATCGCACTCCTCGACGCGAGAGCCGGCTCGCCGCCTACTGCGGCCGAACTGTTGCGGCGGCACGCGTATGATGGCGCCGAACAAGCACTCTCTTTATTGCTGGTGGAATGGGAACGATGGTCGGCGGAGTTGCTCGAAAGCCACATATCTTATCCGCTGTTATGCTATTTCCGCTCCCAACATACCAATCAGAGCTGGATCAGCGCGCTGACCTCAATTCTGGATACATCAGCGATGCTGATTGCAGGCGTCAAGGGACATGAAGCGCGCCAGGCGCAGTTGACGTTTGCCATGGCGCGGCATGCCGTGGTCGATCTGGCGCAGGTCTTTTCGCTTACGCCGTTGAATCATAGGCCGGACAGGCTTCCCCAAGAAAAATATGAAGAGCTGTACGACATGCTGTGCCAGAGCGGCGTCAGCGTTTGCCGCGATGGACGTTCGTATGAGCGTTTGCAGGATTTGAGGTCGCTCTACGAAGGCTACGCAGAGGCGCTGGGCGCTTATTTGAACATGCCGCTTCCGCCGTGGATCCCCATCGAGAAGCACAAAGATAATTGGCTCACCGTGGCCAAGGTGCGCGCCAAGACGGAAGCCGCCGATTCACCGGACGGCGAAACGGCGCAGCGCGCACAAATGACCGAAGCCGCGGTGACGCTAATCGACCGTCATCACGATTTTTGATGGTGATCGATTGGGACGGCCGATTAGTTACGCGTGTCGGCCAAAAGGGTTTCCACTTCGCGCTTCTGATCCGACGTGAGCGCAAGCAACGGCAGGCGCGCGCGGCCGCCATAGTAGCCGTTGAAATCGCAGGCATGCTTCACGCCGCTGATGCCGAGCTCGCCGACAATGCGTTTTGCCGGCCCGGCGATGCGTTTCTGCTTCGCGGCCGCGAGTTTCGGATCGTGATCCTTCCACGCGGAGTAAATCTCATGGCAGGCCTGCGGCGCGCACGCGGCAAAGCCGAGAATCGTGCCTGAGCCGCCGGCCTCCAGCGTCTCGAGAACTGTTGCCGCCCCCCCGGTAAGCACCTGGAAACCGACTTCTTTCTCTCGCGTTTTGAGGGACGTTCTAGGCGGCGCCGCCGCGATCGCAACGCCGCCGGCAAGGTCGCCGGCCGCGACGAATGTAGCCTGAGCAAGCTCCGCGGCGACAGGCTGCAGCATGCGAGAGGTGACCGCTTCAAAGACCGCCGTCACCGTAACGGTTCTTTGCCGCGCCGTGCGCGTGGCTTCGATCAGGGCTCTCAGACGAGCGATGTCGCCGGTCGAGTCTTTGATGCCGATGATATTGGGATGCTGGGCCAGTTCGGCAACCAGCTCGACAGGCATCTGATAGGGAACGAACTTGGGAATGTTGTAGAGAAGCACAGGCAGCGGAGACCGATCGGCGACGCTGCGGAAGTAATTCAATGCCGCTTCAAACGTCATCTGCGGCGCGTAGTAGGTGGGCGTGCGCACCAGCACGGCGTCGAACTTCAACTCGGCCGCGGCTTCAGCCAGTGCGATCGTCGACTTCAGGCTCTCGCGTCCCACGCCGGCGATCAGCACTTTTTCCGGCGCCGCAGCTTCGGCCACAGTGCGCAAGACCTCGCGCGTTTCGGCATCGTCAAGCGCCATGGCTTCGCCGGTCGATCCCAGAACGACCATCCCGGCAAGAAGACTCCGCGAATAGCGGGCGATATTGGCTTCGATCTTGCGGAAGTAAACGCGCTCGTCGGAGTAGAACGGCGTGGTGACAGCGGCAAAGACGCCTTCGATCAGCATGCTTTCATTCTAAGTCCCGAGCATCCGTCTCAGTAAGTCCTCAACTTATGCCTTCGCCAGAGATGCATGCAGTTGCTGCAGCGCAAAGACCGTCGTCTGGCGGCGCTGCATGGCCTCGATTCCTTCCACGGCAGCTTGCGCAGCGGCGATGGTGGTGATGGTGGGAATGCGAGCCAGCACGGCGGCGCGGCGAATCGCCTTCTCGTCGAACAGCGTCTCCTGACCACGCGGCGTATTGATGATGAGATGAATGCGATCGCCCTTGATCAAATCGACGACGTTGGGCCGGCCTTCCTTTACCTTAAAGACGCGCTCGACCGTCATCCCGGCGCGTTCCAGAACGTTGGCCGTACCTTCGGTCGCGACAAGCCGGAACCCAAGGTCCATGTACCGCCGAGCGAGATCAACGGCGGCCTGCTTGTCATGGTCGTTGACGCTCAGGAAGATCGTTCCGCTGGTGGGCAGTATCTGTCCGGCGGAGAGCTGCGCCTTGGCGAAGGCCTCGCCGAAGGTGGACGCCACTCCCATCACTTCGCCGGTCGACTTCATCTCCGGACCAAGCACGGTATCCACGCCGGCGAACTTGGACCACGGAAAGACTGGCGATTTCACATAAAAATGCGAGCCGGTTTCCAGGTCCTTGCCGTCTTCAACCTGATCGGGCAGAAGCTGGCGCAACGTGCGGCCGGTCATGAGGCGTGACGCGATTTTGGCGAGCGGAATTCCCGTGGCTTTCGAGACGTAGGGTACGGTCCGCGAAGCGCGCGGGTTGACTTCGATCACGTAGACGTTGTCGTTGCCATCGGCATCGCGCTGAATGGCGAATTGCAGGTTGACGAGGCCCACGACCTTGAGGGCGAGAGCCAGTTTGCGCGTGTAGGCGCGCAGTGTATTCAGCGTCTCTTCGCGAATGCTGACGGCGGGCAAAACACACGAAGAGTCGCCGGAGTGAATGCCAGCCTCTTCGATGTGCTGCATGATGCCGGCGATGACGACGTCTTTGGAGTCGCAGAGCGCGTCGACGTCCACTTCGACGGCGCTTTCAAGGAAGTGGTCGATCAGGACCGGACGTTCCTGTGAATATTCGACGGCCTCGCGCATGTACTGCGCAACGGAAGCCGCATCGTAGGCGATGACCATGGCGCGGCCGCCAAGTACATAGCTGGGCCGCACAAGAACCGGATATCCGATGCGATCGCCGACTTCCAGAGCTTGTTCAACGCTCGTCGCCGTGCCGCCGGCGGGCTGCGGAATCTGGAGTTCTTCAAGAAGTTTGCCGAATTGTTTGCGGTCTTCGGCCAGATCGATCGACGCGGGCGATGTGCCGATGATGGGCACTCCGGCTGCAAGCAGGCGTTGCGAGAGATTCAGCGGCGTCTGGCCGCCGAACTGCACGATCATGCCGATCTTCGCGCCCGAGCTAGCTTCGTGGTTGTAGACGGCAAGTACGTCTTCGAGGGTGAGCGGCTCGAAGTAGAGCCGATCGCTGGTGTCGTAGTCGGTCGAGACGGTCTCGGGATTGCAATTGACCATGATGGTCTCGTAGCCGTCTTCTTTCAGCGCGAAAGCCGCGTGGCAGCAGCAGTAGTCGAACTCGATGCCCTGGCCGATGCGATTGGGGCCGGAGCCGAGGATGATGATCTTGGCTTTATCGGTCGGCGGCGCTTCGTCTTCTTCGTCGTAGGTCGAGTAGAGATAGGGCGTGTTCGATTCGAACTCCGCGGCGCACGTATCGACGAGCTTGAAGACCGGACGGATGCCTTTGCCCTCGCGCAGTTCCCTCACCTGCTTGACGCCATCGTGTCCTTCGAGCTTCCACTCAGTCGCAATACGTTCGTCGCTGAGGCCGAAGCGCTTGAGGCGGAGCAGTTGTTCGGTATCGATTTCAGCCGGCGTGATCTTGGAGATTTCGCCCTGGGCGATGGTGATTTCGCGGAGCTGATAGAGGAACCACGGGTCCATGCCGGTGTAGCGCGCGACTTCGCGCACGCTCATGCCGCGCTCGAAGGCGAAGCGGAGGTAGCTGAGGCGTTCGGGGCGCGGAGTCACAAGCATCTGCGTCAGGCGGCGCGGATCGAGAATTTCGGCGCCGGTTTTCTTGCCGGTTTCGAGGGCGCGCCAGGCCTTCATCAGCGACTCCTTGAAGGTGCGGCCCATGGCCATCACTTCGCCGACGGACTTCATCTGCGGACCTAGCGTGTCGTCGGCGCCGGGAAACTTCTCGAATTGCCACTTGGGAATCTTGGTGACGACGTAATCGATCGTCGGCTCGAAGCAGGCCGGCGTCTTACGCGTGATGTCGTTGGGGATCTCGTCAAGCGTGTAGCCGACGGCGAGCTTGGCTGCGATCTTGGCGATAGGGAACCCCGTGGCCTTGGAAGCGAGCGCCGACGAGCGCGAGACGCGCGGATTCATCTCGATCACCGTCATGCGGCCATCGAGAGGATTGACGGCGAACTGCACGTTGGATCCGCCGGTCTCTACGCCGATCTCGCGCATCACGGCGATGGCCGCGTCGCGCATCTTCTGATACTCGCGATCGGTGAGCGTCTGCGCAGGCGCCACGGTAATGGAGTCGCCGGTGTGCACGCCCATGGGATCGAAATTTTCAATCGAGCAGATGATGATGACGTTGTCGGCCAGATCGCGCATCACCTCGAGCTCGTACTCTTTCCAGCCGAGCACGCTCTCTTCGATGAGGCACTCGTGGACCGGAGATAAATCGAGGCCACGCGCGAGAATCTCCATCAGCTCCTCGCGGTTGTAGGCGATGCCGCCGCCTGAGCCGCCGAGGGTGAAGCTGGGACGGATGAGCACCGGGAAGCCGAGTTTGCCGGCGAAGTCCAGACCGTCACGGAGATTGTTCACCAGCGCCGACTTTGAGACTTCGAGGCCGATACGGATCATCGCGTCTTTAAAGAGCAGACGATCTTCAGCCTTCTTGATGGCCTCAAGCTTGGCGCCGATCAGCTCCACGTTGTAGCGGTCGAGGATTCCGGCGTCGGCAAGATCGACGGCAAGATTGAGCGCGGTTTGCCCGCCGACGGTCGGCAGGATCGCGAACTTCCCTGCTCCGGCGCCGAGCATCTCGACTTCTATGCGAATGATCTCTTCGACATACTCGCGCGTGAGCGGCTCGATGTACGTGCGGTCGGCGAGTTCGGGATCGGTCATGATGGTGGCCGGGTTCGAGTTCACCAGCACTACCTCATAGCCCTCCTGCTTGAGGGCCTTGCAAGCCTGCGTGCCGGAGTAGTCGAACTCGGCGGACTGGCCGATCACGATCGGGCCGGAGCCGATCACGAGAATCTTCTGAATGTCATTTCTGCGTGGCATTTTCTATGTTCCTGAAAATCGTGTTTCGTTTGGAATGAATGCAAAGTGAAGGGTACGGGCTTTAGCCTGTACAACCATCTGTTCCAAGATCGGTGGGCCTTAGCCCCTGAGGGAATATCGAATTCGGAAACTCCATGTATGGATAGAGAGCAGACTCTTCGACAATCCTCGCCCGGAGAGGGTTCAGTCGAATGTATTCCACATGATGTTCCCAATCTTCCGCGTCTCGAACACGGTGGTCAGTGAATCCTTTTTGCCAAACTTCGCCCTTCCAATCCAGCTCTTTTGTCACTCGAAAAGAGAATCCACCTTTAACCAGCTGAATGGCCTTTTCGACCGCTTCATGGGGAGTAATCAGCAGATGAAGATGATCCGGCATTACCACATATGCGTGCAATTGAAATTGCGATCCAGCATAGCGCTTCAAGGTTCCCATCATCAGTTGAGCCCAGCGTTCATGGCGAAAGAAAGGCTGGCGGTTAGCAGTCTGCGTCGAGACAAAATAGGCATATCGATTTGTTCTTATGGCCTCTCT
>DATHNJ010000188.1:0-3734 GCA_035486155.1 Occallatibacter sp. | reverse complement strand
TTGCCGCGGCTACATCGTGATGCAGAAGCCGAAGATGCTGCGCGTCGCCGGCACGTACTTCGGCGTCAAGATCTTCGACATGGCCAGCGATGGAAAAACCTTCCGCCTGGTGGTCCCGCCTAAGAACCTCGGCTTTGAAGGCTCCAACGCGTCCAAGGGAACATCGCCGAATCCGATGTACAACCTGCGTCCCGACTTCTTCTTCGACGCGCTGCTGGTGCACAGCGTCTCACCGGATGACTTTTACTCGCGCATCTCCGACACGGAGACCGTAGAGGACGCAACCAAGAAGCATCTGCTCATCACCCCCGAGTACATCCTCAACATCACGCGCCACAACGACGGCAGCCGCAGCGACACGCCGATCCGCGTCATCACCTTTCATCGCGATGACCTGCTGCCCTATCAGCAGGACCTCTACGACGACAACGGCAATCTCCAGACTGAGGTCTTTTACTCGCGCTACGCCGACTTCGGCGGCAATAAGTATCCGTCACAGGTGATCATCAAGCGGCCGATCGAAGGCATTCAGATTGCGATGACCATAGAGCGCGTCGTCGAGAATCCGCAACTGCCCGACGACCAGTTCCAGGTCAAGATTCCCGATGGGACAAAGGTGCAGCAGCTCAAATAGAATTTCATAAGTTTTATGAGGCGGTGGACTTTGAAGACGAGCTCTCGACGTCTGACATTGCCTAAGCGCTAAAAACGAAATAAACAGAAGGCTCGGCGCTCAGAAATTCTTGCTCGCCGCATCCGGCGTCTTTCCCGTCGTATTCAGCTGGCGATAGAATCCAAGGTCCGCGCCCAACAACGTCTTATTGATATAGAGAATCTGCCCGTAGTGCAGGCCGAAGTGCTCCACGGCCTGATAAATCGCGGTCAGGCCTGTCACGGTATAACCCTGAATGTGGTAAGTAGCCGCCAGATCCTCAGCGGTAAGCCGATTCAGAATCTTCTCAACTTCCGCCAGCGTCCCTTCCAGACGAGCGAGCAGTTCTTTGCCGCCAATCCGCTCCAGCTCTTTGAACTCTGTGGGACGGTCCCGATGATCTTCGAGACGATTGAACGAAGCAACCAGCCACTGCGTGACGTTGCCGTTCAAATGGAGAAGCAGATTGCCGACGCTATTGCAGGCTTCATTGGGCCGCCACCAGATTTGCTCGTCGGTGAGCGCCTCAACTGCGCCGCGCAGGCGCGGCCAATATTGGTCCAGCAACTTCTTCCGAGAAAACTCCAAAAACAGCGAAGCCGGTTGCGCCTCAGAGGTCGTCATGCGTCGGATAGCCCTTTGGCCAGCATTCTACGGCATTGCCGCGATACTGGCGTCCGGACTTGACCGGCGCGGGCGCCGCGCTCCACCGCGCAGGCATATAAATCAGCTTGCCTCCTCGACCCGCAATCGGATACGGCAACTCGTCGCTATCGAGCGGCAGTTGTGAAATAGGCATAACGTAAAGCAGAGAAGAACCGGCCGCCGGCGTCTCCTCTGAGTGAATCGGATTGTTGAAAGGCCGAATGGTTCCCATAATGTCGAGTAGGATGCATGTCGCAGGCCAAAGTGGTTTGCCTGAAAAATGCCAGGAAATTACTAATTCGCCATGCGGCCCCGCATGTAAAAACTTCTAAGTCGTCCGGAACAACCGGAAAAATCGAAATACACGGTTATTGGTTGCCTGCGCCGTGTATAAGTTCGTGATAACGCCGCGCATACTCAGCTTTATAAGCGTCAACAGAGCGTTGATAACTCAAATGCGGCGCATCGGCCTTTACCGCCCAACTTAGGTGTATCTCCTTTGCGGTCGGCGAGACCACCAATTCATTGCGTACGGCATCCACGCGCTTTCCATCCGCCATTGCGCTCTTCACATCGACGAACCACGGCAGATGAATCACAAGCTGCTTCGGCGCCCGTGTGAAGTGCGTGTCGAGATGCAACACGGCTTCTGTGTTCGACGGCTGCTCAAGCGTGAACGCAACCTCGCCGAAGTTAGTCGGCGCCTGCTTCACCGCGATTGTTTTCCCGCTCCCGATCCACTCCGGCGAAACCACGCTCAGCAGATGCAGATCATCGCCCTCTTCACGCACCAGCATTGTGCGCAGCAGCGTGCGATACTCGGCGGCGAACCATCCATGCGGCGCCAGATTGTCCTGAAAGTTACGATCGCCCCAGGGCAAGATCGCAAACTCGAAACCGGCGTGCGTCGAGCTGGTGTGAATGAGGAGCCCGTAGAGCTCCTGCACCGCCTGCTCCTGATCCGCAGCATCGCCGCGAATCGCCTCGGTCATCGTGTTCTTGATCGTCAGATAATGATGCAGAAACTCGCCGTCGGCGTAGGTCATGATGCCTTCGGCGTACTTGGCCTGCGTCGCCTTCAATGTTGCCGTCACGCGCGGATCGAATGGATCGAGCGTCGGCTCCGGCACAACCGCCAGCATATTGCCCCAGTCGTATCCGCCCTTCTGTCCATCCAGCGCCGGCGGAATGTATCCGTCGTGCGCCGCGGCCTGCGCGTCCAGTACCTTGAAGAACGCTGCATGATAGTCGTCGTACTCGGCCTGCCACGTCTTTGCGAGATCGGGATGCCCGGTCTCCTCGGCCATCTGAATCGCGAGCCTGAGCCCCGACAGCGCGAGGAAGTTATACCCGGTAAGATGTCCCGGAACCCACTCGTTATCGCGCACGTCGCTCGCCGGCATAATGTGCAGCGGATCGGCAGCGCGCGCCTGCTTTAACCAAGTCACCGCACGTTCTATCTGCGGCAGAGCCCACTCGGCGAACTCCTTGTCATGCGTGATGCGATAGTGCTGCGAATAACCCCACACCGCCTCTCCCCATCCGTCGTACTGCTGATCCTGTGAAAGGAAGTTGCCGTTCGGCTTCTGCGACTTGGCGAAGAAATCCAACATCTGTTTCGCCACAACCGGATACCCGGTCACGTCGTAGCTATGCGCGATATCCGCGCCGTCCCGCAGATAGAACGAGTGGTAGTGCGTCTTGTTGACTGTCTGTATATAGTCCGGCCCGATATGGTCGCGCGCAATCAGGTCGTAGACCAGGCTCGTGTAAAACGTATCGGTCGCCTTCGTCTCCGGCAGCGTCACCTGCATGCCCTGCGCAAGGATCCTGTTCCAGAACTCCGTCACCTGCGCCCTGGCCTGATCGAAACTCATGCCGCGCATTGCCGCCAGCGTAGCCGCGTCCGCCGTCGGAATCACCGGCATCTTGAACTCAAGCATCGAGGCTTCGCCTGCCTGCAGCAGCTTCGAATACGTCACGATCCCCACCGGCACAGTGGGATCGACGATCAGCTTCTTCTCCTTGCTCACATCCTGCGGATAGTTGTAACGCCCATGCATCACCCATCCGCGCGCTGTAGATCCCGCCGGAAACGCATACAGCAACTTCCCGTCGCGCAGAAATCCATCGTCCGTAAACGAGTACGTCCAGTCCGGATCGAACTTCTCGCCGATCTGCCGATAGTCGCCGGGGAATTTGCCCTCCACAGGCCGCGTGAAGCGGTTATCGCCATGCGGCTGATTGGTGTTATTCGGCGCGTCATACCGAACTCCGGTCGCAAAGATCGCCCGCGTGGCGTCGTGGCCCTCATTCTTCATCTCCACGCGAACGAAATTGACCAGTGTTCCCTCCGGCTTTCCATCGAGCGTGGCCGCAAGCATGGTGAAGCGATAGACGACTCCGTCGCGCTCAAACTGGTATTCCAAAATCGGCA
>DATHNJ010000187.1:0-14442 GCA_035486155.1 Occallatibacter sp. | reverse complement strand
AGTCGAGAATTTTGCCGCCGCGTCCGGCGATCTCGGCCACAAGTTGCGAGCCCTCATCCTGAAAACGCACTCGGCTCGTTCGGAACGGTTCCGTTGCTGTTACATCGCCCGACTGAATCACCCGCGCGGCGCTGAGCAGTTTTCCCGGCTCAAGAACCACCCCCGATGAGAGCAATTCTTTTTCCATCTGCGCGTCCGCGAGCCGAAGGGCGGCTGCAGGCTCGCGTTGTCCATGAGCGCAAATCGCCTGCGTCGCATCGCTTCCAAAAGAGCGACGCCAACGCTCGACCATCCACGCTGGATACGCGTGCTCCGACGAATTGAACAGGGTAATCGACGCGTCTGCGGCGCCGGCCAGTTTGCGCAGCACCGCGTTCACCATACGAGCTGCGAAGCGATGGCCCGCCTGCTTCGCCAACTCCACGCTTTCATCGATGGCGGCGTGTGCGGGAATGCGCCCCATGCCGAGGAGTTGAAATGCGCCTAACCGAAGTGCGATTTGAATCTCAGAATCCAGCCGCGCATTGGGACGGTCCAGGAACAGCCGGATGTGCTGGTCCAGCGGAATCTGCCATCGCAACACGCCGAAAACCAGCGCGGTCGCCAGATGGCTGTCAGCCGCGGAGCGCTGCGCAGCATGTCTCCCACGCAACAGATCGTCGGAGTGCAAATGTCCTTTTTCGACCGCGAGAAGAATCTCAAATGCGGCTTTGCGCGCTGGAGAGATAGCCATCGCGCTAACCTAGCCGGAGATCCACAGGAAGATGCGTGCCGCGCAGAAACTCGGCGGCGCTCATGCGCTTCTTGCCTTCGAGCTGCACCTCGGTGAGAGCCAGCCATGTGTTGCGCGCGCAGCAAACCAGCGCCCTGCTCTGATCCACAACGAGCTGACCTGAGTCCGCAGTCGCTGATCTCGGCGCTTGATCGCCAGCCGCCAGTTCCATGCCATGCACGATGAGCTTTTTGCCGTCGAGCATCGCGAATGCGCCGGGCCAGGGCTGGAATCCCCGCCAGCGATTCCGCAGTTCGACGGCAGTATGCGCCGCAAAATTCATATGACCGTCTTCGCGCGTAAGGATGGGCGCCAACGTTGCTCGCGCATGGTCCTGGGGCTTGGGTTGAATGCTGCCGTCGGCAAGTCCTGCAAGCGTCTCGACCACAAGCGGCGCTCCACGCTCAGCCAGAATCTCGAACAACTCTACCGTTGTCTGATCTGGCCCAACCGCGACCTCCTGCTGTAGCAGCATGGGCCCTGTGTCGAGCCCCTCTTCGAGCAGCATCGTGGTATTACCGGTGACTGTTTCGCCCATCGCAACAGCCCACTGAATCGGCGCGGCTCCGCGATACTTGGGCAGCAACGATCCGTGCAAGTTGATGCAGCCGTGATGCGGCAGCGCCAGCATCCACGGCGGAATGATGCGTCCATACGCGACAACAACGATCGCCTGGGGGGCAATCTCTTCCAGGCGCGCGCGAAATTCAGAATTGTTCTTGATCTTGTCCGGTTGCGTGACCGACAAACCTGCCGCCAGCGCCGCCTGCTTCACCGGCGTCGGCTCAACGATCTGCTTACGCCCCACCGGACGATCCGGCTGTGAAACCACCAGCGCGATCTCGTGACCCGCTGCGTGCAGCGTTTGCAGAGTAGGAACCGCGAACTGCGGCGTTCCGCAGAAGACCAGTCTCATCGCGCCTCTCCGTTCGCTGCGTACTACCATGTCCCTTCGCGCTGCATCTTGCGAATCTTGCGCAGGTTCAGGTCGCGCTTCAGGGCGCTCATGCGAAAGATGAACAGCATCCCATCCAGATGGTCGATTTCATGCTGAAAGGCGCGCGATAATAACTCTTCGCCGTCCATCTCGAACCACTTGCCGTGCTCATCCTGCGCGCGAATACGCACCTTGGCCGCGCGCGCAATCTTTTCGCGAATCTCCGGGAAGCTCAGGCAGCCTTCTTCCTCGTATTGCTTTCCCTCGCGCGAGATGATCTCCGGGTTGATCAGCACCAGCTTTTGCGCCGGATCCTTGCCCTGGCCCAGATCGATGACCGTGATGCGTTTGGCGACGCCCACTTGCTGCGCGGCCAGGCCGATGCCTTGTGAGGCGTACATCGTCTCAAACATGTCGGCGACAAACTTGCGCAGCTCCTTGTCGAATTCAGTTACCGGCTCACCCGGCTGCTGCAAAACCGGGTCCGGGTATTTCACGATCGTTAGCAACACTTCTAATAACTCCGTATCTGTTCGATGTATCCCTGAAAATTCCGTTTCAGCTCCAGCGCCGAGTCTCCGCCGAACTTTTCGTGCACCAGGTTGGCTAGCGTCATCGCCACCATCGACTCGGCCGCAACGCCTGCCGCCGGAACCACGCAGATATCGCTGCGCTCGTAGCTGGCGCTGGTCGCCTCGCGCGTGTCGAATCGGACGGATGCAAGAGGACGGCGCAGCGTCGAGATCGGCTTCAGATAGCCGCGCACCACGATGTCTTCGCCGTTCGAAACACCGCCTTCGACGCCGCCTGCATTGTTGCGCTCGCGGGTAAAGCGCGTAGGCTTGCCGCTGTTTTCCGTCGCGTAATGGATCGCATCATGCACCGCGGAGCCAAACGACTCTGCCGCGACAACTCCGCGCCCAATCTCGACGGCCTTCACTGCCTGCAGGCTCATCACTGACCAGGCGAGCAGCCCATCGAGCCGCTCATCCCATGTGGCGTAGGTGCCCAGGCCCGCCGGAACGTTGTGCGCAACGACTTCAAACACGCCGCCTACCGTGTCGCCTGTGCGGGACGCTTCTTCGACCTCAGCCTTCATGCGTGCTTCCGCGTCTGCATCAATACAGCTCAATAAAACCTCGTTCTTCGCGACGACGGCGACGATCTCATCCCAACTTGCAGCGCGCTCCAACTCGGCGCGGCCTACGCGAATCACGTGGCTGGCGATCTCAATGCCTATCTCGCGCAAAAGCAACTTCGCAAACGCTCCAGCAGCAACCCGCGCGGTAGACTCACGCGCCGACGCCCGCTCTAAAACATAACGCGCATCGGGAAAGTTGTACTTGAGTGCGCCGGCCAGATCGGCGTGTCCGGGACGCGGCGACGCCACTGCCTGATGCTTGGCCGGGTCGCCGGCCTCAACCGGCAGCTTCTCTTCCCAGTTCTTCCAGTCGCGGTTGATGATCTCGATCGCCACAGGCGAACCGATCGTTTTGCCGTGCCGCACGCCGCTCAACACATGGACCTTATCGGTTTCGATCTTCATGCGGCCGCCGCGGCCATAGCCCTGCTGGCGTCGCCACAACTCGCGGTTTACGAATTCAAGATCGACTGGAACGCCCGCCGGCAGTCCCGAGACCAGCGCGATCAAAGCCTCGCCGTGCGACTCCCCGGCCGTGGAAAAACGGATCATATCTTCTTGATTGTAATGGAACAGTGAGAGAAGCAGATGCCAGTTGTCAGTTGTCAGGGATCAGTTTGTCTCCGCATTCGCGGAGTGTTGAGCGTTCATATTCGAAACTCTTTCATGTATTCTGCTTGCGTGAATGCGGCGAGCTCGAGCGACGGGCACCTTGGCCGCTGACAACTGATCACTGACAACTGTCTTATGAGCCACGTCCTCTTCAAATCCGAGCCTGAAGTTTACTCGTTCGACGATCTGCTGCGCGACGGCGAAACGGTGTGGGACGGCGTCACCAACCCAACCGCCGTGAAGCACCTGCGTGAGCTGAAGCCCGGTACGCACTGGATCTTCTATCACACCGGCGACGAGCGTACTGCGGTCGGAACCGGCACGGTAGTCAGCGTCGATCCCTCCAATCCGAAGGTTCCCATCGTCCGCGTGAAGGCCGGCAAGCGCCTGAAGACGCCGAAGCCCCTGGCCGCGATCAAGGCGGAGAAGCTGTTCGCGGATTCGCCCTTGGTGCTGATTGGCAGGCTCTCGGTTGTGCCGCTGACCAAAGAGCAGTGGGAGTGGTTTGTAGCCTAGTCAGGCTCACTGCCTGAACTGTCGCAGGTGGTGGTCGCAATGCAGATATCCCCAGCGCATCCAGTCTTTCTCTGACATCGCTCCGAACATCGGGTGCGGCCGGAATGCAAACGGGCGCGGCTGTTGCAAGAACCGCTCAATGGTTTCGAGCAGTTCTCGTCGGTCCATCTCGAACTCCGCCGGTGGAGTGCCTCCCACGCCCTGTTCCAACTCTGGCCGCGTCTTCACCCCGTGTGGCCACTTCATCGGCATGTACAGTGCGCCGCACTTTATCAGTCGCCACACACTGAAGCGGGGGATTTTCACTGCTCTTTCCCCCATGACGCCGCAGAAACTATCGTTCAAGTGGCAAATCATCTGTGCGGCCGTCATCTTTCCCCAGAGCCGCGGGGCGTCAGCGGGCAGACGACGAAGGCGCGATAGAATCTCCGCCTTGGCGTACGGATCGTTGAGCGCCTTTGCGCTCAAATGCCCTCCAGCTTTAGTTGGTCTCCGGTTTCCGGCGCGGGAATGGCCTCGCCGCCCTTCAGCCACGCCTGCGTATTCAGCAACTGCCGCTGATCCAGCGCCCACACTCTTCCCGTCAACTCGTCAGCCGCTTTGCCCTCGCGCGCACACTTTTCAAACTCATTCGCCACGGCCTGCATCTTGGCGTCGAGGTCGTCGAGGAAATTCAATACCAGCGCCTCTGGAATCATCGGGACCTTGGGCGAGCCAAACTCCAGCTTGCCGTGATGCGACAAAATCATGTGCTCGACCAGAACTTTCAGGCGCGGCGGAAAATCCGGCAGCTCTGTCATCGTCTGTTGCACCATTTCGAGGCCCATTTGAATGTGCCCCAGCAGGGTCCCTTCAATCGTGTACTCGAAGCCGACGTTCCACGCTAGTTCGCGCACCTTGCCGATATCGTGCAGGATCACGCCGGTCAGTACTAGATCGCGATCCAAAATCGAATAGTGGGGGACAACGCGATCAGCCAATTTGAGCAGGCTCACGACGTGCTCCAACAGGCCGCCAAGCCACGCATGATGAAGTTGCCGCGCCGCCGGCGCCTCGCGATAAGCCTGCGCCAGTTCAGGCTTGCTCAAGATCGTCGTAACGAGCAGCTTCAAATGCGGCTCGGTGAAGCTTTCGACAAATCCCAACAGATCGCGCCAGAGTTGATCCACGTCGTAGGCGGTCGCCGGCAGCAAGTCGGCCTTGTCCACCTCATCTGCGGTCGCACGGCGCAACTGCTCCACCTTCATCTGCATGCGCTCATCGAAGCGCGAGACGCAGCCGCGCACCTTCACCAGATCGCCGCGTTCCGCGTCTTTGGCGATGCGCGAATCGCCCGGCTCCCAGACGCGCGCCTCCAATTGCCCAGTCTTGTCGGCAAAAATCAGGCTGAGATAGGGCTTGTTGGTCTTCGTGCTTCGCGTCTGTTTCGAGAGCAGCAGAAAGAATGCATCGAAGATTCGTTGCTCATCGAATCCCGCAAGGTCGGAAACAAAAATATCCTTCATCCTGCACGACAGCTTAACCCACGCAACCCGCTTCCGCGCAAAAGCAAGCTGGGCAGGACGAATGTCCTGCCCGGTAAGGATGTGCGATGTTGCGGGTTATTGTTGCGGCGCGGGAGCAGCTGGCGGTTGTTGCGCCGCTGCTGGAGCAGGCGCGCCCTGCACAGGAGGAACCGGAATCGGTTGCTGCGGCGTCTTATCGTCATCCGACTTCTTCTTGTCGCTCAGGCGCGTCTTCTCGCCGGTTGTTGCTGTTTCCTTCTTTTTCTTCTTCGCGTTCCGGTCGCCATTCAGTCCGAGCGCCGACGACTGCGTTTGCCGGTCCGCGACTTCCGCCGAATCCGGCGCCTGCGGCGTCAAAGCATCCCTCTGCTGCTGCGGCGTTTGCTTACGCTGCTTCGGTTGCTTGGCTCGATCGCTGAAGCGCGACTTGCGCGCAGGCGCTTCTTTGGTCTCCAGCGGATTCGCCGGTTCATCTGCGTTGCTGGCGGTCTGGGTTCCTGCGCCTGCGTCCTCAGTCTCGCTCGCCGGAGTAGATGGCAGCGTCTTGGTCGGCGCCTTGCCGAAGCGAATCTTCTCTTTCTTACCCGGTTTCTGTGAAGCTTGTGCCGTTGTAGCGCTTTTTTTGCTAGTAGCCGGCGCAGGCGGAGGCGTCTGGTCTGTCGACGCTAGTTGCGCGGGCTTGTTTTTTTGCCGGAACCCGTGCGTGGTCTCGCGGAACCGCGTCCGCTCCACCTTGTGCTTTTTCTTCGGAGAAGGCGGCGTATAAGCCGAATAAGCGATGGGGAAGATCTGCTTGTTGGGGCTGGCGCCGGTGTCGCCATAGCCCGTCTTGATCTCGATATACGCGTCTTCTCTCATCGTTGTGAGATAGTCGCGGATGGCCGGCTCCATCCGGCTCATGAAGTAGTTTTGCTCCACGTCTGGCTCGACGTCTTTGAATGCTGGTACGCCGCCCTGCGTGTGCTGCACGACCTTCAGGATCACGAATCCCTGCTTGGTGCGAATCGGCTGGGTATAGTCGCCCACCTTCAGAGGGAAGGTCGCGTCCTCGAATACCGAATTCAGTTGCCCGCGCTTGTAGGTTCCCAGGTCGCCGCCCTCAGAGGCCGTTGTGCCGTCGCTCGAGCTGCGCGCCAATTGCGCAAAATCGCCCCCCGCTTGGAGCTTGGTTTCGATGTCGGTGGCTTTGGCCTGTGCTTCAGCTACCTTTTGCGCATCGTCGCTCTGCGGGGCGCCAACCAGGATCTCGGATAGCTTGATGCTCTCCTGCTGGGCATAGTCCTGCTTGTGCTCGTTAAAGTAGCGCTCCACCTCACCCGGAGTGACGTTGATCCTGCGACCCACCTCCTGGCGCATCACTTCCTGCGTCACGATCTGGTTCCGGATGTTCGCTTTGAAATCTTCGTAACTGACGCCCTGCTCCTGCGCGGCCTTCTCCAGATCTTCAAGCGAGGCAAGGTTGTACTGTTTACGAATGTCATTCAACCGGCTCACCAGCTCAGCCTCGCCGGTAATGCCCAGCTCCTTGCCCTTGGAGAGCCAAAGCTGCTGGTCAATCAGATTGCGCAGCAGATCCTTGTGCGCGTCCGACATCTGTTGCATCGAGGAGCCGTGCTGGCGCTGGTCCTGGTCCATCTCCTGCATCGCCCGGTCGTAGTCCGAGCTGGTGATGATCTGGTCGTTTACGCGCGCAACGATCTCCTCCACCGTCGTTCCCCCATAAGGGCTCCCGGCAGTAGAAGGGCGTGTCTGTGCAAGAAGGGAACCTGCGGGCAGCGCCGTGACCAGCACGAAAGCCGCGGAAATACGAAGGATACTTAAAGTCATAGGCTGGAGCTGGAAAGGCGACAATCAAAAGTCCCCTGAACCATAGACGCCATTGTAAATGGGCCGATAGCAACCGGGCGACCGTGAGGCGATGTTATTCCAGCCCGGAGTTCCGGATTCTCGCACTTTCTTGCCTCGCAAGGGCCGCTTACCAAGGTTCCGCTACCCCTGCGACCGGCCAAAACGTCAAATTTACCGAGTGGTATACTCAAGCCCAAGACTGCCTTGTGCGGGCCTTGATCAGGGCCTGCCGCTCCTGCTGTCCGGAGGTACCTTCCCGCTATGACTCCTCGCGCCCGCAGGGCTCTTTTTACCCTGGCTCTTTTTTTCACCGTCTGCGCCCTCGTGGGCAGCGTCATGCAACGCAAAGTCGGCGCGCAGTCCTCGCAGGATGAAAGCCAGATTCGCGACAGCCTGAATACCTTTGCGAGCGTATACGCGATCGTCGAGCAGAACTACGCCGAACCCATCCACGGCGACAAGGCCGATACCGCGATCTACGACGGCGCGATCCCCGGCATGCTCCGGGTTCTCGATCCGCACTCGAACTTCTACGACCCCAAGGCCTACCTCAGAATGCGCGAAGACCAGCGCGGCCACTACTACGGCGTCGGCATGGTCATTCAGCAGCAGGGGAACAAGGTCTTCGTCATTACTCCCTACGAAAACACGCCGTCGTTCCGCGCCGGCATCCGGCCGGGCGACGTGATCTCGGCCATCGACGGCAAATCAGCCGACGGCATGAGCTCAGATCTGGTAGCGAAGGCGCTCAAAGGGCCCAAGGGCACCCACGTGCAGGTCACAATGATTCGCGAGGGCCAGGCGAAGCCATTGGTCTTCGATCTGGTGCGTGATGAGATTCCGCATCCGTCCGTCGATCTCGCCTACGAAATCAAGCCCGGCGTCGGCTATATCCACCTCACACAGTTTCAAGAGACCACGGCGCAGGAAGTGATTGACGCCGTCGACGGCTTCAGCAACCTGCACGGCCTCGTCTTCGACTTGCGCAACAACCCTGGCGGTTTGCTGAGCCAGGCCGTCGACGTTTGCGATCACCTGTTGTCCAAGGGGCAGACCATCGTCTCGCAGCGCGGCCGCGCTTATCCGGATCAGGTCTACACCGCCACACATGGCAATGACGGCAAGACCTTCCCGATCGTTGTACTGGTTAATCGCAATACGGCGTCCGCCGCCGAGATCGTCTCCGGCGCGCTGCAGGATCACGATCGCGCTCTCATCGTTGGCGAAACGACGTTCGGCAAAGGACTCGTTCAGACCGTTTACAACCTGAGCGAAAACACTGGCCTCGCCCTGACCACCTATCACTACTACACGCCGTCCGGCCGCCTGATCCAGCGCGACTACACCGGTATTTCGCTTTACGACTACTACTACAATCACGCAGGGGCGCTGGCTGCCGATTCCTCCAACCGCGAAGTAAAGATGACCGACTCCGGCCGCACCGTCTATGGCGGCGGCGGCATCACGCCCGACGAAAAGGTCGAAGCGCCCAAGAGCAACGATTTCCAGGACGAGTTGCTCTACAAGTCCGCCTTCTTCCATTTTGCGGCGCACTATCTGGCCAATCGCTCGGTCGACAAGAACTTCCAGGTGGACGATGCGGTCATGAACGACTTCAAGCAGTTCTTGACTGCGCAGAACATCTCATGGACCGATAAGGACATCAACGCCGTCTCGGATTGGATTAAGGTCAGCATCAAGCAGAACGTTATGACCAGCCAGTTCGGTCAACTGCAGGGACTGCGCACCATGGCCGACTGGGATCCCTCCATTCAGAAGGCGCTGAGCTTCCTGCCGGAAGCGCAGGCCCTGGAAGACAACGCGCACAAGGTGCTTGCGCAGAAAGCCGATGCGCGCAATAACGCCGCACAAAGCCCGGCCGTTGCGACGCATCAGTAAGCAGCCTGGGAAAAGAAGTTCAAGAGAGGCATCCGGCGACGGATGCCTCTTTCGTTTTGCGTGCTTGTCGTAACTGGGAGGGAGCAGCGGCCTTCAGACCGCTGAAAAAGCCAGCCCAAAAATTCGGGCCTTCGGGCCTGGAGGAAGAGTCTAGCGCTGACTCGCTTCCCCACTAGCCACTTTCTTATTGAACTCCGCCGACCTGTTGCGAGGCACGCTCAGCGTCTGCCACTGCTCGCACGCAAAATGTTTGGCCAGCAGAACAATCTGTCCCACGTGATGCGGGTAGTGCGCCAATTGCCGGTTGATGGCCTGCATAACCGAATGGGCTTCGCCGCGAATCGTGATTCTGCGCGTCAAATCCGCATCGGTCAGTGGTTCGATCGCGCTGAACAGGCAGCTCCAGCCGTTCTCCCACTCCGCCAGCAGCGCAGCGCGCGTCGTCGGCGGATCGAAGAACTCGCTGTCGCGATTTCGATTCGGCTTCTCTCCGTCGCTTGTCAGAAAGTCGATCCAGCGCGAGCGCATGTTGCCCACCATGTGCTTCACGATGATCGCAATCGAATTGGCCTCACGATCAAGGGCAGCGAACAGCTGTTCGTCGCCGACCTGGTCCATGGCTCGTTCGCCTAGCTTCTTGTAGTAGCGAAAGACCGCGACCGCATCTTCGATGTAGGAAGTCGTGAATTGAAGCGCCATGCAGAGAGTCTAGCCGAGTCTACGGCTCATCCGAGTACACATGGATCTCAGGCTTACCGCCTTCCGCCATGCGCGCGCGGAACATCCCCGGCGTGTTGAAGCTCCATGCCTGTTGTCCATCCGGGGTAATCGCAATCACGCCGCCGTCGCCGTGCAGCGTCTCAAGCTCCTTGTGAATGACCTGATCGGCCGCCCGCTGCAGAGGCATGCCCTTAAAGTAAACAAGATTGCAGATCTCTCGCGCCACGCCGAGGCGAATGAAGTACTCGCCCGAACCGGTCGCCGACACAGCGCAGGACTGATTGGATGCATACGTCCCCGCGCCGATAATCGGCGAGTCGCCGACGCGTCCTGGCATCTTGCCCTGCAGCCCGCCCGTTGAGGTTCCCGCTGCAATATTGCCTTGCCTGTCGAGGGCGACCACCCCGACGGTTCCGTGCACGCCTGAGTCGGCTGACTCATCCAACTGGGCCACAGGCACAGTCGCGCCCGGCGGCGGAACGCCTGCCGGCCGCGGTGGAACCGGGCGGCCCTCTTTCGTCAACTGCTTCACCAGCGACTGCCACCGGCTCTCGGTGAAGAAGAAACTGGGGTCCACCTGCTCAAGGCCGACCTTTCCGGCGAACGCATCCGCCCCCGGACCAATCATCATCACGTAAGGCGACTTCTCCATTACCGCGCGCGCCAGGCTGATGGGATGCCGCGTGCGCGTGACCCCTGCCACGCTTCCTGCCCTTAGCGTTGCTCCATCCATAATCGAAGAGTCAAGCTCGTTCTTGCCTTCGGCTGTGAACACGGCGCCGTGTCCGGCATTGAACAACGGATCGTCTTCGAGGATCTTGATGGCAGCCTCTACCGCATCCATTGACGAGCCCCCCTGGTCCAGAACTTTGGCGCCAGCCTCGATCGCGATCTTCAGCGAGGCGCGATACTTCGAATCGCCCTCAGGCCCGAGATTCGCTTTTTCGATGACGCCCGCACCGCCGTGCAGCACAATCGCCCAGTGATGTGATGGTTGCTGCGCAAATGCTCCCCCCGCGATCAGACCAAGCAAGCTCAACGCGCCGCCTCGAAGCCAACAAGAAGATGTGCCCATGATGCTCCCCGCCAGAAAACAGATAAGACTCGTCTCAAAACTATCACCATCCTATTGCGAGTTCCCGGCTCGCCGAAATAAAAAGAGCACGATATGTCCGATGGGTTTTTAAGACGACATTCTTTGCGTCGTGCATATCATCGAAATATGCCTGCTCTCATCAAATGGCTTGCGCTCGGCCTTGCGCTATTGGCCGGAGTCGTCCGTACGGCGCCTTTGTTTGCTGCGCCGCGTCGCATTCCCGTGAAGGTTGTTATCGTCGCCATGTTCGAAGTCGGCGAGGATACCGGCGACCAGCCCGGAGAGTTGCAGTATTGGGTTGAGCGCGATCATCTCGATCGCGTCTATCCGCTCCCCGCTGCATACCACGCAGCGCGCATGAACGATCATGGCGAGATGGCGGTGCTTACGGGGCAGGGAACTGCTCACGCAGCAGCGACCATCATGGCGCTCGGTCTCGATCCGCGTTTTGACCTCACGCACGCGTATTGGATCATTGCTGGAATCGCCGGCGGCAGTCCCGACCGCATCTCGCTGGGCTCCGCGGCATGGGCGCATTGGGTCGTCGACAGCGATCTTGGTTATGAGATCGATTCACGAGAGATTCCTCCGGAATGGTCCACCGGCTACATTCCCTTGCGCAAGAAAACGCCGTTCGAGATTCCCGCCGTGCCGCTCGAAGGCCAGGTCTTCGCGCTCAACCCAGCGTTGACGGACTGGGCCTTTCATCTCACGCGCGACGTCCCGCTCGCAGATTCCGACAAGCTCAAACAAATCCGGGAAGAGTTTGACGGCGCCGCCGCGCAGCGTCCGCCCTTCGTCACGCTCGGCGACGAGATATCCGGGTCTACTTATTGGCACGGCAAGCTACTCGACGACTGGGCGGCCAAATGGGTCTCGTATTTCACCAACGGCCAGGGAAAGTTCGCCACCACCGCGATGGAAGACACCGGCACGCTGCTTTCGCTCAAGAACCTTGCCGCGGCGGGCCTCGTCGACTACCAGCGCGTGCTGGTGCTGCGCACCGTCAGTAACTACGACCAGCAGCCGCGTGGGTTAAACGCTGCCGACAGTCTTGCGCGCCAGCGCATCGGATCGTACAGCGCCTATATTCCTTCACTCGAAGCTGCCTACACCATCGGCCACACCGTCGTGAATGAACTGCTCACGAATTGGCCGAAGTACGAACACGCAGCGATCGGCGCCGAGCAGCCGAAGGACGCGAAGCCCACACCGTAACCGGCAAGACATTCGCAGGCCTTGGCGAACGCTGTGTCGACCATGCACAATGCTTGAGTCCGCAAATCACACTCCGCCACGTTGTCCGTCCGATTCAAAAGTCAGCGGTACGCGGCGAGGAAGACTGCATGCACTCTGTCTGGTTCGGCGAATATCTTGGCACCCTGGTGCTCATCCTGCTCGGCAACGGCGTCAACGCCAACGTTACTTTGCGCAAGTCATATGCCGCCGATGCAGGCTGGATGGTCGTCGCCACCGGATGGGGCCTTGCCGTTCTTTGCGGAATATTCGTCGCCCAGGCATTCGGCAGCTCAGGCGCACACCTCAATCCGGCAATCTCCTTCGCCAGCGCGGTGGCCAGCGGAGATTATTCCCAGCTTCTAAGTCTCTGGTCGGCGCAGATACTTGGCGCCATGTCCGGCGCGGCGCTCATGACGCTCCACTTCGCGCCGCACTGGGCGCAAACTCCCGATCCCGCAGCCAAGCTTGGCGTGTTCTGCACCGGACCGGCCATCAAGGCGCCGCTCGCCAACATCGCCAGCGAGATCATCGGAACCATGGTGCTGGTCATCGTCGCCGCCGCCATCGGCTCACATGGCGTCTCCGCAACCGGTCCGGCCGCGGGCGTCGGCCAATGGCTTGTCGCGAGTCTCGTCTGGGGCATCGGCCTGTCGCTCGGCGGCACCACCGGCTACGCCATCAATCCAGCGCGCGACTTCGGTCCGCGTCTTACGCATGCGCTGCTTCCCATCCCCGGCAAAGGCGGCTCCAACTGGGGCTATGCGCCGATCCCGATCGTCGGACCACTCGTGGGAGCGGCGCTCGCCGGTCTGCTGCTTCGCTACGCACACTTGTAGCGTGAAATCGGAGCTGGCCCCCGCGCCCCTTCAGCCGACGTCGATCATGATCTTTGTGAACCGAGACGGCGCCCGGCTCCACGCTTCGAGAATGGCCGGCGTTTCATCCATCGGCACGACGTGCGTCACGGCATCATTCACCGGGAACCGCCCCGCCTCAAGCATCCGGATTACATCGCGAAAATCATCGGGCTGCGCATTCCGCGATCCGAGTATGTCCAGCTCCTTCTGCACAAAGAGCCGCGTCTCATAGGCCACCTGCTCTTTGGCATAGCCGATGTAAACCACGCGTCCAGTAAATGCGACCTCCTCGACGGCCGCGCGAAACGTCTGTGGCAATCCGATCGCCTCGATGACGACATCCGGTCCGCGACCATCGGTCAGCTCGGCAAGCCTGGTATGTAAGTCTTCGCGCGCCGTGTTGATTGCGTGCGCCGCTCCCGCCTTGCGCGCCGTCGCCAGCTTATCGTCATCGAGATCGATCCCAATCACCGTGGCTCCGCGAAAGGCGGCGCCCGCCACCGCGCCCAGTCCTACGCCCCCGCAGCCGAACACGGCAACCGTATCGCGAGCCTCGACGCGCCCACGCGCAGCGGCGTGAAAGCCCACCGTCAACGGCTCCACAAGGCACAGCTCCTTCAGCGACAGGTCGGCCCGAAACAATCTCGATGCAGGAACAACGATCCTCTCCGTCAGCGCGCCGTCTCGCTGCACGCCCAGCGTCTGATTGCAATCGCATGCATTCGGACGGCCGCGCAGGCACGCCGCGCATCTTCCGCAGCTCGAATAAGGCGATAGCGTGACAGCCATGCCCGCTGGCCACTCAGGCGCGTTTGGATTAGCCTCCGCCACGATCGCCGCGACTTCATGCCCCAGAATTCGCGGGTAGCTCACCATCGGGTTGCACCCCCGATAGGAATTCAAATCGCTGCCACACAGTCCCACCTTGCGCACCTGGAGCAGCACATCATGCTCACGCTCGCGCGCCGGTTCGGGCGTTTCATGGATTGCCGCTTGCCTAGGACCATCCAACACCACGGCTCTCATTACGCTTCTCCCGCATTTTTTCGCGAAGCTCGATGATAGTCCAACCCGCAACTGTTCGCCGGAGCGTCGCGCTGTATTCTTGCTTTGGCGAGGGCCGCACATGCCTCAATCCTCCGCATCCAAGGAATCCATGATCGCCGACGTCCTGCAAATCGATCCCTGTGACAACGTCCTCGTAGCTCTAAAGCCGCTCAAAGCCGGAAGCGTAGTCCGTTACGGCGAGCACTCCTGCAAGGTCACGGAGGACATTCCGGCCAAACACAAGCTCGCCATC
>DATHNJ010000186.1:0-12377 GCA_035486155.1 Occallatibacter sp. | reverse complement strand
GGCATGGGCGGCGCGATGGACCTTGTTGCGGGCGTCCAGCGCGTGATCGTGCTGATGGAACATACCGCGAAGTCGGGCCAGGCCAAAATCCTCAAGGCCTGTACGCTGCCGTTGACCGGGACGCGCGTGGTGGGTCGCATCATCACCGATCTGTGTGTGCTGGATGTAACGAAGGATGGCCTGCAGTTGGTCGAACTGGCGCCGGGAGTTTCAATCGAGGATGTGCGCGCGAAGACCGAAGCGGAGATCCATATCGCGTAACTTAGCGAGTTTGGTTTGTATTCAGTGTGGGTCGATTGTATTGCGGCTCCGCGGTAGCGTCGCGAGAAACGTTGCGTTCAAGAGCGTGAGCACGGCCAGCACGTAGTACCCGGCGTGCGGAGAACCGAAATGCTCATCGGCCCAGACCTTGAGGCTGGGCGCAAGAAAGCCGCCAATATTGCCGGTTCCGATCAGCGCGATGCCGCCGGCCGCGGCGCGATCGGCGAGATAGCCTGTAGGAAAAGTCCAAAAGATTGGTTGCACCGCAACGAGCCCTGAGACGGCGATGGAAAGCGCGATGAGCGCGCCACGCGGTCCGGCTGCGGGAAAGGCGAAGCTCGCGAGGCCCGCGCAAAGAAGGATGAACGCCGCCATGCCGCGATGCGTGCGACCTCGATCGGCGAAGCGCGGCAAGTAATACACGGCGATTAGCGCGCAGAGCCATGGGATGGCGGAAACCAGCCCCACGACGAGTCCAGCAGATCGATGGAGGAGCGCCGACACCTCCGATGGAAGATAGAAGATCGCGCCGTATGTGCTGACCTGGATAAGTCCGTAGATCAGCACAAAGCGGAGCACGCGCGGGTCGCGAAACATACGGAGCAGTTGTGCGGGCCCGGCGATGCGGCGCGCCTGCTCTTCGTGGGCAAGCCAGTCCATGAGCGCGCGTTTCTCGTCGCCTGGAAGCCACCTGGCGTCAGCCGGCTTGTTCTCCAGATACGAAAAAGAAAAGGCGCCCAGAGCCACGGCCAAAAAACCTTCGACGAGAAACATGGTTTGCCAACCCTGAAGGCCGGCGAAGGAATGCAGCTCCAGCAGCAGGCCGGAGAGCGGACCGCCGATGGTGAGCGAGATCGGAATGCCGAGATAAAACAGGCCCATGATTTCGCCGCGCACGCGCTCAGGAAACCAATAGGTGAGATAGAGAACAGCTCCCGGGAAGAAACCTGCTTCGAGCACGCCGAGCAGGATGCGCAGCAGATAGAACGACGCGCCGCCGGTGACGAACATGGTCGCCATCGAGAGAAGGCCCCATCCGATCATGAGAAACGAGAGCCAGCGCTTCGCGCCCACCCTGTGAAGGATCAGATTGCTCGGGTATCCGCACAGCGAGTAGCTGATGAAGAACAGACCGGCTGCAAGCGCATATGTGTGTTCCGAGATGCCAATCGAAGCCTGCATGGCCTGCTTGGCGAAGCTGATATTGGCTCGGTCAAGGAACGAGACGACATACAGCAGCGCCATATACGGCGCAAGCCGTCTCCGCACGCGTGCGATTGCAGAGTCAAGTACGGGATGTGTCGGTGAAGGTGGCGCCGGCGTCGATCGCATTGCGGCCTGGGTCACGCGAACCTTCCAGCATTGCAGATATCAACCGATCGGCGAGTTCCAGCTTTCGAGAATGTTCTTGAACTCGGTCATGAACTTGCCGGAGTCGGCGCCATCGATGAGGCGATGATCGAAGCCCAAGCAGAAGTACTGCATGGAGCGAATCGCAATTGTATCGGCGCCGTCGGCGTCGGTGAGCACAACCGGCTCTTTGCGAAGGCCGCCGATGGCGAGGATCGCCGATTCGGGCTGATTGATGATCGGCATGCCATACTCGCCACCGAATGCGCCTGCATTGGTGAGCGTGAAGGTCGAACCGCCGACCTCATCGGGCTTGAGTTTTTTGGTCCGTGCGCGCGCGGCAAGATCGTTGATTGCTTGCGCCAGAGCAACGAAGTGCTGGCTCTCCGACGAGCGGATCACCGGAACAATCAATCCCCATTCCAATGCGACAGCGATGCCGAGATGAATATTGCCGTGATAGTGAATCGAGCTTCCCTCAAGCGAAGCGTTGAGGATGGGGAACTTTCTGAGCGCATCGATTGCCGCCGCCGCGATGAACGGCATGTAGGTCAGCTTGATTCCATGGCGTTGCTCGAAGGCGGCGCGCTCGCGTTCGCGCAAGCGGGCGATGCGCGTCATGTCAACCTTGTAGACCGTGTGCGCGTGCGGAATCGTGCGCTTGCTCTCGGCCATGCGCTCGGCGATGATCGCGCGCATCTTGCTCATCGCGACGACTTCTTCCTTTAGCTCCTGCGCCATCTGCGGTGGGGCCAATTCCGCCTTCGGCGCCGACTGCGTTGCGGCGTATCCACGACCGCCTGCGGCAAGGTAAGCAAGAATGTCGTCTTTGGTAATGCGGCCATTCGTGCCTGTGCCTGCGATGCGCGCTAGGTCGACGCTGTGCTCGCGAGCAATGCGGCGCACCAGTGGCGAGGAGCGCACTGCGGATGAGCCTTGGAATTCTGGGGACTGTATCTTGGCTTGCTGCGGCGCAATGGATTGCGTTGCAGACGCAGGAGTCGATGATTGTGTTTTCGGAAGCAGCGACGAAGTGACGCCGGCAGACGCTACAGGAGCAGAGCCGCCAACCACTGCGACCACCTCATTCACCTGCACCGTCGCGCCTTCCTCGAACTTGATCTCTGTCAGTACGCCGTCGACTGGCGAGGGAATCTCGGCATCGACTTTGTCCGTGGAGATTTCAAAGAGCGGCTCATCTTTCTGAACAGCATCGCCTACCTTCTTGAGCCACTTGACGATTGTGCCTTCGAAGATGGATTCGCCCATCTGTGGCATGACGATTTCAGTTGCGCCGGACGGCTGCGGTGCGGCCGACTCTATTGGAGGCGTGGAACTGGCCGAAGCGGCGCCATTTTCAGAGAGCACTGCTACGATGGCGTTCACCTGCACTGTGGCGCCTTCGGGAAACTTGATTTCGCTCAGTACTCCTGCCGCCGGAGATGGAATCTCGGCATCGACCTTGTCCGTGGAGATTTCAAAGAGCGGCTCATCTTTTTCGACGGAGTCGCCGGCCTTCTTGAGCCACTTGGTGATCGTGCCCTCAAAGATGGATTCGCCCATCTGCGGCATGATGATATCCGTCGGCATGAATCGTCTCTCCGCGAGGCCGGGCTGGCAGAAATTCTTCCCTGCTTCCTGCCGGATTATAAATCGCGGTGGGCCGACTCTTCTGGTCAGGCTCGGACAGGGCGCTCGCGGGAATCGTGGAGACGCTCGACTTGGCGGGGAATCTGCAGCGGCGTGTCCTGCGGCGCCTGCTCTTCGTGTGTCGCCGCATGCAATGCAGCTTGCGCGCGCAAAGCGTCCAGGCTTTCCACCGCCAACACCTGCTCGCCGAAGACCAAGCCGAACTGGCGAGCCGCCAGATGCGCGATCTCTTCAAGGCCCGGCAGCGATGCGGGGTCACAAACTTCCCTGGCAAGACTCGTCACCGGGCGATCGGTGATGCCGCAGGGATTGATGAGTTGAAAATCACGCAAATCGGTTGTGACATTGAAGGCGAAACCGTGCGAGGTGACGCCGCGCGAAACGTGAATGCCGATCGCGCCAACCTTACGCTCCCTTTGGGCGCTGGCGAGACTCTTGTCCGAAGGTCCGCCGTCTGCAAGACCGCACCAGACGCCGGTGAGTCCCGCGATGCGACCGGCGCGCACGCCATACGCGCCGCAAAGGCGGATCAGAGCCTCTTCCATTCGGCGCACAAAATCGACCGGCCCGAGACGCCCGCCATGATCGTTGCGCAGGCTGCGCAGGTCGAAGATGGGATAACCGACAAGCTGGCCCGGACCATGATAGGTGACATCGCCCCCGCGGTTGATTTCGTGTACAACAACTCCACGGCGGGCCAGCAGTTCGTCGGAAGCGAGAATGTTGGCGCGCGTGGCGTTGCGGCCGAGCGTCAGCACCGGTGGATGCTCCAGCAGCAGCAACACGTTATTGACGCGGTTCTCGAGACGCAGCGCAGCGATCTCCGCCTGCAGGCGCAGGCCTTCGGCATAATCGACGCGGCCGAGATAGAGATACGCGATCATCGCTTCTGCTCATTATTGCAGTAGTAGTAAAGCGGCTCAATCTTGTGACGAACCGGATCAACTTTTCATAGCAACGATACGTCTTTTCAGCAGATGATCGCGCCGCGAACAGGTTGGCGGGCGTCGATCGGTTCATATTTTCCTTCTTTGGTCTGGGTCGTCATCTTTGGAACGGTGCTCGCGGGATTTCCCCTGCCTTGGTTGGTTTTCGCTGTTACGAGGCCGAATCGACAAAAACAGACATCGGCTGCGTCCGCCACGCCAGCCGATAAGGATGGCTACGTCGGCGCCGCGGCATGCGCGCGCTGCCACGCAGGCATCAGCGCCAGCTTTGCGCGCTCGCGCATGGGGCGCTCGCTCAGGCGTGTCTCGCCGGCGAACGTCGGCCAGTTGCCTCTTCCCGGCGCTTTCTACAATTCCACTCTCGATCGCCACTTCGAAGTTTTCAGTCGAGAGGGAAAGCTGTTCCAAAGCGAGTACCAGACCGCGGCTGACGGCGGAGATATCTTCCGCCAGACCGAAGAGACGCAATGGATCGTCGGCGCAGGCGCAAATGGCTACAGCGCCCTGGTGGAGCAAGGCGACTTCCTGTTCGAAGCGCCGCTGTCGTTTTATCCGCTGACGGGCAAGTGGGAGCCGTCGCCGGGGTATGAGAGACGGGACAACGGATTCCATCGGCTGGTGCTGGCCGGTTGCATCTCCTGCCACAGCGGGCGGGCGGCGCCGCTGACCCAAGACACCGGAAAGTTTGCATCGAATCCTTTCCCGCAGATCGCGATCGGCTGCGAAAACTGCCATGGCCCCGGCGCGGCTCACGTGCGCGCCATGAGCGCAGGCGGCGACAAGACGCACGGAACGCAGATCGTCAATCCCGACCGCCTGTCGGCGGACCTGGAGAACGATATTTGCATGTCGTGCCACGAAGCCGGCAGTGCGCGTGTACCGAGACCCGGCAAAACCTATCAGGATTTCCGGCCCGGTGCGCCGCTGGACGATGCGGTCTCGGTCTTTATGGTTCCGCTCAAGCCGACCGATCCGGACGATCACGATCACGTGCAGCATTACTTCGAGATGTCGATGAGCAAGTGCTTCCGCGCCAGTTCGCGGCAACTGCGCTGCGCCACCTGTCACGATCCGCACGTGGAGCCTACCCACGATGAAGCGCCCGCCTACTTCAATCCGAAGTGCATGAACTGCCACGAGAGCAGCGCGTGCACGCTGCCGATCGATAAGCGGCAGAAGACCAGCCCGGCGGACAACTGCATCGGCTGCCACATGCCCTCGCGCGAGGCCCCTGACGCTGCGCACACCAGCCTGACAAATCACCGGATTCTGGCGCGGCCCGGCGAGCCATGGCCCGAAGAAGCTTTTCAGCAGACATCGCCGGCGCTGCCCGATCTTGTTCACTTGAACCGCGTACGCGGGCGAGCGGACGATCTGCCGGCTCTGAGTCTTCTTGAGGCATATCGGGAGATCGCCGAGCGCAAGCCCGAGTACGCTGACGCCTATCAGAAGACGCTCAGCGAGTTGAGCGAGCACGATCCGGATCACGCGGCCGTGCAGGAGGGCCTTGGAAACTGGGAGCTGACGGCGGGCGATCTCGATCAGGCTGTGGCTCACCTGCGCCGCGCGATCATGCTCGACCCCGAGCACGGCATGGCCTATTCGCTGCTGTCGGAGGCGCTGGCCAGGCAGGATCATCTCGATGAAGCGATCGCCGCCAGCGAAAAGGCGGTGAGCATGGAGCCGTACAGGGCGCGCTATCAGAAGTCGCTCATCGACCAACTAGTCGCAGCCAAACAATACGACAAGGCTGTAGCAGCGATGGAGCATTACAACCAGCTCTTCCCCGAAGACGAGTTCATGCGCAAGATGTTGAAGATCGCCAAAGAGTAGAACAGCAAGGCACAGCGTTATTCCTGTTTGGTCGACTTGAATAGCGGCTCAAAGGCGCAACGCACGCGCGTGAACACCAGCAGCCAGAGAACCACGACCACTGCCGCCATGGGCAGGCCGTTGGGCGCCATGAGGATGTGCGTCAGACAGATGTTGACGATGACCGGCGCGAGCAACGCCAGAGCCAGCGGCACGTAACGATTGATGAGCAGCAGGATTGCGGGCACAGCCTGAAAGAGCCCTACAGCGAAGTCGTAGTGCGTCTCGACCAGTACGCTGCTGAAGCGGGCGAGCGGGCTTGGAGGCATGGGCGGATTGGGCAGGAAGTGCAACAGCATGTTCGATCCGAAGAAGAGAAAAATCACGCCCAGCAAATAGCGGGCGATGGTTGCGGCGATCTTCATGAATCTCTCCGTGCGCGAAATTTTCTCTGTTTCCGCAGCGCTCCATCATAATGCCGGGCGGCAGCGCGGCGCCCACGCGTCTGGATTGCCGGCTCCCCTCCCCTCGGGGGTCTGGGCGTAAACTCCTCTTTTCTCTGGATTTAGGCGAGGGGCGTCTCCGCCAAATTACTATCATCATTGGACTTAAGAGGAAAAATCTTCGGCGGAAATGGATTATGGCGGGATTTTTTCTTGGCCTTCGAACCGGTCCACAGCTTCACAGTCTCACAGTGGTTTTTGGGGGGTGGGGTATGCCAAGGGGGAGGGGGGCTGCGGGGTACGGACTGGCGACATAGCTGACACTGCAAAGGGCGAGGGTAGAACGTAAGACTCAACATGCGTGAGCCGAGTATGCACCTGGACGGGTGAATTTTCTGCAAAGGAGAGTTGAACCGGCGTCACTAAAGACGATGCGAACCCCATGGAAGGCAGATCGGGCTTCGAGTACGATTAGGCAGGAGCCGATCGCAGCAAGAGCGGATTGAATGAAGCCCTCTGAAGCGCTACCGCAGTATCGCGAAACCATCCGCCAGCTTGTGGAGCAGGCGGGGATGAAGAACCCGCGCGTGTTCGGCAGCGTGTTGCATGGCGAAGATCGCGAAGATAGCGATCTTGATATCCTCATCGACCCCGCTCCGCGCGCTAGTCTGCTTGCCATGGAAGTGCTTCAGTCCCGTCTGGCTTCGGCGACCGGAGTCAAGATCGACTTGCGCACGCCGGACGAAATCCACCCTAAGTTCCGCCATAAGGTGCTCGCCGAAGCCGCCTCGCTATGAGCAAGAAGGAAGACCTCACCGGCAAGGATTTTGTGGGCCATATCCTTCAGGCAGCGGACCGCATTCTTCAATACACCAAGGGAATGAGCCGCGAGGAATTCTTCGCTGATACGCTCAAACAGGATGCCGTGATCCGCAACATCGAGATCATCGGCGAGGCCACGAATAATCTTTTGGAGGCCGATCCAGATATCGCCGCGCGGTATCCCTCTATTCCCTTTGCTCAGATTTATGGAATGCGGAATCGTGTCGCGCATGGATATTTTGCGGTAAGTCTGCCGATGATCTGGGACTCGGTTGAAGTGGATGTGCGGGAGCTTCGCCGGGAGATGGCAAAGGTGCTTGAAGAACTCTAGGAAGAGGGCGATCGATAGGTATGGAAGAGCAAGAACGCCAGAAAGGTATCGACCAGGCCGAGCCAAGGTTGCTCTATCACTACACAGACCAGAAGGGACTACTCGGGATCATCGAAAACAAGTGCCTTTGGGCAACCCATTCACAATTCTTGAATGACTTAAGCGAATATCAAATTGCCTTCGACGCATTACAGAAGAAGATCCGGACAGAGAGGAACGATAACTGGGCAAACTTGCTCAGCAGCTTTCTCCTAGCTCGTCAAATAAAGGGCATCTTTGTCTCTTCCTTCTCACACGAGCGGAAAGCTGATTCACTTACGATGTGGCGAGGCTACTCCGCTCCTCTAGGCGGGTATTCAATAGGCTTTGATCGGTTGGTGCTCAACCTCATCGCCAATGAGATTCGTACTTCTGAGGAAAAACGCTGGGCTGAGCTGGGCAAATGCTTCTATACCGATCCGGAGAATTCGAGCCTTGCAGAGAGCCTTGAAAAGCAGGTCGAGTCAGATTGGAATGACCCTACAGGTACAGGCACTCTAAGGCCTAACATCATGGAATATGTCAAACTCGCCGCTCTCGCAAAGCATATCGCTTTCGAAGAAGAAGACGAGTGGAGAATCGTTGTCTTCGACGAAGAGGGAGCGAAATCAGGACGGACGAGATTTCACCAAGGCAAGTCCACGATAGTTCCTTATTTGGAGGTTTCGTGGAAAGATAAGGACCTTCCAAATCCCGTCCGTCGAGTTTTTATAGGTCCAACGCCAAATATGGACGAAGCCGCAAAAGCAGTTGAGATGCTGTTGGAAAGGAACGGCATTTCGATAAAACGTAATGATTGTCCTGATGGCGTCGACGTCGTCCCTTCCAAAATCCCCTACCGCAACTGGTAAGCGCTCACCCTGCGCTACACTAACTCTGGCAGGAGGACCGGGCGGTCGCTGCCGGAATGCGCTTTGGCGCAGGCCGGGGGAGGAAAGTCCGAACTCCGCAGGGCAGTGTGCCGGATAACGTCCGGGACGCGGGCGTTAAGGCCCGTGGACGGCCAGTGCCACAGAGAACATACCGCCGAGATTGTGTCTTTCCCAGGCCTCAAAGTCGAGACCTGGGGCGCCCACGATCTCGGTAAGGGTGAAAAGGTGCGGTAAGAGCGCACCGCTCCGACTGTAAAGCCGGAGGCAGGGTAAACCCCACACGGAGCAAGACCAAATAGGGAGGGATGTGCGGGCCAAGAGCCAGGTTCGCGCTACGCATCGGCCCGATGCGTTCAGGCGGCTCGAGCAATTGCCGGAACCTCCGGGTAGGTCGCTGATGAGCGTCCGCGGCGACGCGGCGCCTAGAGGAATGACCGCACACGACAGAATTCGGCTTATAGGTCCTTTTGCCGAATACATGCTCCGGGCGAGTTCAAAGGCGCTCGGGGAAAGATCAGCCCCGATTGGAGAACCCAATCGGGGCTGGCCATTTCTGCGAGTCGCGGCCATCGTCGGCAGATCGCTACAGCCCAAGCGCAGCCGGCGCGCAGATCGCGGCCGGACGAAAAACGCCGCGCTCGCCGAGAAAAACTCAGACCTTCACGTGCGCCCACATCGACACGCGAACAAGCTTCGCTCCGAGGGCGCAAGCGCTCGAACGAACGCCGCATTTACCGCTGAGGGTCTCAACCGCACACTTCCCACCTTGGTAATCCACGAGTTAGTTACGATTTACTTTCGGAAGAAATCAGAGGGGGGATTGTGGTTCGAAGGCTCGTCCTTGATTCTCCTAATTGTGGCTCCCCCACGATAAGTCTCTTGGATCTGAGCCGTCTCAGCATTCATTTCAGATCCCATGCAACCTTGGTTTGGTGAGGGAGTGCACGTGAAGATCGACATATTCGCAATAAAGAGAACGCTCGCTGAACTGATTCAAGCCGACCGCGGCCAGGCGGCCATGGAATACGTGCTGATCTGCGCGCTCCTTGCTTGCGGGGTAACGGCGGGCTATACGGGCGTGGCTCAGGCAGTGGGCGACGTTTTCAATTCGATCTCAATCACGTTCGCGCACGCGCTGAATACTTCGAGCAACTAGAATCCGCCCATGACGCATTCCTTTGTTGAGAGCGGTCCGGCCAGCAGGGTTGTAAATACATAGATTAAAAAGTCAGGGAGACCAAAGGGGCTCCGGCCTTACCCAGGCCGGAGCCTTTTTGGTGTTTTTTGGCCGCTGCTTGCGTGATGCAGAGCTTAGGCTCTGTTTTCCAAAGCCTCGCGGCTTTATGTTCTCTTCAATTCATCAGTTCCAACGGCTGTTGTTGGGACGATGCGCGGCTCACCGAAAGCGTGGGGAGGGCCAAGGTCTCCGCGTCGACGAACCGATCGAAGAGGCGCGCGTAGAGTCCCTCGCGACCGGCGAGCCACCTGCGTCGCGCGCGCAGAAATTCGAAACGAAAAGGTGAAGCCAATTCGACCTGTCGCAGAAAACCTGGCGTGAAGAACTTGTCGGCCTCAGCGATTGCTCCCAGGATGAGGGAGCGCCAGCTCATGCCGAGCAAGTCTTTGAGCTGGCGCGAGCCGTGGGGGAGTTGGTTCATTTGCGCGGAGACGCGCGCGCAGAAGGCCAGGAGCTGCAAGACAAGCGCGTCGAGCGGTTGGCCCTGCTCGACCGCTCTGGTGAAAAGTGTGGCCGAGCCACGATCGAGATCGTCGCGCAGATCTTGAAGGTCGTCGCCTAACTGCAGCAGTGCGCCCCACTGGAACGCCGCTCGGCTCTCTTCCCGATTCATGGCGCCGCGCGCGAGGCAGGCATCAACCAGCACGGACGCGCCGCCTTTGGCGAAGCTCAGGCGCAGCAATTCGGCGTCATTCAGGCTCGGCCCACTTTTCAATTGTGCAAGGCTGTCCTCTTGCGCCTGATGAATGGCGAGCAGGCAGTCATACACGGCCGGATACTGGGTGCGTGGAAACTGCGTTTCGATGCGGTCAACCAGCGTCCAGACAGCCCTCTCGCGCTCGTCGAGGACAGGCGCGTTCTCGCCGCGCAACCGTTCGCGAAAACGCCGGCTGAAAGACCGCTTCGCCGATAGAGCCGTTCCGGCGCCGTCGAGATAGTTGTCGGTATAGGGATAGAGCAGGCTGTAAGCAAGGATGGACGGCGTAATTTCCGCAGGCGCGCCGAGCAGGGGTTGCAGGCCGCAGGCGGTCCAGGAGTTGCGGCAGGCTTGCAAAATGTCCGACTGGCTCAAGTTTGGATCAAAGGCGCGGGCGCGGCGGGCGAAGTCGATCCCCGCAGGCAGAAAATCGTCGGTCAGGAGAGCGATCTGCTCCTCTTCGAGATCAAGCGCGTTGGCGGCGAAACGCGCAAACGAGGCCACCATGCGCTTCTCGGCCGCGCTTCGGGCGGCGCTGCCGCGAGCCGTGCGCTTGGCCTCCCACTCGACTTCGCGTTGGGCGGCCTCGTAGGCGAGCTCACGCGCTTCATGGTCGCGGAGGCTGTATTTCGGCGCCAGGGATGCGGGGTCCAGCGATGCGGGATTGGGGGCGCATTCACGCCAGACAGCGATGCAGCGGTCCCGCTCTTCAGCCATCCATCGCTCGTTGTAGCGCTCGCCCATGCCGAGGGTACGGAACCTGGAGGGGCCTGGTTCCCGACGAATACGGTCTACTCTTCCACATGAGTGGGGGCAATTTCACATGGGCGGCGCCGATGGCCCAAGCCGTATTCTCTTCTTCTACGCTTTCTGTTCCCTACTCGTGAGTGACTTTGCCCAAAGCGTGAAGCAGCAGGCCGACATCGTCAAGGTGATCGAGGGCTACATTCGCCTGCGCAAAGCGGGCGCGCAAAACTACTCCGGCCTTTGCCCGTTTCACAAAGAAAAATCGCCGTCGTTTTCGGTACATGCGGTGAGGCAGTTTTATCACTGCTTCGGCTGCGGCGTATCGGGCGATGTGTTTTCCTTTGTCGGAAAGATCGAGAACGTTGGATTCCCCGAGGCTGTGCGGATTGTGGCGCAGAAGTGCGGGATACCGCTGCCCAAGCGGGAGTTTTCTTCGCCGGAAGAGGCTGCGGGTGCGCGACTACGCGGCAAGCTTCTCGATCTCCACGAGACTGCGACGGCCTGGTTTGAGGAACAACTGCGTGGGCCTGAAGGCGCGCTGGCGCGGGAGTATTTGTCGGGACGTGGACTTGATGCAAAAGGAATAGAAAAATTTCGCATTGGGTATGCGCCGGATGGGTTCAACGGATTGCGCGACCGGCTGAGCGGCATGGCGGATCAGGAGACTCTGCGGGCTTCTGGGCTTTTTAGCGCAAAGGAAGCCGGCGTCGGACCCGATGGGCAGCAGCAGTACGGACCGCTCTACGATCGGTTCCGCAAGCGGATCACATTCCCCATCGCCAACGAAAGCGGGCGGGTGATCGCCTTTACGGCGCGGACGCTCGAGACCGGCGACAAGGCGGGGGCGAAGTATCTCAACTCGCCCGAGACGCCGCTTTATACCAAGAGCCTTGTGCTCTTCAATCTGGACAAGGCCAAGACCGCGATCCGGCAGGCGGAGTTCGCGCTGCTGGTGGAGGGGCAGATGGACTGCATCAGCGTTTATCTGCGCGGAATTCAGAACGTGATCGCGACCAGCGGCACGGCTTTTACCGAGCAGCAGGTGGCGATCCTCAAGCGGCATACGTCGAATGTGGCGGTGAATTTCGATCCGGATACGGCTGGCGCAAATGCCGCCGAGAAGTCGATCGCATTGCTGACGGAGGAGGGGTTCTCGATCAAGATCATCA
>DATHNJ010000185.1:0-5124 GCA_035486155.1 Occallatibacter sp. | reverse complement strand
ATAACCAGGGATTTATTACCGGCACAGCGCTGCAACTGGCCTGGAACAATAGCCGCGTCACCACCAACAATTTCCTTAACGACTACAGTCCGTTTTTGTCCTCCTCGTTCAAGGCGACGGTTACTCAACATCTGCTCCAGGGCGCAGGCATTTTTGTGAACAAGCGCTTTGAATACGAAGCCATCCTAGATCGCCGCATCACCGACTCCACCTTCCGCCAGCAAATTCTCTCTACTGTCAATCAGGTCGAGAATATCTACTGGGTCGTAGTCAGCGCGTACGAAGACGTGCAGGCAAAAGAGCACGCGCTCGAGCAAAGCAACAAAGTCGACAGCGACACAAAGAAACAGCTCGAGATCGGCACTATGGCGCCGCTCGACGTCGTCAATGCAGATTCGACGGTCGCCACCGACAAGCAAGCGCTTATCAGCTCGCAGAGCAATCTGAACTATGAACAGCTGGTCCTGAAACAAGCCATTGCGCGCAACCTGAACGACCCTGCTTTCGTGGCGGCGCCGATTATTCCCACTGATCGCGTCAACCTCGATCCGCTTCCAGAAGAGAAGCAGACCCCAGACGAGCTGGCGCAGATCGCCTTCACCAACCGTCCGGAGCTGGAGCAGGCCGTTTTATCCCTTAAGAAGGACGGGATTACCCTAAGGGGCGCGCGCAATGCGCTATTGCCCACGCTCGATGCATACGGCTTTTACGGCGCCAGCGGCGCCGGCGGCGCGCAGAGCCCCAGTTGCGTGAACATTTTCTCGATAACTCCCGGACCCTGCGCGCCTGACACCGTTCCGAGCGTTGGTTATGGAACGGTCTTGAATAATTTGGTGAATAGCTCATCGCCCGACAAGGGAGTGGGATTCACCCTGAACATTCCCATTCGCAACCGCACGGCGCAAGCCGACCAGGCTCGTTCGCTGATCGAGTATCGTCAGGCCGAGATGCACCTGGAGCAGCTCTACACGCAGATTCGCATGCAGGTCGTGCAACAGCAATATGCGCTCGCCAACGATCGAGCGCAAGTGCAGGCCTCCCTTGCGGCAGAAGACTATGCCCGCCAGAGCCTCGACTCCGAGCAGAAGAAGCTCGGTCTCGGCGCCTCGACTACGGCCAACGTCCTGCTGCAGCAGCGCAATCTCGCCAACGCTGAGAACACACGCATCACGGCGAACTTGACCTACGCCAAAGACCGTGCGCTGCTCTATCAAGTGCTTGCGTCGACGCTGCAGCACTATGGCATCAACTTGAACGATGCCGCCAGCGGCAAGATCGGCGCTGCGCCCGTCATTCCTGGGCTGCAGCCGGCATCGAACACGACCGTCGCTCCTACGACGCCTCCACCCGCCAGCAACTAGGCTTGCAGGTAATACAAAAGCCCGGCAGATCGCCGGGCTTTCTTTTTCAGCAGTACTCGAATGGTTAGCGGTCGGCCACTTTTTCCAGCAAATCGAAAAACTCGGGAAAGCTGATCGCCGCCGACTCCGCGCCTTGAATCAACGTCTCGCCTTCCGCCCGCAGCGCAGCGATGCTGAACGCCATTGCGATGCGATGATCGCCGCCCGAATCGATCGTCGCCGCATGCAGTTTTTGGCCGCCCGGCACATCGAGTCCATCCTCGAACTCCTGCACCTCTGCGCCCATTGCGCGCAGGTTTTGCGCAACCAGCGCAATCCGGTCCGACTCCTTGACGCGCAACTCCTTGGCATCGCGAATGCGAATGCCGCCGCTGGTGTAGGGAGCGATCGCCGCCAAGACCGGCAGTTCGTCGATCAACTGCGCCGCCAACGCGCCGCTGATCTCCGTTGAGCGCAGTCCTGTGGGCGGCAGCGTGATCTGCACCGTCCCCACCAGCTCGGCGTGCTTCTCTTCGAGCTCAAGCACGGCGATGTGTGCGCCCAGCGTCGTCAGCACATCGAGCAGCGCCGCCCGCGTCGGATTCAGTCCCAATCCGTCAATCACCAGCGACGAGCCTTCGAAGATCGATGCCGCACACAAGAAAAATGCCGCCGAAGACAGATCGCCTGGAACGACTGCATCGATGGCCTGCAGCTTTTGCGGCCCCGCGATCGACACCGAGTCGAGCGACCGCTCGACCGTTGCGCCAAATGCGCGCAAGGCCAGCTCGCTGTGGTCGCGCGTGCGCACGGCTTCGCGCACAGTCGTTTTGCCTGCGGTTTGCAGCCCGGCCAACAAGACGCATGTTTTTACCTGCGCGCTTGGAACGGGCGTAGTGTAGTCCATCGCCTTCAAGGCGCCACCATCAATCACGATCGGCGCATGGCCTTCGGTGAGCGTCAACCGCGCGCCCATCGCCTCCAGCGGCTTGCGAATCCGCTCCATCGGCCGCCGCGACAGGGATGCATCGCCGGTGAGCGTGAAACGCCCTTCCTGCGCAGCCAGCAGGCCCGAGATCATGCGCATCGTCGAGCCGGAGTTGCCGCAGTCCAGAGGTTGGTCGGTTGGCGTTACACGGCCGCCGACGCCGGTCACCTCCACTACGCCGTCGTCAAGCGTCCGCACCGTGGCGCCCAGGGCTTGCATGCATGCCAGCGTCGATGCGCAATCGGCGCCCGTCGAAAAATTGCTGAAGCGCGACGTCCCTTCGGCGAATGCGCCGAGCATGCCGTAGCGGTGGCTGATGGACTTGTCTCCCGGCAGGCGAAGGCTGCCCAGGATATTTTTCGCGGGACGAATGACGCGTTCTTGAGTCGCTGTGTGCAATGGGTCTCCGAAGATTGCTGCAACTCAAGTTTAACGGAGCAGGGAGGCGAAACGGACGAGTGGCCATCGCCGACAATCAGCGCTAGCGCACTCGCAGCACGATGATCGTCTCGTCGTCGAAACGATCTTTGCCGTCCTGAAAGTGCGTCACGTCCGCCATAATCGCATCGGCAATCTGGCCGGCTGTTCGCTCCGAATCGCCGCCGAGCATCTTGAACAGCCTCTCCGAGCCGTACATTTCGCCCTGCGCATTTTCGGCGTCGGTGATTCCGTCGGAGATAAAGGCCACTACGTCGCCGGGCTGCGTAACAATGCTGATCTCGTCGTAGGTCACATCCGAGAACATCCCCAGTGGGAAACCTTCAGACTTTACCGTCAACGACTGGCCGTCCCGGAAGAAGATCGGTTGCACGGCGCCGGAATTCGAGACATAGAGCGTGCGCTGCTCATCGTTCCATAACACGAACAGCATCGTGACATACTGCGAATCGAGCTTGCGTTCCTGCAGCGAATCGTTCAGCAGGCGCAGCATCTCCGCCGGCTTCGGCCGTTGGATCGCCGCCGATCGCATGATTCCGCTCACCAGCGCGGCGAACAACGCGGCGGGCGCCGCCTTTCCGCTTACGTCGCCGAGCACGATCGCGGTTTCATGCTCCGAGTACTCGACAAAGTCATAGAGATCGCCGCCAATCGTGCGCGCGGGAAGAAATCGCACAGCCAGGTCGGCGTGGGCCTGTTTCGGCGGAGACGTCGGCAGCAGCCGCAACTGCACCTCGCGCGCCATGGCGATGTCTTTTTCGAGCTGCCGCTCCTGCCGGCTCACCGCCTGATAGAGCCGCGCATTTTCAATGGCGATCGCCACCTGCGCCGCCATCGTTGTCAGCGTGCGCTGATGATCGTCGTTGAAGAAACCAGGCCGCGTGTGCTCCAGGTCGAGAACTCCGATGATTCGCCCCTTGTGAAACAAGGGCACAATCAGCTCGGATCGCGTCTCAGGATTCATCGCCAGATAGCGCGCGTCCTTGCGCACGTCCGGCACGTTGATAGGCCGCCACTCGCGCACCGCTGCGCCCACCAGGCCGCTGGTAATTGGAATCCGCCGCAGTGGAGCGTGCGCATACCCAAAACGCCATGCATATCGCGTAATCAGCGTCTCGCCCTTGTCGTCGAGCAGCATGATGCTGAACATCTGGTAGTCAATCAGCCGCCGCAACAACTGCCCGATCCGCCCCAGCAGGGGATCGAGCTCCAGGATCGAGGTCAGTTCCGCCGAGATTTCATTGAGCACGGTCAGCGTCTGCGCCTGCCGCGATACGCGCGCATATAAGCGCGCATTCTCGATCGCCTGAGCGATGCGCGACGCCGTCAGCGTCAGGAGGTGGAGATGTTCCGGCCGAAAGTATCCGGCCTGTTCGCTCTCGAGATCCATCACCCCGATCAGCCGATTCTTGGCGATCAGCGGCACGGCCAGCTCCGAGCGCACATCCGGGTTCGCCGGATAATAATTCGGGTCCGTCGTTACGTCGTTCAGCAAAAGCGGTTGCCGTGACTGGGCAACCTGCCCCACCACGCCCTTTCCCATCGCAAACCGCATCCGCTCGATCTCCGGCGAGTGCCCGATCTGGAAACGCATGCGCAGATCGTTGGTGCGATCGTTGAGCAAGAGAATGGCGAAGATTCGATAGTCGATGATCGCCTTCACCAACTCCGATGTCCGGCCCAGCAGCGTCTGCAGGTCCAGCGTGGTATTCAGCGCATCGGCCATTTGCACCAGGTACGTCAAATCGCCCGGTTCCACGCGCACATTGAACGGATCAAGATGCGCGTGCGGATTCTGGGAATCCGCGGGTCGATAGTCGCCCTCGTACTCAGGCTCGTTGCGTGGAGTGGTGGGAGAGGAGCTCATGAGCGTAGAAGGGAATGATAGCTGAACAAGAGAGTAGGGAACAGAGAGCGGTGAGATGGCGGCGGGAAATCCCGGCCCTCTGTCCGCTGCTCCGTGCGTTGTAGATGTATAAGGGTCCGAGAGAATCGTCATTGCCGCGCGCCTCACATGGGAGATGCCTCGGAGCGAACCCTTATTCCCCTATTCTCGAAAGACCCGAGAACAGGGATGCGCCTCACATTTATTCCGCGCCGAGTTCGCGGACGATCGCCACCGACGAGGATGCGCCGATCCGATTCGCTCCAGCCTCCAGCATGGCCTGCACATCCGCCAGCTTCCGAACCCCGCCCGACGCCTTCACGCCGCAACGCGCGCCTGCTACGCCGCGCAGCAGCGCGACATCGGCCACGGTTGCTCCTCCAGAGGCGAATCCGGTCGAAGTCTTCAGAAAATCGGCGCCGGCTTGAATCGCCAACTCAGCCGCACGCAGTTTTTCCTCGACCGTCAGCAGC
>DATHNJ010000184.1:0-46983 GCA_035486155.1 Occallatibacter sp. | reverse complement strand
GAGGGATACATCCGCTCGAAAGGGGGCGCCTCCGAGAACAATCGCAAAGCGAAATTCTACGAGCTGACCAAGGCCGGCGAGAAGCAGGTCCGCAAAGCAGCGGCCGAGTGGGAGCAGACCACGGAAATTCTTTCGCGCTTTCTGGCGGCGAAGGCGGAAGCATAAGCAGCGAGGCGAGTGATGGATCGTTTGCGAGCGAAGATACGGGCGTTAGGGATGCGGGTGATGTGCGTACGGCGAACGCGCGACGAGTTCGACGCGGAACTCGAGAGCCACGTCGCCATGCACATCGAAGATGGTATGCGCGCGGGGTTGAGTCCTGAAGAAGCGCGCCGCCAGGCTCTGATCAAGCTGGGCGGCCAGGAGCAGGCGCGACAGGCTTATCGCGAGCGGGAAACACTACCGTGGCTCAAAGATCTCCTCCATGACATGCGCTACGGCGCGCGCATGATGACACGCAACAAGGGATTCTCCGCCGTTGCCATCGTTACCCTCGCGATCGCCATCGGCGCCACAACGACCGCGTTTTCGTGGATCAATGCCGTGCTGCTGCAGCCGCTGAGCGGCGTTGCGGAGCCCAACCGCCTGGTCACACTGGAGAGCGTGACGCCGAATGGCGACTGGGTCCCGAACTCCTATCCTGACTTTATCGACTTTCGTGACAAGCTCAAGCTTTTTGATGGCATTGCTGTGTCGCATATTTCCGCATTCAGTGTCGGTAAAGAGGATCACGCTGAACGAGTTTGGGGCGAGCTGGTTTCAGGGAATTTCTTCGTTGTTCTTGGCGTGAAGGCCGAACTCGGCCGAATGTTTCTTCCTTCGCAGGTTGGCGATGTTCCCGGAGCCTATCCGGTGGCCGTCATCAGCGACCGCTACTGGCGTTCTCATTTCAACACTGATCCCTCAATCGTCGGCAAAACGATCCGCATCAACCAGCACGAGCTGACCATCGTGGGTGTCGCCGCGCCGGCCTTCCATGGCTCGATTCCCGTCACCTCGTTCGACGTGTGGATTCCCTACATGGAGCAATCTGTGTTGAACGGCGTGAAGGAGTGGATGCTGCGCGATCGGCACGATCGCAACATGCTGGGCATCGCGCGACTCAAGCCCGGCGTCACGGCAGAGCAGGCGAGGGCTGAGGTGAAGGCGCTGGCCGAGCGCATGGCCGTCGCCAATGCCGACGTGAGCGAGGGCATGAGCGCAACCATCATGCCTCTATGGAAGTCGCCGCATGGGCCGCAAGGTCTATTGGTTGGCCCGCTGCGCGTTTTGATGGGAGTTTGCCTACTCGTGCTCCTGCTGGCATGCGCGAATATCGCGAACCTGCTACTGGCGCGGGCCACGGTGCGCGAAAAAGAGTTCAGCGCGCGTATGGCGCTGGGAGCGAGCCGTGCGCGGGTTGCGCGCCAGGTGCTGACGGAGAGCCTGATGCTCGCTGGGTGCGGCGCAGCCCTGGGATTGGCAGCCACGCCGTGGATGGGACATGCGTTGCGATTGCTGATGCCGCCGAGTCCAATGGCATCGTTGGTTGCAATGGACACGCGGCCGAATCTTGCAGTGCTGGGATTCACGGTCGGTGTCTGTGTTCTGGTCGCAGCAATCGCAGGTTTGGCGCCCGCACTGCATGTGGGCCGGTTGGATCTGAACGCCAAGTTGAATGCCGGTGGACGTAACGGGGCAGCAGGACGCGTGCGCAGCCGTGTGCGATCCACATTGGTCGCCACGGAAGTGGCCCTCGCGCTGGTCGCCCTTGTCGGCGCAGGTTTGTTCGCGCGCAGTTTCCAGCGCACGCTACATATCGATCCGGGATTCGATTCCAATCACGTGCTGCTCAATCAGTTTTATCTTTCGACAAATGGGTACAACCTTGCCCAGCGAAAAGAATTTTGCCGGCGGCTCGAAGAGCGCATGCTCGGCGCGCCTGGCGTTACGGACGTTGCCTATTCAGATGGCGTTCCGCTTGGCTTCGAACCAAGTTGGTGGGAGGAGCTGAGGATCGAAGACTACGCGCCGCGCCCCAACGAGAACATGAACATCTTTCGCAATGTGATCTCGCCGGGATATCTGTCCCTGCTCCACATCCCGCTTGTCGAAGGGCGTAATTTCACCGTGCAGGACAATGAGAATGCGCCCAACGTAATGATCGTCAACGAGGCGTTTGTGCGCAGATTCTTCGCCGGGCGAAATCCAATCGGGAAGAAGATTCACGGCTGGGGCGAGTGGTTCCGCGTGGTCGGCGTAGCGAAGGATGCAAAGTACCATTACCTCGGCGAATCGACGCCGGCGTATTTCTATGTGCCCTTCCGGCAGGTATTTCGCGAAGACATGAATCTGGCATTTTATGTACGCTCAAAAGGCAATCCAGAGAGCGCTCTCGCGTCGCTGCGCACCCAGGCGCGCGCCATCGATCCGAACGTGACCGTATTCGACGCAGCGCCGATGAGCGAATTTATCGGAGCGTCTCTTTACCCGCAAAAAATCGCGGCTAGCCTCATGACTGTGCTCGGCGCAATCGCACTTTTGTTGGCGGCAGTCGGGCTCTACAGTGTCATGGCGTATTCCGTGGCGCAGCGCACGCAGGAGATCGGCGTGCGCATGGCCCTGGGCGCGCAGCCCGCCACAGTGTTGTGGATGGTCGTGCGGCAAGGTGTGGGACTCGCCGTGGTTGGCCTGGTCTTCGGCGCGGCGTTGGCCATCGGGCTCGCACGTGCGGCGGCAACCCTGTCGTTCACGAACTCCGCCATGGGCGCGAACGCCAGCTTGCTCGGCCAAGACGTGAACAATCCGCTGATCTATGTCGCGGCCGTGGCGTTTTTGTGCGGAGTGGCTTTAGTCGCGTCGTATCTGCCCGCACGCCGCGCCGCGTCCATCGATCCCATGCAGGCGTTGCGTATGGAGTAGGAGATTGCGATGAGAGTGCTGAGAGCTTTGGGGATGCGCCTGCTACGCGCAGGGCGAACACAATCCGACTTTGACGCCGAGATCGCAAGCCACATCGCGATGCACATCGAGGACGGCGTGCGCGCCGGGCTGAGCCCGGAAGAGGCGCGCCGCCAAGCGTTGATCCGGCTCGGCGGTCAGGAGCAGACGCGGCAGGCCTATCGTGAGCGCGCGACATTGCCGCCAATGGAGGGGATCATGCAGGATGTACGTTTTGCTTTGCGACAGATGCGCAAGGCGCCGGGGTTCACGATCACAGCGGTGTTGACGCTCGCGCTCGGCATCGGCGCCAATACGGTGATCTACACGCTGGTCGATTCGATTCTGCTGCGGCCGCTGCCCTACGCGCAACAGGATCGGTTGATGCGGATCGGCTACGGCGGCTCCGAGACCGAGTCGAGCTTCTTCCCCAAGGGCTGGGTGCGCGCGCTGGGCGAGCACTCGCAGGCCTTTTCGGCGATCAGCGGATTCGGCGCCGACATCGAGTCCAATGTAACGGAAGGCGACGCTCCCGACCGCGTGTTCGGCGCCAAGGCGATGACAAATGCATTGGATACGCTGGGCGTCCATCCTGAAGCGGGACGTTTCTTCAGCGCCGACGATGCGATCGCCGGACACGATCCTGTAGTGGTGTTGAGCGACGGCTTCTGGCGGCAGCGTTTCGGGCGCAGCCCCGAGGCCATCGGGCAGAACCTTCGCATCGACGGCGTCTGGCGCAGAGTGATCGGCGTGATGCCGGCCGGCGTACGATTTCCCTACGCGGACACGCAATTCATCATTCCGGTGACATTCCGCGGCGGCGACGTGTTTGATCCATGGTACGAGTTTGACCTCCGCGCCTTCGGACGGCTGAAAGACGGCATGGCGCCGACGCAGGCGCAAGCCGAGCTGCGTCGATTGCAGCCTATCGTGTTGCCGTTATTTCCCTGGCGCATGCCGGACACATGGTCTTCGAGCATGACGGTCGTGCCGCTGCTTGAATCGCAGACAGGGTCAATGCGGCCGCGTCTGATGCTGTTGTTTGGCGCGGTCGGTTTGATTCTGCTGATTGCCTGCGCGAACGTGGCGAACCTGATGCTGGCGCGCGCCACTGCTCGGGAACGCGAGATCGCGATTCGCGGCGCGCTGGGCGCATCGGGAAAGAGGCTCATCCAGCAACTGCTCGTCGAGAGCCTTGTGCTCGGCGTGGCGGCCGGCGTCGTCGGTCTCTTCGCTGCCTTCGCCAGTCTGCGCGTCTTCGTTGGGCTGCTGCCGGCGGATACGCCACGGATCCAGGGCGTGTCGCTGCACGCCGGCGATATCTTCTTCACGCTGGGCGCATCGGTGCTGGCGGGACTACTGTTCGGCGTGATTCCAGCGATCAAGATGGCGTCGATGAATCTGCTGTCGATGCTGCGCGTGGGCGGCCGCGGCGTCATGAGCAAAGGCGCAGGCTTCGCTGTATCGATGGCGCTGGTGATGGCGCAGATCGGGCTATCCGTCATGGTGATCACCGCAGCCGGGTTGATGCTGCACAGCCTCTATCAAATCTCGCGTGTCGATCCGGGATTTCGAACCGTCGGCACGGTGACGGCCGAAGTCGCGCTGGATGCTTCGGCCTGCAGTGACAAAGGTCGCTGCGAATCGTTCTTTGCAACGCTGCTTACACGGACGCAGGAGATTCCCGGCGTCGAAAGCGCCGCAGTCACCGATTCCCTGCCGCTGAGTGGACGTGACGACAACTATATCTTTGATGCGGAGGGCCACCCGCGCGACGCCCGGCAGGGCGCGTTGATGGCGACGAGCCGCACGGTTTCATCGAACTACTTCGATGTGCTCGGACTGCATCTCGTGCGGGGGCGATTGCTCGATGCAGACGATGCATCGGGGGCCAGCCGCGCGGTGGTGGTGAATGAGCGATTGGCGCAGCGCTACTGGCCAAACCAGGACCCGATCGGCAAGCACCTGCTCGATGTGAACGACGCGCCCACGCCGGCGGTTTGGAATGCGGCGAAAGCGGTGGTCATTGTCGGAGTAGTGCGCAACGCGCGCGAAGGCAGCATTGAAGGCGGCTTTCACGACGAGGTGTATCTGCCGATGACGCCGGTGCACGAGGCGCCAGTGATGTATGTACTGCTGCGCTCGCACGCCACGCCTGCGGAAGCGGCCGCGGGCCTGCGGCGCATCGTAGCGAGCATCGACTCGCTGGTTCCCGTCACGCGCGTGCGCTCCATGAATGAAGTCGTCGCGACCTCAGTGGCCGCGCCCCGAGCGCTGGCGGTGCTGCTGCTGGCTTTTGGCGGCCTCGCGGTAGTCATCGGCGCAGTAGGCGTCTACAGCCTGATCGCCTACATCGTGAGCTGGAAGACGCAGGAGATCGGACTGCGGCTGGCGCTTGGCGCGCAGCGTTGGCAGATCGTCATCGGAGTAGTGCGGCAGAGCCTGCTCCTGGCCGGCGGAGGTTGCTTCATCGGCTTGGCGGGCGCCGTGGCGCTGAGCCGCACGCTGCGCAGCTTTCTGTTCGAGGTGAGCCCGCTCGATCCACTCACGTTTTGCGCAGTGCCGTTGTTGATGATCATCGTCGCTCTGATGGCGGCGTGGATCCCGGCGCGGCGGGCAGCAGCCGTCGATCCGATGGTGGCGTTGCGCGGCTAGGAGAGCATTCATGCTGCGAAAACTCCGAGCGATGGGTATGCGTCTGTTCCGCGCAGGCCGCACGCAAAACGAATTTGAAGCCGAGCTCGCAAGCCATATCGCCTTGCATACCGAAGAGGGCGTTCGCGCGGGCTTGAGTCCCGAAGAGGCGCGAAGGCGCGCAATGATTCGCCTCGGCGGAGCCGAACAGGTGCAGCAGGCCATGCGCGAGCGCGCCACGTTGCCATGGATCGAAAGCCTGGGCCGCGACGTGCGCTACGCCATGCGCGGATTCACGCGCAATCCAGTCTTCGCGCTCACGGTGATTGCTACTTTGGCTCTGGGCATCGGCGCCACGACAGCTGTCTTCAGCGTCGTCGACCGCATTCTGTTTCGCAGCCTGCCGTATGCGCATGCCGACCGGCTCGTCTCGTTCGGACTGGTGCAGTCGCTCGAAAAGCAGGAGTTCACGCTGGGCGCATTCTTCTACGAATGGCGCGCCAATCAGAAACCCTTCGAACAGGTCACGTTCGAGCGCGGTGTAGACGAGTGCAATCTGACCGAGGGCAATCCGCTGCGGCTACATTGCGGCGCCGTCGCGGGAAATTTTCTTTCGACATTCGGCGTACCGCTCGAGTTGGGGCGCAACTTTCTTCCTGAGGAAGATGAGCCGAACGGACCGAAGGTTGCAATCATCTCCGATGCCCTGTGGCAAAGCCGCTTCAATCGCGACCCAGGAGTCCTGGGTAAGGCGGTCAGCATCGACGACCGCCGGATGAACATCGTTGGCGTTCTGCCGCGCGATTTCGAGATGCCGCGGCTTCAGCCGGTCGATATTTTGACCCCGGCGCAGATGGATCCCGCCACCCAGCATACCCTGAACGCCGGCCTCGGACTGCCCATGTGGGCGTTTGCGCGGCTCAAGCCAGGCGTCAGCATGAGCGCAGCGCAGGAGCAGATGCGGCCGCTTTTTTTGCACACGCAGCTCTGGATACCGCCGCAGTTCCGGCAGGATTTTCATCTCCAGGTGCGATCGGTGCGCGACCGACAGATGCAGGATGCTTACATGGCGGCGCGCGTTCTGCTCTGTGCAGTCATCGCAGTGTTGCTGATCGCCTGCGCCAATGTGGCGAGCCTCCTATCGGCGCGGCGAGCGGCGGGGCAGCGCGAGTTGGCCGTCCGTTCAGCGTTGGGCGCAAGCCGCGGAAGATTGTTGCAGCAGGCGCTCACCGAAGCGCTCCTTCTTGCGGTCGCCGGCGCCGCAGCGGGCTGTCTACTGGCCGCAGGATTGCTGCGGCTGTTTGTCGCGATCGCGCCGACCGGAGTTCCTTTTCTCGCCGATGCCTCGATCGATGTGCGCATTGTGGCGTTTGCCTTTGCAACTGCGCTGTTATGCGGCGCGATTTTCGGCCTCATGCAGGCGGCCGAGAGACCACGCGCCGAGTCGCTTGCTTCACGCGCGACTCTCTCCAAGGCCCACGCCCGGCTGCGGCGTATGTTGGTTGTGGCGCAGATTGCAATCAGCGTCATGCTGCTGGCGAGCGCAAGCTTGCTGATGAAGAGCTTCCGGAATCTTGAAAACCAAAATCTCGGACTGAGCGTGCGCCAGGCGCTTTGTCTGCGCATGCCGATCACCGCGCGGCGCTATCCTTCCCAGCAAACTTTCATGGACTTCAATCTGCGCGTGGAAAGCGCGCTGCGGCGCATTCCAGGGGTCACAGCGGTTGCTCTATCCGATTCCGTGCCTCCCGATCCGACCAATTGGCACGGCGGAGAGCGTCTCGCGGATCTTTTTGTCGACGGCAAACCACCTGCTGGGGCAGGCGCGAGCAGCAGTGTGTTTATCCGCGACGTGACTCCCGATTATTTTCGGATCTTGCGGATTCCGTTCATTGAAGGACGCGGTTTCACCGAACAGGAGCGCTCTTTGCAGGATCATCCGCTCGTGATGAGCAAAATGCTTGCTGCGCGGCTCTTCGCAGGCAAGGATCCGGTGGGTCAGCATCTTCAGTTCGGAACCTATGTGCCCTATTTTTCCCTGGGCAAGAAGGTTTACACAGTCGTCGGGGTCGTGGCCGATGTCAAGAACGGAGGACTTGCCGGGGAAGATCAGCCGGAACTCTATCAGCTGCGAACGAATCATGCGGACGAGTGGAACTGGCACGAGATCGCGCTGGTCGAGACGGAGTTGCCGTTGGGCGCAATCGCGCCGTGGATTCGCGCGCAGATTGCGCAGATCGATCCCACAGTTCCCGTAGAGATCACTCCGCTGAGCGAGTCTCTGCAGAGGCTGGCCGACCGGCCGCGCTTTGAAGCGGCGTTGCTCGGTTTCTTCGCAGGCTGCGGTCTGGCGATGGCGCTGATCGGACTTTACGGCGTAATCGCCTTTATCGCTACGCAACGGACCCAGGAGATCGGCGTGCGGATGGCGCTGGGCGCGACGCGGCGCGACATCCTGCGGCTGATCGCAGGCGAAGGCGTGACGCTGATCGCGCTCGGCGCCGCGCTGGGTTTGGCGGGTACGTTTGGCGCCGCCCAAGCGCTTCGCAGCATGCTCTTTCACGTCGAGCCGCATGATCCGGTAAGCCTGGTCGCCGTTACAGCGCTCCTGTCTATCGTTGCGCTGATCGCGACGCTGATTCCTGCGCGCCGCGCCATGAGGACCGACCCGATGAAGGCGTTGCGCTGCGAGTAGCTTCTCTGGAACTCCCATCAACGGCAGATCGTACAATCGCACGAGCGGGAGTAGTGCGTGCGGGCGACGGCAATTGAATTTCGGCTGCGGATGGCGATCAACGCGGCGATTATCGTCCTTGGCTTCTGGGCGCCATGGATTGCGGCCGGCGACATCGGCAGCCGCGTGTCCTTGCTGGAGTGGCTTGCGCTTCAGTTGAGCCGCGCGGGTCTTCTGAGCTTCGCGCTTGCGACGCCAGTGACGATCGTTGTCGCCGCGCTGCTGGCGGGAATCGGCGCCCTGCTGCGCGTCTGGGGCACGGCGTATCTTGGCGCCGGAACCGTGCAGAGTGGCAGCATGAAGGCCGGAGGCGTGATGGCCGATGGGCCGTATCGCTACGTGCGCAATCCGCTGTATCTCGGCTTGTGGTTCATGGTGGCGAGTCTCGCCTTTCTAATGCCGCCCACAGGCGCATTGTTTGCGATTGTGCTGATCAGCGTTTTTCTGCTGCGCCTGATTCTGGGCGAAGAAGCGTTTCTGTCGGCGCAACTCGGCGAGCCGTATCGTGCGTATCTGGCCAGTGTGCCGCGGCTGATCCCACGCTTGAGAACCACCGTCGCGCGTGGTGGATGCAGGCCGTACTGGTTGCGCGGGGTTCTGGCGGAGTTGTTGCCGATCGGGGTGTTCTTCACCCTGGCGACGCTCTCGTGGACCTACGACAATCGCCTCATGGGCCGCGCGATTCTTATCGTCTTCGGCGCCTCGCTCGTGGTTCGCGCGCTGTTGCCGCGTGAAGTCGTTACGAATGCCTGATGGCCATCACCAGGAACGCCGCGCTCAAAAGAAAGCACGCAGGCGCGGCGAGCGAGACTACGAGGCGCCTGGTTAAGAGCGGGCTATCGGGGAAGTGATTGCGATAGACCTCGATGACCTCGGACCTCCACAGCGGTCTGGCGCGAGCAAACAGCGCCAGAGGCTCCATGCCGGGGCGCACCCGATGAACCGCGCGCACAATTTGCCAGCGCAGATCGTATTCGTACCAGCCCAGTCCGAAGCCCGCAACCAGGCACAGCATTGCTAAGGCGGCCCAAAGAATCATTTCGCGGTTATTTTACGAGAATTTTTGTTTGCCGAGACGGCCGAGATGCGTCCAGCCAAAACCATTGGAATACTTCAGACCGTATCCCAGCATGCGGTCCACGCTGATGTGATTGATCCAGATGAGAGCCGCGGGCAGCATCGCATTGGCCCCGAGCAGGAGCGCTGAAAGCGCCAGCGCCGCAGGCAACACGTAGGTGTGCACGGCGTTGTAGATGCGCGAGCCCCAGCAAGCGCTGTGCAGATAGCCAAGCATGGAAAGATCGGGCGCAAGCCAGAAACCAGCGAAAACCCACCAGCTTGCTCCCGTGCGCGCGTAAAGCACCAGCGAAAGTGCTGCGATCGCCAGCCCTTCCAGGCGCAGCAGAACCAGCGGCGAACCTTGTGCGGAAAAGCCGGGAAGCGATCGGTCGGTCAAAGTTGCTGGGCTTGCCATGCACCGTTAGATGTTGGAGCGTCGTGAAGGACTTTGAAATATCGCGCGGCAAAAAAGGAAAGGGGAGAAGCATATCGCTTCTCCCCCGGTTGAGTGGCCAGTCCAGGGTTTTTACTTCTTGGGGGGGGCAATTACGTCTTTGGCAGCCTTGGCGACGCGGAACTTGACGACCGTCTTGGCCTTGATCTTGATGGCCTCGCCCGTCTGCGGGTTGCGGCCGATGCGCGCCTTGCGCTCCGCCTTTACGAGACGGCCGATGCCAGGAATCACGAACACGCCGTTCTTCTTGGTTTCCTTGATGGCGGTCTCGGCGAGCAGATCGAGGAAGGCGCCAGATTGCTTGTTGGTCAATTCGAGCTTTTCCGCCAGGTGCCGGGTAAGAGCAGTTTTGGTGAGTCCAGTTGCCATGTGATGTTCTCCTTCTCGGGTTGTTGCCTGGGTTTCCGCCGCCCGGCCCCCTCGAGAAAAAGAATCGAGGCCAAAAAGCGCACCGCATGGAGGGAGTGCGACCGAGGCAACGTTTGCACGAAACCCCTGTATTCATGCGGGTCCGTACAGAACCCTGTCGTTGAAAACAATGCGGCTTTCACCCAGGTAAAGTCAATGGAAAAACGCCCGATTTCCACAGTTTTCTTGGGTTTTTGTGCCGAAAGTGCCGATTTTGCCCTGAAATTGACGGTTTTTGACCCGCAAAGCTGGAAAAGCCGCGCCAGCAGCGGAGAAAAACGCGTATCGTTCCGGTCTCACCGCAGGCCGAAAAGCACCCTCTTTTTGGGTGCCAGCGAGGCCGCGATCGGCGTGTTGAGGGCGTCCACGATCGGCGCCGCCAGACGGAAATGGCGAATGATGACGTCAGTAAGTTTGCGGTCGAGCGCCGTCTTGGCTGGCAGGGTCGCGGCCATTCCCCACTGCTTGCACTGGATCAAATCGAGGCCGGGATGGTCTTTGGGGAAGCCTTTGGGCGGCCGCGTAAGCGCCGCTCCTTCGAACTCCGTGAAAGCTCTGCGAACGGCGGGCTTTTGGAGCAGCTTTCGAAACGACGCATGGTTATCGAGCAGCCAGTGGCGGATGGCGGCAAGCTGGTCCTTCTCCGGCATGTAGGCGCCGGCGGCGATCACCAATTCCTTTGCGCTGACGTGAAAATAGTAGCCTGCGCCGGAGGTCTTCTGCAGCCCCTGGTGCGACCACCACGCAGCGACGTGCGTCTTGTAGGGCCTCTTGTCGGCGGCGAAACGAGTGTCGCGATAGATCCGGAACAAGGATTTCTCCGCCGGGCGTATATGATTCGGCGCGAAATCAATCATTGCGTCGGTGATGCGGCGAACAACGGCAAGCATCGGCTCTTTGAGCTCGGCCTCGAATTGCGCCTTGCGCGGTTGGAACCAATCGCGGTCGTTATGCTTGGCGAGATTACGCAGGAAGGCGATTGCTTCAGGGCGGAAGTAAGGAACAGCAGCGATGGGAGCGGGTTTCGTAACGCGAGGCATCTCGAAAAGTCTAGCGCCTTAGGCGTGGACTCCTGTGTGCGCGGGCTGTGCAAAGGAGTTGTTTCTTGAGGAAATTAAATATATCTGTGACAAGCATGCGAGCAGATCGAGCGCACTCAGTTATCGGATCAGCTTGAGTGCGCCGCGGAAGAGCCCATCGAAATCCGCAGTCAGCGCCTTATCTTTCGCCACAGCCTGCTCGATCGCCTTCTCCGCAGCCGGCCGCTGATAGCCAAGATTGACAAGCGCAGAGAGCACATCGTCGACGGCTGGGCCCTGCACGCCGGTATGAGGCGCAGGCGCGACGGCGAAGTCATCGAGCTTGTCTTTCAATTCGACGACCAGGCGCTCGGCCAGCTTTTTCCCGACGCCTGGAATGCGCGTCAACTGCGCGTGATCCTGCGCGCGGATAGCCTGCACAGTGCGCTCCGGCGAAAGGCCGCTGAGCATTTTGATGGCGAGCTTCGGTCCGACGCCGCTGACGGTGATGAGCCGTTCGAAAAGCCGTTTCTCTTCGCTGTCGAGGAAGCCAAACAGCGCGATCTGGTCCTCGCTGACCTGTGTGTGGATGTGCAGGGATGTCTCGACGCCGACCGCAGGCAGCGAGGTGAACGTAGGCACGGAGATAGCGACGTCGTAGCCAACGCCCGCAGCCTCGACGATGGCCTGGCCGGGTTGTTTGAAAAGAAGCTTACCGCGCAGGTGAGCGATCATGGGTCGATTTCAAGGGAGCGCTGTACAGCCCTGCGCCCACGCTCCATCCTACAAGGCTATGCACGCCCACGCGTCCATCATGCTATGTTTGCCCGGCGCCCTTTCATCTTCGCTTTTTTGAAATGGTTTTGCCGCTCGCTTGCGTTCTTGAAGGGTAGAACACCCTTCCCGGATACTCGCTGGCGCTGCTGCCGGGCCCTCTCCTGGAGGTCGCGGAATGTACCAAGCAATCCTCGCGCTTGTCCTGCTGACTCTTGCCGCCCTGGTGGTGAGGATCTTTTTCTGGAACAGTATCGAGCCGATCCTGGCGGCCCTCGCGTCCTGGGTGCGTTATCTCTACTTTCTGCGTTTCAGCATATTGCTCTGGTCGGTCCCCTTTGGCTTCATGTGGCTGAACTCGCCGGATCGCGCACGAGCGCTGACAAGCGGCATCGTAACGCCCTCCACGCTCCTTCAGTATCTCTGCGTCGGTTTCTTTCTAGTGGGGGCGAGCTTCGTGGCCCTGATTCTGGCGCGCATCGTTGCCATCAACGGATCGGATCGGTTTGGAGAAGCCCCGCCGGAGCTGCTTCGCCGGTTGCTTGCAAGCAACAACGCTCGCCACGAATGGCTGGCGCCCACCTTGTCGCAACTGAATAACATCGTGTTCCTGCTCTACTTGATATTCAACGGACGCCATGAGGGTGTGTCGGAGCCCACTGTCGCCATAGGGTCTTTGTGTGGGGCAGGGTTGGCGTTCTTATTCTGGTATGCGCTTACAGCGTTCTACTACCTTACCTATCACCCGCATGTCGGAGTGGCGGAGAGCTTGCAACTCGCGAAGGCCGCAGCTCGCACTCTGGTGTTCCCGCGCTGGGCGCTGCGGCTGAAAGCCACCGGCGCGAATCCTTGCTTTGGGGATGCGCTGGAGGATGCCGATATTCCGCTGCCTGTCGGCTGGATCGCGAATCTCTTCCCCATTCGAGGATATCGGTGGGTCCCCGACGGCGCGCTCTACGAGGGTCACTACTTCTCTCTGATCTCAGCTCTGGGCTTTTTCGGGCTGTACTGGACGTTGTGGCCCCTGGTCGCGCCGATTGAAATGCATACGGCATCGCTGGTTGCTCTGGTTGTTGAGGTCGCCGTGGGACTCGCGCTGTACGGCGCTGTGCTTGCAGCGAAACTGAACGGAGTCGATCCAGCGTTACGCCCTGTCTATCAGAGGAACCTGCGCATCTGGAAGGTCATCCTCGCGGCGCCGATTCTCGGATACACGTTTTCGATTCCCGCCATCTACTTTCTGAGCGATGCGGAGAGATTCCCCACGTTCGCGCTGATATTGATTGTCCTGATCTCTATGACCTGGTTCTTCGGCGCGCTTGCCTTCTTTGCCGATCGCTATCGAATTCCCGTGCTCACCGTCTTCCTTGTGTTGCTGCTCGCGCCCAGGATCTTCCATTGGACCGGGATAAGGGAGGAGCACTATTTTTCAGTCAAGCTGATGGACGCGCCGGTTACGCTTCCCACGCCGGATGTCATTCTGCAGCACAAGTTGGCCACTCAGCAGAAAGGCGCCGACGATCGCCCTGCGACGCTCATTGTTGTCACCTCGACCGGAGGCGGAATTCATGCGGCCGGGTGGACCGCTGCAGTGTTGGGAAAGCTCGAGGCGGAGTTCGCAGATCATTCCCTCGGCTCGTTTCACGATCATGTTTTGTTGATGAGCACCGTTTCAGGAGGCAGCGCGGGCCTCTACGCCTACCTGAGAGAGCTGGATCCGCACACAAACGATGGATCGCCTGATTGGGACAGGGCGACGATCGGCGCAGAGTGCTCCAGCCTGGAGGCGATCGGCTGGGGCTTGATCTACTACGACCTGCCCAAAGCCGTACTGCCGTTTTTTCCAGCCTTCGTCAAGCCTTCTTCGGGCGTGAACGATCTGCAAGATGGCCCGCTCGGCAAAGACCGCACTTGGGGACTGCGGCGGGCTATGTTGCGAAATCTCAACGACTCCTTTTGCGGCGAAGCTTCGGCCGTCGCAAATCCCGAACATAGCGCCACCGCGCAGCTTGTGAGAAAGCAGGTCTTAAAGGACCAAAACGCAAATCCTGACAACGATCTCAAGCTGTCGCTGTCGATGCTGAGTCCCATGGATGAACAGGAATCTTATCCGGCATTCACCATGAATACGACAACGGTGGACCAGGGGGCGCGATTCTTGTTGGCTAACTATCAGGCGCCCCCGAACGACTATGACTTGATCGACAAAGTGAGCTATTCGCTTGCGCCCCAACAAGCGGAGTCTTTTCTCGCCGCGTATCACGATCTTCATCCAGCAGGCAGTAACGACGCGCGCGTCGCCGATTTGCCCCTGGCGACCGCAGCCCAGCTGTCGGCGACGTTTCCCTACGTATCATCGGCGGCGACTTTTCCGGAGACCGACAATTTTGAGACCGCGCACTTTGTTGACGGCGGCTACTACGACAACGACGGAACCGCGTCAGCCATCGAGTTCATACGCGCCGCCCTGGAGAAAACAAATCCCCGCGACGACCCCAGCAAGAAGATTCGCGTCCTGCTTGTAGAGATCAGGAATAGCAAAGACCCGGTGTATGGGCTTCCGGAAAATCAGTTGCCTACGCCGGTAGAGGACAACTCGAAACATGGATGCAAAGCCTGGAATCTAGTCGACCAGCTCTCGGCGCCGCTCAAGGCGTTCTATGGCGCCGGTCACGAGAGCGTGACGGATCGCAATCGCAATGGACTGGTGCTTCTTGAATTGGCCTATCGAAACAGCCTGGACCTGCGTCACTTCATCATCGACGACACCGCCAATGGAGATGATGTGGTCGCCTGTACGCCGGCCAAAGCTGGCGCAACAGACCCTCTGAACTGGTCGTTGACGCCTCATCAGCAGCGAGAGATCGAGACATCGGCCGAAGGATATTCAAGCACATACGAGCAGATCAGGACGTGCTTTGCACAAGGCGCGCAGTGCCCGCCATCCGGCGTCGAAGCAACGACCCAAGTAGCGGTCGCGAAAGCTGAGTCGACCAAGGGAACGCCGCCTCCTGCTAAACGATGACAAGCCGTTTCGCCACCCGCGTCAGCGTCTCCAGCGCGCGATCGAGCTGCGCTTTCGTGTGTTCGCTGGTGACGATCAGCCGAATGCGCGCCTTGCCTTCCGCAACCGTGGGAAATGCAATGCCCGTTCCCATTACGCCCTCGTCGAACAGTGCGCGGCTGAACTCCATCGCCGCGCGGCCTTCGCCTACGATGATCGGCGTGATCGGAGTTTCCGTCGCCGGCGTGTTGACGCCCCCGATGTTGAAGCCGGTGCGTTTGAGTTCGCCCTGGAAGTAGCGCGTATTCGACCAGAGTCGCTCGATGCGCTCAGGCTCGTTCTCTAAAACGTCGAATGCCGCAATGCAAGTGGCCGCGACCGACGGCGGATGCGACGTCGAGAATAGAAACGGCCGCGCACGGTGATAGAGATAGTCGATCAAATCCTTCGACCCGCAGACGTAGCCGCCCAGCGCCCCGATGGCTTTCGACAAGGTGCCGACCTGTACATCGACGCGGCCGTGCATCCCAAAATGATCGATCGACCCGCGGCCATTGCGGCCCAGCACTCCCGAGGCATGCGCGTCATCGACCATCATGATGGCGCCGTACTTCTCAGCCAGGGCGGCAAGCTTGTCGACCGGGCCGATGTCGCCGTCCATCGAGAACACGCCGTCGGTGATCACGAGCTTGCGGCCAGGCTCTTTTTCTATCTCCCGCAGCAGCTCTTCGCAATGTGCAGCGTCCTTGTGACGAAAAACTTTGATTTTCGCGCGGGACAGGCGCGCGCCGTCGATGATGCTTGCGTGGTTCAGCTCGTCCGAGAGGATGAAGTCCTCTTTGCCGAGGATGGCGCTGACCGTGCCGGCGTTGGCCGCGAAGCCGCTTTGGAAGACCACGCAGGCCTCGACATTTTTGAAGCGCGCGATCTTTTCTTCCAGCTCCATGTGAATGCGCATGGTGCCGGCGATGGTGCGCACCGCGCCCGATCCCACGCCGTACGTCCGCGTAGCGGATAGCGCTGCCTCGATCAGCTTGGGGTGATTGGCGAGGCCGAGATAGTTGTTGCTGGCAAGATTGATGACCTCGCGCCCGTCGTAATGGCAGACCGGAGCCTGTTGGTCCTCGAGGATGCGGAGATTGAAGTGCGTGCCCTTGGCGCGCAGTTCGTCGAGCGCGGCGGTGAGATGGGCAAGCTGCGGGCGCGTAGCGGTTTCGGCCATAATGACGGACCTCAAAGAGAAAGGATAGCGCGCCCAGCGCCCCTCAGATGCCTTTGGGCCGACCACAACTAACGCCGCCCGATACACGTCTATACCCATAGGGACGAATGGAGAGAGCGTTGTGCGCAGCTTTTGGATGATCCCGTTGACGGGACTGGCCGCTTTGGTTCTTTCAGGAAATGCGTTTGCCGCCGGACCGGCGCGGGACGCAAATTTCACGGTAAGCCAGCACGGGCAGTCCATCGGCACGGCTAGCTTTCACGTTGCAGCGACGGCCGACGGATATGATTCAACGTCGGTGGTGCGCGTGGCCATGCAGGGGCTGGACTATGCGTTGTCGAAGAGCGAGGAGCTCACGTCGGCCAACGAACTGAAGCATGTCCAGGTGAGCGCGACGGTAAACGATCAGGCTGTGCACGTAACCGCGGCGCCCGATGCGGCGCAACTGCTAATAAATATCTCAGCCAACGGGCGCAGCAGCACGACGCGTCTCGAGGCCCACAGCTCCGCCGTATTTCTCCCCGATTTTGACCCCGGAGCTCTGGAAACACTGCTGGCGCTGGCGGCAAGCCACAACAACCGCGACCTCTGGGCGATCGTGCCCAAACAAGCGGGTTCGGTGGCGCCTGTCAGCCTGGCGACCTACCCCGACGAGCAAGGCACGCTCGACGGTAAGCCGATCGCCGTCCATCACCTGGTGGCGACGATCAATGGCGCAAGCACGAACCTCTTTGCGGGACCGGAGAACCAGTTGTTGCAGGCCGAATTGCCGCAGCCGGGATTCGCGCTGGTGCGCAAGGGATTTGTCTTGAAGCCGCCAGCCAAGCCCGAAGCGCAGTCGGAATAGTCAAAGTGCGCGGCCGGCTGCAACCGCCGAAGCCCATGCCCATTGGAAGTTGAATCCGCCCAGATGCCCCGTCACATCGACGGCCTCTCCGATAAAGAACAGGCCGGGGACGTTACGCGCCTCCATGGTGGGCGAGTTGAGATCGGCCGTATCCACGCCGCCCGCCGTCACCTCGGCCTTTTCAAAACCCTCCGTGCCAGTCGGATGAAACTCCCAGCGATGCAGCCGGCGCTCGCAGGCCTCAAGGGCGGCGTTGGTCCAGCCGTCGGGAGCGCCCGTATCCGCAAGATGGGCCGCGAGGCGCTGCGACAGATGCGCGGCTAGAGCTTGCTTCAACGCAGTCGGATCGCGCCTGGCGCCCCGCTCCAAGAGCGGCCCGAGGACCGCAGCGTCCGGCGCAAGATCGATGACAAGCGGCTCGCCAGCGCTCCAATACGACGAAGCCTGCAGCACGGCCGGACCGCTGAGACCGCGATGCGTAAAGAGCATCTTCTCGCGAAACTGCGCCCGACCCGCGTGCGCAATCACCTCGGCGGAGACGCCGGAGAGCTCCGTCCACGTCGTTTCCTCTCCGCCGAGCAGAAGCGGAACCAGCGCGGGACGCGGCGAAACCACGCGCAGACCGAACTGCCGAGCAAGATCGTAGGAGAATCCAGTCGCGCCGATCTTCGGAATGGAAAGCCCACCCGTCGCGACGACCAGCGTCCCCGCCGTGAATTCGCCCTGCGACGAGGCCACGGAAAAAACGCCCGTAGTGGATTCGACGCAAACATCGCGCGCATTCGTTACGAGCTCAACGCGGCCTTTTTCGCACTCAGACAGCAACATGTCCAGAATCGCCCGCGCCGAGCCGTCGCAGAAGAGCTGGCCAAGCGTCTTCTCATGCCACGGGATGCGATACCGCTCGACGAGCTCGAGGAAGTGCTGCGGCTGATAGAGCGCCAGGGCGGATTTGGCGAAGTGCGGATTGTTGGACAGAAAATTCGCCGCCGTGCAGTGAATATTGGTGAAGTTGCAGCGGCCGCCGCCGGAGATGAGAATTTTTCGTCCCGGTTGGGTGTTGTGTTCCAGAAGCAGCACGCGCCGGCCGCGTTGCCCTGCGACCGCGGCGCACATAAGCCCCGCGGCGCCCGCGCCGAGCACAATGACGTCATATGAACGCGATATTTTTCCGGAGGTATTGGGCGCCACAAGTCAATTTTCGCCGAACCACTTCGCCGATCCGGGACATCATAAAAACAACGATTCGCTGAATCGTCTTCAGCCGCGCATTTCCCCAACCTCAGGAGCATCGAATGCCTTCCGTAGTGACAAGCCCCATCGTTCCGCCTTTCACACATGAGAGCGCCATCGCCAAAGTGCGCGCCGCCGAAGACGGATGGAACACGCGCGATCCGCAGCGCGTCTCGCTCGCCTATACGATTGACAGCCGCTGGCGCAATCGGTCGGAGTTCATCAACGGGCGCGAGGAGATCGTCGCGTTTCTCACGCGTAAGTGGGCGCACGAGCTCGAATACCGGCTGATCAAAGAGCTGTGGGCCTTCGAGGACGCACGCATTGCGGTGCGCTTCGCCTACGAATCGCAGGACGTCTCGGGCAAGTGGTTTCGCTCGTATGGAAACGAGAACTGGGAGTTCGACGCCAGCGGGCTGATGCGCCGCCGCCACGCCAGCATTAACGATCTGCCCATCTCCGAATCGGACAGGCTCTTCCACTGGCCGCAGGGCCGCAGGCCCGACGACCATCCTGGATTGAGCGACCTAGGGCTGTGAAGGTTGCCGGCGCGCTTCGATCGCCTTGGCCAGCGCCACGGTTCGTTCGCCTGTGCCTGCGTTGCCAAGAATGCTGACGGCCACGCCGCCCTTCGCGTCGAGAATGCTCATGTTGTAGCCGCCTTCGGTTTCGGCGTTGCCCGCCGTGCCGACCGCGCTCGCGCCAATCCCCGGATACTGCGCCGCTCCCGACTCGATCTGCGACTGCATCGTGATCTGCATGGGCGCAGCGTCCGCGACCGTCACCACGATCTTCACTCCATTCGGCCCGAGCCACGTGCAATTGGACAGCGAGCCCGCGATCGGCGGTCCCTCCTTGCCTTTGGCGACATGGAGGCCGGTCGCCTTGGCGATGGCCGCACGCGAGAGCAAGCCGCAGGCGCCTGTCTGGCCATACCCGCTCGCGGCAAACACAGCGGCGAAGACCCCGATTGCGATGGCTTCATAAAGTAACCGGCGCATACTCATCCTCTGTCTTTAGGATGGTCCCGGCCGTCACCCGGATGCACGCTACTCACGAGCCTGCGCCGCGCTGAAGCGTTCCCGCACCAGCGCCATTGCTTCCTCCGCTGTGGAGATAGAGCCCTCGAGCTGGGCGTCTTCCACGGCATGCAACATCTGGTTGAACTGTGGGCCGGGTGCGTAGCCGGCGGCGATCAGCTCGCGCCCTGTAAGAAGCAGCTTCGGGCGCACGACCTCTTCCGGCGTGGCCTCGTAGCGCTCGCGCACGAAGCTCCAGATATCGAGATTGCGGTGCGCGCCGAGGCAGTCCATGCGGTGAAGGGCAAGGTGCTCGTCGAAGCGGTCGAGCCGAAAAAAACGCTTTAGCGTTGAGGCCTTCATCCGCGGCGCGTCGCCGAAACGCATGTGATTTTCAATCAGCGCCACAATCTGGCGGCTTTCGTCGTTGGAGAAGCGAAAACGGCGGCAGATCTCCGCGCCCATCGCCACTCCGACGTCGACATGATTGTCGAAGCGGATGCGATCCGGCGCAATGCGAAACGTGGGCGGCTTGCCCACATCATGCAGCAGCGCGCCCCAGGCCAGCGTGGCCGAACAGCCGGGCTGGAGTTGCTCAAGTAGAAGCAGCGTGTGCGTCCAGACATCGCCTTCGGGATGAAACTGCGGCGGCTGCGCCACGCCCTTCATGCGCGCGATCTCCGGCAGCACTTCAGCGAGCAGGCCCGTCGAGTCCAGCAGCTCAAAGGCGCGCCGCGCGCGGCCTTCGGTGAGCATCTTGGTGAGCTCGTCGCGCACGCGCTCGCGGCTGACGGCATGAATCCTGGATGCGAGAGAACGAATCGCAGCCAGCGTAGCCGGTTCGATCTCGAATCCGAACCGGGCGGCGAAACGCACGGCGCGCAAGAGGCGGAGCTGGTCTTCCTGAAAGCGTCGCGCGGGCTCGCCGATGGCGCGGAGTACGCCGGCGTCGAGGTCTGCGAGGCCGCCGACGTGATCCAGCACCGCGCTGCGCAGGGTCTTCGCATCGTCGAATAGCTTGTCCAAAGCTCCCCCTCCACGCAGTGGATCGAGGAGGAGGCCGTTGATCGTGAAGTCGCGGCGCTGAGCGTCTTCGGCTGCGCTGAGCGTGTAGCGAACCTGGTCTGGATGGCGGCCGTCGGAGTAGGCCCCGTCGGAGCGAAAGGTCGCAACCTCGATGGTTTGGCGGGGAGCCGAATCTTCATCCTCCCCAGCATCTCCGGACTCGTCCCGCACCAGCACCACGCCGAAGTGCGCGCCAACCGCAAAGGTCCGCGGAAACATCTTCAACACAACATCCGGCGTAGCGGAAGTAGCGACATCGTAGTCGGCCGGCTCCCGGCCCAGTAGCAGGTCGCGCACGCAGCCGCCGGCAAAGTAGGCCTCATGGCCGGCGTTGCGCAGCGTAGCGACGATGCGCAACGCCGATGCGAGTTGAGGCGAGGCGGACGCCATGGGGCTGCAACTATTGTCGCGCGGCCGCCAGGTAAGAGTTGCAAAGCGTCGGTAAACTGAAGAGATGAGCGGTCCCGGCCTCATCCTGGGCATCGAATCCTCCTGCGACGAGACGGCGGCGGCCGTGGTCGAGCGCGGAGCGCGCACGCTCTCGTCGGTAGTCGCCTCGCAGATCGCAACCCACGCGAAATATGGCGGCGTAGTGCCGGAGCTGGCCAGCCGCGAGCATCTGCGCGCCATCGTTCCGGTCGTGCGCGCGGCGCTCGCCGAAGCCGGAATCACACTCGCCGATCTGGATGCGATCGCTGTCACCAGCGGGCCGGGGCTTGCGGGCGCGCTGCTTGTAGGGATCACCTATGCCAAGGCGCTGGCCTTCGCCCAGGGACTGCCGCTGATCGCCGTGAATCACCTGGAAGGGCACATTCATGCGGTGCTGCTGAATGAACGGCAGACCTCCGATCAGCTTCCGGACGCTCAGTCCCTGGCGCTGGTCGTCTCGGGTGGCCACACGCATCTTTATCTGGCCGAGCCGCGCGACGGTACATGGCGCTACACGTTGATTGGCCGCACGCTGGACGACGCAGCCGGTGAGGCGTACGACAAGGTCGCCAAGCTGCTGGGGCTCGGTTATCCGGGCGGCCCATGGATCGACGGACTCGCGCGTTTCGGCGACCCGCGCGCCGTGCCCTTCACGTTTGCACAGATCAAGACGAAGGTTCACCTGCAGGGAACTCCGCCGCGCACTAAGGCCGCCAAGACCGCTCCGATCGCCGAACTCGATCCTCGTTTTCTTTTCTCCTTTTCGGGGATTAAGACGGCGGCGCTGCGTTATGTGGAGCTGCACAACCTGAAACCCGAGGCGGAGGCGCGCCGCGAGGCGCTGTTTACCGGCCCGGATGCCCCCGCCAAGCCAACGATCCACGACGCCCTAAAGATGTGCGATCCCACGACGCTCGACCTGATTGCGAGCTTTCAGTACGCAGTCGTAGGCGACCTGATGAAGAAAACCTTTGCCGCGGCGGAGGAGCTCGACGTGGCGCACATTCTCGTCACGGGCGGCGTGGCCGCCAATCGCGAGCTGCGCGAGCGCTTCGAGGCTGAAGCTGTGCGGCGCGGCATCGCCGTATCGTTTCCGGCGCTGGCGCTGTCCACCGACAATGCGGCGATGATCGCGGCTGCGGCGTGGCCGCGCTTCGCTGCCGGCCATTTGGCCCCGCCAGATTTGTCGGCCGATCCTTCGCTGGCGTTAGGACGCTGAGCGCGCTTTAAATACGCGCTCAACTAGGTTCTGCACCTGACATTTTGGTACTTGATCTCGAAAGGGAACCGAGTCCAACGATGCCATGCTATTGCGTAGCCTGGGCAGGCTTGCGGAAGCTCAGCAGATACAGTTTGCCCCCGGCGATCTCGCGTGCCGTGATCTCTTCCATCTCTTCGGGGATGAGGTCGATCGGACAGCGCACCGCTTCCGTACCCGGCGGAAAATACGATTTGATCACCGGGTTCTTCTGATAGCCATCGCGGACAGTCTTTTCGGTTTCATCGGCAATCACGATCTTCGTACCAGGCTTGGCCACCCAGATCATCTCGCGGATGGCCCGGGCCGGCTCGGAGAAGAAGTTGATGCCGCCCACGTGAAAGACGCAGTCGAAGACCTCGGCGCGAAAGGGCAAACGTCCGGCCTCGCCCTGAAACAACTGTGCGGCCCGCCGCCACCGCTTCAGGTTCTTGCGGCACTTCTGCAGCATGCCCCACGACAGATCGAGTCCGTGGAACTCGATGTCGTGCGGAAGACGACGAAAGTTGGCGCCGGTGCCGACGCCCACTTCGAGCACGCGCATGCCCGGCGTGATCTCCAGCGCGGAAATGATTTCGCGTCGGAAATCCGGCTTGCGCAGCAGAACTCGATAGAGCGTTTCAGCCAGATCGTAGCCCGGAGCAATCCGGTCATAGAGCGCCTGATACTTTAAGTTCGACCCTGATAACGTGCTGACAAATAAAGGTATGCCATCGCGAATAGGATAAACGCGGCCTGTAGCGGTATTACGGAGGCTGCTCCCCTCCAGCTCAAACTCGTAGCGCGTATCCGGGTCGCAAAGCAGAGACACAACTTCGCTGTCCATATCCTCCTTTCAAAAGAGGAGAGAGAATGAGGGGGAGTATCAGACAATCTATACACCAACACGGCTGTGTAATTGCGGGAATTGAACAGAAATCGCGCAATATTTTGCGCTGCTACAATCGGGGTAGCATCGCGTAAAAGGGAACGGGATTTGAAGCGTCCAGCGCGGGCATTGACTAAGTAATGACTCTCCGCCTGTTTAACACCCTTTCGGGACAATTGGATGAGTTGACGCCCTCCGACGGCGCCGCGTTGCGCATGTACGCCTGCGGGCCGACCGTGTACGACTACGGACACATCGGCAACTTCCGCACATTCCTCCAAATCGACGTGCTGCGGCGCTTCTTGAAGCTGACCGGCGTCACGCTGCGTCACGTCATGAACATCACGGATGTCGACGACAAGATCATCCGCAATGCCTCGCAGCGCGGCGAGCCGATCGACGTCTACACAGCCCCCTACATCGCGGCGTTCTTCGAGGATCTCGATGCCTTGCGCGTGGAGAAGCCGGAGATCATTGCGCGCGCCACGGAAAACATTCCGCGCATGGTCGAGCTGGTCGAGAAGCTCGCCGCCGCCGGCGCCGCGTACAAGACAGAAGACGGAAGCTGGTACTTTCGCCTGTCTGCGTTTCCTGATTACGGCAAGCTGAGCAAGAAAGATTTGAGTGGGATCGAAGATGGCGCGCGCGTGGACGTGGATGAGTACGAGAAGGATTCTGCGCGTGACTTCGCTCTGTGGAAGGCAGTGAAGCCCGGCGAGACATCGTGGGATACAACGATCGGCCGCGGCCGGCCCGGTTGGCACATCGAGTGCTCGGCCATGGCGATGGAGTATCTGGGCGAAAGCTTCGACCTGCACGCCGGCGGCGAAGACCTGATGTTTCCGCATCACGAGAACGAGATCGCGCAAAGCGAGAGCGTCACCCACAAGCCCTTCGCGCGGCATTGGATGCATGTGCGCTTTCTGCTGGTCGATGGACGCAAGATGTCCAAGAGCGAAGGCAACTTCTATACCCTGCGCGATCTGCTGCTGAAGGGGTACAAGGCGTCGGCGATCCGCCTGGCTCTAATCTCCGTGCCCTATCACCGCCAGTTGAACTTCACCTTCGACGGATTAATCGAAGCGACCAACGCCATCGAACGGTTGCGCACATTTCATCAGCGCCTGACTTCATTCACGCCGACTGCAAAGAAGCCGGCGGGCGCCGGATGCACTCCTCTGCAGGCCGCTGCCGAGAAGGCGCAGGCGGATTACATTGCCGCGTTAGCCGACAATCTGAACACCGCCGACGCGCGCGCACCGATCTTCGATCTGGTTCGCGCCGCAAATACTGCGATCGACCACGGAGAGTTTTGTGTGGACGACCGCTCAGCGATCCTGAAGACCCTGGCCGCCTTCGACGCTGTTTTTGACGTGCTTGAGGATCGCGACGCCGAACCAACGCAGCGGGCCCTGGCATGGGCCGAGCAGGCCGGCCGCATGGCCGACGTCGCTCCCGAGCTGCTGGCCAGCGCCTCCATCGGCGATGACGAAGTCAACGCGCTGGTGGCCGAGCGCGATGTGGCCAAGAAGCGCCGCGATTTCGCCCGCGCCGACCAGATCAGGAAGCAGCTTGCCGAAAAGGGCATTCTCATCGAAGATTCCAAAGACGGGGCCCGCTGGAAGCGCAAGTAAGTGGATCGAAGCTCTCCTCGATCCCATTGGAGGTAGTCCATGGAAGCCAACGAAGCGCAGGAGCTGCAGGAACACGCCGAGCACGGGTCGCAGGAGGGCATGCGGTCGGTCGCCTTCACCATGAGCTTGTTCGCGGTGCTGGTGGCCGTCACCACCGTGCTGGGACATCGCACCCATACCGAAGCGGTGCTCGATCAGAACAAAGCCACGGACAAGTGGAACGAGTACCAGGCGCACAAGATTCGCTCCAATGACACGGCGCTGGCCACCGATCTGCTCAGCGTGGTGACCATCGCCGACAAGTCCGCCGCCGCGAAGATCGAGAAGGCGTACGCCGACCATCAGGCCAAGTGGACAGACGATCTGAAGAAGATCAAAGACGAAGCCGACGGGCTGGAGACGGAAGTCGCCAAGGCCGAGGCGCGCGCCGATCGCTTCGACCTGGCGGAGGCCCTGCTCGAGATCGGATTGGTGATCACTTCAGTCACCTTGCTTACGCGCAGCCGCATCTACTGGTACTTCGGGATCGTGTTTTCGCTCGCAGGAATCGCCTCGGCAGTGTCGGCCTACTTTCTCCAGATGTGACCGTAGTTTCGCGACACGCATGCACTCAGCGCGCAGGAGCTGGAATAAAGTCGACTGGCGAATATTAGAAATTCCTAACATTACCAAAGCCCTATAAGTTACCAGCGCTATTTTGCGCTAACTCCTTCTATGGTGATGAAAATCACTTGCTTCGCCGAGAATGAAAAAGCTACGTTAAATCTATTCACGGGGAACAACCTTCACACCTAACCAACGACCTTGCAATCGAGGTCTGTAGGAGAGCCCGCCACCAACAAAGGCGGGCTCTCCTGCGTTTGGCCTCGTGTCGCAATCACTCGATCGTGAGGCCGGCGTGCAGCAGGCCCAGCGCATCCGAGCGCATCGCTGCATGCTAGACTGCGGCAGATGAGAGGCGCTTCGATTGCATGCGTGTTTGGGTTGAATCTAGCCCTGCTCGCGGCGCAGACGCCGGCGAGTTCGAATGCCCAAACAGCTTCTCAAATCCAGACCAGCGATCTCGGTTTTACCTACACAGTGCCCACCGACTGGCAAATTCTGACCGCGGCCTCGACGCTCTCCGGCGTGAAGGATCAGGCGCAGCAGAATGCCGCCTCCGATGAAGAGAAGAAAGGCGTCTCCTGCGTGCAGGTCGCGTTGACGGCGCGCCATGGCGACCCGGCGTCAGTCCTCGTGATCGTGCAGTTGCCGTTCGACTGCTTCGGCCAATCGATGAGCGCCAAAGATCTTCCCGGCTTCGCGCAAGGCGCGTCGGAGGGCGTCAAGCAGAGCCTCGATCTCAGCAGTCCGTCAAATGCCAGCTACAAGCTGGGCAGTCACAGCATGTGGATCCAGCGATCCAAGGGCTCGCCCAAAGGGCATCCCGAATCGGCATACACCGTCGAGACCGCCTGCACCGTATTGAAGAAGGGCGCCGTCTGCTGGATGACCATGGCCGCAAGCGATGACGCGCTGAAGGTGCTGGAGAACAGCCCCGTCGAGTTGGAGGGCGAGAAACCGACTGCCCTGGTGCCCGCGACCGCCTTCGAAAAGAAACCGGCGTTGTAGCCGAAGCCCAGAGGATCTCCGATTTCACGGCCGTTTGCACGCCTCGTTCAGCCCAACTCGAGGTTTTGGGCCATGCTATGCTCATAACCAGCGGACATTACAAATGCATAAGAAAGCTGCATGCGCGACGCCTCTGACGCCGGCTGGAAAAAGCTGGTCGCGCTTGCGCGCTCGCTGCATTTGCCCGCGCCGCCACTTGCGTGTGCTGCCTACCCGCACGCGACCTAGCCTCTTCGGCGGCGATTAGTACGGGACCGCCGAAGATCCTCGCCTGCTGATCGGACCTGCGCCTGTAGGTCTGCAGAATCAAACGACCCCACGTGGGTCGGCGGTCGCGCTCCATAGAAATGGCGGAGCGCTGGACCGGCACAACCGATGTGCCGAGGAGAGAATATGACCAAGCAGGAATTGCACGCAAAATACGGCCCAAAGCTTGTCACGGCGTTGCCAGGACCAAAGGCCAAAGCCGCGGTAGAAGCCGATGAACGCTGGATCTCGCCCAGCTACACGCGCTCCTATCCTCTGGTAGCCAAGAGCGGCCGCGGCGTGCGCATCGAAGACGTGGACGGCAACGAGTTTCTGGACTTCGCCGCCGGCATCGCCGTGACCTCGACTGGCCACTGTCATCCCGAAGTCGTCGCAGCCATTCAGAAGCAGGCCGCAGAGCTGATCCATATCTCCGGCACGGACTTTTACAACGAGCCGCTGACGGATCTCGCGCAGAAGCTCTCCGCAATTGCCCCGATGCCCGGCCCGCACAAGTTCTTTTATGGAAACTCAGGCGCTGAAGCGATCGAGTGCGCCCTGAAGATCGCGCGCTATCACACCGGCCGGCAAAACATCATCGCGTTTCAAGGCGCCTTCCACGGCCGCACCATGGGCGCCCTGTCGCTAACCGCCTCCAAGCCGCAGCAGAAGCGCCGTTTCGGCCCGCTCGTTCCCGGCGTCACCCACATCCCGTATCCCAATGTGTATCGCAGCGGATTGAAGGACGAAAAGGCTCAGGAAGAATTCAGCCTCGGCTGCGCGCGCTACATCGAAGAGCGCCTGTTCAAGACCATCCTGCCTCCTGAAGAGGTCGCCGCGATCTTCGTCGAACCGATCCAGGGCGAGGGCGGCTACGTGGTAGCGCCCACGAACTTCCTGCGCGAGCTGCGCGCCATCTGCGACAAGCACGGCATTCTTCTGGTCGCCGACGAAGTGCAGAGCGGCGCCGGACGCACCGGCAAGTGGTGGGCGATCCAGCACTCCGGCGTCGAGCCCGATATCGTTTGCATGGCCAAGGGCATCGCTTCGGGCATGCCGCTGGGCATTTGCATGACGCGCGCCAACATCATGAACTGGGTTCCCGGTTCGCACGCATCCACCTTCGGCGGCAATCCAATTTCGATCGCGGCGTCGATCGCGACCATCGATATCCTCGAGCGGGAGGCGATTGCCAATGCAGCCAAGGTCGGCGGCGAAGTTGTGAAGCGCCTCGAGGGCTGGAAGCAGACGCATCCTTCGGTCGGCGATGTGCGCGGCCGTGGCCTCATGATCGGCATCGAGCTGGTGCAGGACAAAGCGACACGCGAGCCTGCCTCTGCCCTGCGCAATCGCGTAGAGACGCTGGCCTTCGAGCGCGGCCTGATGGTGCTGGGCTGCGGCGAAAACTCGATTCGCCTGTGTCCGCCGCTGGTCGTCACCTCCGAAGAGGCAAGCGTAGCGCTAGACGTTCTGGAAGACGCGCTGACGCAGGCCGAAAAGGAACACGTCGGCGTTCCCGCGGCAGCGGCTACCGGCCACGGCGCATAAACCAAGCCTGAATCGAGCGGGCTTGCGGAGGATATTCCCCTCGCAAGCCCACCTACTCCGCGAATTTCTACTGCGTCGATCTGCGAAAAATTAACCCTCAAGAGCGCATCATCAAATCGATGCGTTCTTCGCTTGGGATTGGTCATACCCGTACGGCATACCCCCTCCCCCCCTCTTTTATTTGCAGTTTTCCACTGCGATTTTGCGCAGATTTGTTCTTGTTTGTGCTGCACGGCAAGATGCGGCGCAAAACAAATCGAGTCCACTGTGACGCGTGCACTTTGCATGTATATAACGCAGGCGCAGAATGGATTCCACCATGGGCCTGATCGCCGACGCTCTGCTCAAACGCGCGCTCGAAAGCCTCGATCGCATAGCGCTGCGCCGCCGCCGCGCCCCGAAAGATCCCGCGCATCTCGCAACGGGCATGGCCGGCGAGGATGCGGCCTTCTTCTATCTGCGACGCAAAGCCTACACGGTAGTCGCGCGGCGCTGGTCCTCGGGCGACGTTCCAGGCGATCTGGACCTTGTTGCGTGGCATGGGCCGATGCTCTGCTTCATCGAAGTGAAGACGCGCACCGCGCACGACATGACGCCGGCGGAAACAGCCGTCGATTCACATAAGCGTGCGATCCTGCGACGGCTGGCGCGGCGCTACGTGCGTCAGTTGCCGCAGGCAGAAGCGCCTTCGGTGCGATTCGACGTAATCAGCGTGTACCTTGTTCCGAGCGCGAAGCCGGAGTTTGCGCACTTTGAAGCAGCATTCGGCTGGGACGAATACGAACGACACGGTTAGTTTGCAGCCGAATGCCACTCTACGTGACCAAGTTGGTCAAGATGAGTTAATATGACTCTGTGAGAACCGCAAAGATCGGCGAATTGAAGGCCAAGCTGAGCGCCCACATTGAATATGTGAAGCGCGGCGAAGAGGTCCTGATCTTGGACCGGAACACGCCCGTTGCACGGCTGGTGCCGGTGGAGCAGAGCGGCGATTATGACGAGCGCACCAAACGGCTTATCGCGCAAGGCGTTCTTATTCCTGCCCGCGACCCTAAGAATCGAGCTGGTTTTACGCCAACCCCAGCAGGAAACCACGTTATTTCGCAGGAAGTGATGGACAAGATTTGGGAGGAAGAGCGAGAAGACCGGTGCTGAAGCCAGGTGCATTTTGGGATGCCAGCACGTTAGTGCCGCTTTGTATTAGACAGCCACTGAGTCCCCGCTCTTTCAAGCTTTTCGAGACATATCAAGTCACGGTATGGTGGGCCACTCCGGTGGAAATGACCAGTGCTCTTGCCCGTCTCCTTCGGCGCCAGGAGATAGCTCAGCCGATATACACGCAGGCCATGCGAGAAATGGATGGAATCGCGAATCTCTGGGACGTGATTGCGCCCCTGGAGAAAGTTGCTCGCGACGCCCGAGCGCTGCTGGAGCTCTATCCGCTACGCGCGGCTGACGCGCTGCAACTTGCGGCGGCATTGACCTGGTGCGAAGGCAATCCCAAAGGAAATGTATTCTTGACGTTCGATCACCGGCTTCGCGAAGCAGCGCAGTCCGCCGGATTCACTCTGGAATAGACTTTTTCGCCTTATCCCTTCGCGTCCTCGAACTCCTCATGCCACGCCATCTGAATCGCCTCCAGCCTCGCCTCGTTCGACTTCGCCGGATCGTCAGCGAATCCTTCGAGCTCCGTCACGTAGCGAAGCAGGTCGGTGAACCGCACGGTCAGCGGATCGAGGTCGGGAAACTTCTCCTGCAACTGAATGCCGATCTCTTCGGCGTCGGTCCAATGAATCTCGCGGGGCATGCTGGCTCCTATTCTTTGTCGAGCATCGTGATCAGTTCCTGATCGCCGTCGAGCAGGTAAAACGCAATGAAGGTCATGGGCGTCGTGTCCGAAGCGTTGCCGAAGTCAGCGATGACGCGGCCTGCGGGCTCATGGAACGCTGATCCTACCGGCAACAGCTCAGCCGCTTCGCCTTCAATCTGATAAAACGCCGTGCCGCTGGCGATGTAACCGACCACACTGCACGGATGAAGATGACGGCCAGACTTCTGTCCCGGCCCCAGCGTGATCCTGCGGATATCGACATTGGTGACATTGCGGCTCCCGAGAGCCGCGTTCAAAAGCTGGTGACGTTCGATAATCGGCGCGCTCATGAGACGCCCCAAACCACTTATTCGTCCTACTTGTTCTCGGCCAGCGCCAGCGGCTTGCCCTCGGAGGTGTAGTTCCGATTCCACTTGGGAATCTCGACCACATACTGGCCGGGCTTGGTAATCACCGCCTGGCAGCCGAGACGCGAGTTCAACTGCTGATCGGCGGCCATGTCAAGGCGATCGAGCTCGTCATCTTCCGCTTCACTGATGCCATTGGCGCCGTCTTTCAGCCAAATATGGCAGGTGGTGCAGGCGCAGGAACCGCCGCAGGCATGATCGAGGAAGATGTCGAAGTTCTCGGCGACGTCAAGAAATGACATCGGCTTGCCGTGGTGGTCATACGGCAACGTGCCGAACTCGAACTCGACGACCTTGCCCTCGGGCTCAAAGGTGACGCGGACAAGCTTGTCCGGTGGAATGTTCTTGGTGTTCGCTTCGCTCATATCTCTCAATGCCTCACGCAACGGCTCTGTTCAATCTTATTTGAATTCGGCCGGGGCCATCGGATGCGGCGCCGTCACCGTATCGTCCGCAAGCTGTTCCCCTGCGGCCGACATGGTCTTGCCGCGAATCGCCGTCGTCACCGCGGAGTCCATCATCAACTCCGCCAGGCGCTGCGTCGCGCGATCGAGCGCAAGCGTCGCGTCGCGCAAAGCCTTCGCGTCCTCGCCGGCCTTCACTGCCGTCAGATGATCGCGCGCAGCGTCGATCGCGGCCAGTTCCTCGCCCGTGAGCGCGCCCCAGACAGGATTCGTACGGGCCTGCTCGACCTTGGACAGAATCGATTCGGCCTCGTTCCGCGCTTCGATCAACAGCCGTTTGGCGAAGTCCGCTTCGGCGTTGTCGAACGAGTCGAGAATCATCGTTTCGACCTGCTCGTCCGTCAGGCCATACGTCGGCTTTACCTCAATCTGCGCCTGTTGGCCCGAGCGCTGCTCGCGCGCCGAAACCTGCAAAATACCATCCGCATCGATCAGGAACTTGACCTCGATGCGCGGCAATCCGGCAGTCATCGGCGGAATACCCTTCAGGTCAAAACGAGCCAGAGACCGGCAGTCGGCGGCCAACTCGCGCTCTCCCTGTAGCACGTGGATCGCAACGTTGGTTTGCCCATCGACGCCGGTCGTAAAGTGCTCGGTCGCCGACGCGGGAATCGTCGAGTTGCGTTGAATGATCTTTGCGACAACTCCACCCAGCGCCTCGATGCCCAGCGACAACGGCGTTACGTCGAGCAGCAGTAGCTCTTCGGTGGCCGTCGATGCGCCGGCGAGAATGTCAGCCTGTACAGCGGCGCCCAGGGCGACAACCTCGTCGGGATTGAGATCGGTATGCGGCTTCTTGCCGCGCGCCGAAAGCTTGAATAGATCGTCGACAAGCTGACGTACCGCCGGGATGCGCGTCGATCCGCCGACAAGAACCACCTCGTCGATCTGCTCCGGCGTTACGCCGGCGTCGGCCATCGCCTGCTTGCACGGTCCCGCGGTGCGAGCAAGCACCTGCTCAATCAGTTGTTCGAAGACCGCGCGCGGAATCTCGCGCTGATAGCGGTCGCCGTTGGGCAGCTCGATGTCGAAGTGCGCTGCCGCCTCAGAGGACAGGCTGATCTTCGCGTCGATCGCTGCCTTGCGCAACGCCTGCACCGCGCCGGGCTGCATGCGCAGATCGACGCCGTGCTCGGCGTGAATCTCGTCCAGCGCAATGGCCAGCAGCAGGTTGTCGATGTCGTCGCCGCCCAGGTGGGTATCGCCATTGGTCGACTGCACCTCGAAGATGCCGTCACGCAGCTTGAGAATCGAAATATCGAAAGTCCCGCCGCCGAAATCGTAAACGGCGATCGTTCCCTCTTTGGCGCGATCGAGGCCATACGCCAGCGCTGCCGCGGTGGGCTCGTTCACCAGACGCAGCACTTCGAGACCCGCCATGCGGCCAGCGTCCTTCGTGGCCTGGCGCTGCGCGTCGTTGAAGTACGCCGGAACAGTGATGACCGCTTGCGTGACCGGCTCGCTGAAGAAGCGTTCCGCATTGCGCGTGAGCTGACGCAGAACGTACGCGGAGATCTCCGGCGGCGTAAAGCTCATCTCCCCGAGTTGCACCCGCGGCACTTCGCCTTCTTCTACATCGTCGGCGAGGCGGAAGGGAAAGAACGCCATCTCCTTGCGCACTTCACCAAGTCCGCGGCCCATCAGGCGTTTCACCGAGTAAATAACGCGCTCCGGCGTCTCAATCAATGCGCGGCGGGCGCTGTTGCCGACCGTGACGGTGGGCCGTCCGCCCTTTTTATCGATCGGATCGAGCGCAACGACCGAAGGCACCAGGTTAGAACCGTCCACGCCGGGAATAACCACCGGCTTGTCGCCCTGCATATAGGCAACCAGTGAGTTGGTAGTGCCGAGATCGATTCCGACTACGCGTCCTTCCGCCATTGAATCCTTTGTTCCCTCAGGGGCTCAAGCCCACGCTGTTCTTAGCTAATGGATATACGGGCTAATGCCCGCACCCTTCAAAACCGCTAGAGCGAAACTACGCTCCTAGCGTCTCCGTAACCTCACGGACAAGATTGTTCAGATAGCGCCGTCGGTCGAGCAACGCGATCATCTTCTTCTGCGCAGCCTCGCGGGCAGCATCGTCGCCGTTGTCCCATGCCTGGCCCTGCGCGCGTAGATCAGCGTCTACTTCCTGGAGCAGGCCGTCAAACTTCGTCTTGGCGTTGACTAAATCTTGCTTCAAGGCCGGATCGTCGTCGCCCATCTTTTGATTCGCGCGCATCTCTTCGAGCTGCATGTTCAGGTCAAAGACCTCTTCCAGCAGATCGGCCGGCACGCGCGATGGATCCATTCGCCCCTTGCCTGCATGCTCTTCGCCGATCTCCGCGCCATGCAGCTTCAGCAGATATTCAGTCCGCCGGATCGGGTCGCGCAGCGTGCGATAGGCGTCGTTGAGAAGCGCCGTGTCCGCCAGGCTCCACTCTTTCTCGTTTGCCGACGCGCGCGCAAAACGATCGGGATGCAGCTTGCGGCTCAACTTATGAAACTCGCGCTCCAGCATCTCGAGATCGATGTTGAGCCGGGGAGCTAGTCCAAACACAGAAAAATAATTGCCGCCGGGAGAAGGCTGAATCTTGTTGCAATGAGGACAGAAGAGCGCGGACTCATCGTGAGTCGCGGAACAGGACCAGCATGCGATGGGGACAGCGGACTCGGCGACTTTCAGCATTGAATGGGCTCAAAAAAAACGGCCCTACGACGAAAAAGACGAACCGCAGCCGCAGGAGCGCGAGGAGTTCGGATTGACGAAGTTGAATCCCTGACGCATCAGCGTCTCTTCGTAATCAAGCGTCATGCCGTGCAGATACAGGAACGACTTGGGATCGACGAAGACGCGCACGCCGTCGAAGTCATAGATGCGGTCACGCTCGCGGGGACGCGTATCGAACTTGATCGCATAGGACAGGCCCGAGCAGCCGCCTCCCGTGACGCCGAGGCGCAGGCCGCCCTCTTCAGGCGAGATGCCTTCCTTGGCCATCGCAGAGCGAATCTTCTTAACGGCTCGGTCAGTAACTTGAAGTCCCTGCCCTTTGGCCCCCGTTGTGGCCTGCGGCGGGGCAGACTGCGGCGGCGCCGCGCTCATACCCTCCGCAGGCTTCGATCCGATGCCCACTACGTTCGACATGCTCTACTTCGCTTCGACTGCCACAGCAGCCGTCTCAGCCACGCCGTTCTTCTTCTTCCAGTCGCCGATGGCGGCGCGGATCGCGTCCTCAGCCAGCACCGAGCAATGAATCTTCACCGGAGGAAGCGAAAGCTCCTTCACGATATCGGTGTTCTTGATCTCGAGCGCGTCGTTCACCGTGCGTCCCTTGATCCACTCGGTCGCAAGCGAAGAGCTGGCGATCGCCGAGCCACAGCCAAAGGTCTTGAACTTGGCTTCTTCGATCACCTGCGTCTCAGGGTTGACGCGGATTTGCAGGCGCATCACGTCGCCGCACTCCGGCGCGCCGACCAGGCCGGTGCCGACTTCGGTCGAGCTCTTGTCGAGCGTGCCCACATTACGAGGATTGTTGTAGTGGTCTACGACTTTGTCGCTGTATGCCATTGGGTCCGTCTCTCCTACGCGGGGGAAGCCGCGTATACTCCTGTTGGATTCGACAGGACAGCCTGTCGATGCTTTCTGCTGGCGGAAAAAACCTGCCACGCAAGTGGCGTCCGCCCCACCGCAGGTGGTTAGTGCGCCTGCCACTCGATCTTGGTCAGGTCAATGCCTTCTTTCACCATCTCATACAGGGGTGAAAGCTCGCGCAGCTTCTTCACAATGTCGATCACCTTGGCGGCCACGTAATCCACCTCCGCCTGCGTGTTGAAGCGGCCCAGCCCGAAGCGAATCGAGCTGTGCGCCACGTCATCGCCCAGACCCAGAGCCTTCAGCACGTAGCTTGGCTCCAGCGTGGCCGAAGTGCAGGCCGAGCCGCTCGAAACCGCCACATCGTTGATGCCCATCAGCAGCGACTCGCCCTCGACGTACACGAAGCTGACGTTCAGATTGCCGCACAACCGATGCTCCCACGAGCCGTTCACGTGGATGTAGTCGAGCTCGGACTCGAGCTTGGCCTTCAGCCGGTCGCGCAGACCGCGCAGGTAAGCCATCTCGTTTTCCATCTCCTGCTGCGCAATCTCGCAGGCCTTTCCAAGGCCAACGATGCCGGGAACATTCAGCGTTCCCGACCGCATGCCGCGTTCGTGGCCGCCGCCGTCGATCTGCGCGGCGATCTGCACGCGCGGGTTGCGACGACGCACATAAAGAGCGCCCACGCCTTTGGGGCCGTAAACCTTGTGCGCGGAGATCGAAGCCACATCGACGTTGTCAGCGATCACGTTGAACGGCGCCTTGCCGATGATCTGCACCGCGTCGGTATGGAAGATCACGCCCTTTTCATGGCAGATCTTGCCGATCTCTCGAATCGGCTGCAGCACGCCGATCTCGTTGTTGGCGGCCATGATCGTCACCAGGATCGTCTTGTCGTCGATGGCGCGCTTCAGGTCTTCGAGATCAATCAGCCCGTCTGCCTTCACCGGCAGATAGGTCACGCGGTAGCCATATTTTTCCAGGCGCTTGCAGGTGTCCAGCACCGCCTTGTGCTCGGTCACCTGCGTGATGATGTGGTTGCCGCGCTCGCGATACATCTCGGCGATGCCCTTGATGGCAAGGTTGTCGCTCTCCGTCGCGCCCGAAGTAAAGATGATCTCCTTTGCGGTTGCGCCGATGAGCTTGGCGATCTGTTCGCGCGCCGTTTCGACGGCCTGCTCGGCCTCCCAGCCAAAGGAGTGGTTGCGGCTCGCCGCATTGCCGAATTTATTGGTGAAGTAGGGCATCATCGCTTCCAGCACCCGCGGATCGAGCGGGCTGGTGGCGTGATTGTCCATGTAAATCGGAAGAGTGACTCCGGCCGGCGCTTCGACTTGGCTGACAACTGTGCTCATCGCGTTTCCTATCCTCGATTTCAATCTTGTTCGGTGGGGGAAAACTCACCCTACAACGTTAACGAAACCAACGTTTGCCCGTTGTGTACGTGCGCCGGATGCTCGTGCTCGGCCAGGTCTTGAATACTGATGCTTTTCAACACGCCGGCGATTGTTTCATTCACGCGCGCCAACGGCTCTTTGATGGTGCAACTCGGCGTCAGGTCGCAAGCCTTCGCGCCCTTAGTGCAAGAAGTGATGAAAAACGGCCCGTCGATGGCCAGAATCACTTCATAGGCCGAGATCGAGCGCGCCTCTTTCGACAGCGCATAGCCCCCGTTCATGCCCGCATGCGACTTGAGCAGCCCCGCCTTGGTGAGCTGCTGCAAGATCTTGGCCAAAAGCTGCGCCGGAATTCCGTAAGCGTCCGCGATCTCCTTGGCGCTCAGCGCGATTGCTTCAGGCGGGACAGCCGCCTTTGCTTTCACCGCAGCCAATTCGGCGCGTTCGGCGAGATATTTCAACGCCATCAACCCGTAATCGGCTTTTTTGGTAAGCTTTAGCATGAAATATCCGACTTCTTCGGTCCGTATTCAGTATAAGACCGTTTCAACCGCGCTACAAGGGGCTTCGTCCCCACTGACCGGTCTCAGAAGATTCAAGGGCGGCAGCGCATTTGGCGCTTGAAATTCAAGCAAAGCTCGCTACAATCGGCGGAAAGAGCATCATAATTTCATCTGAATCCGACCCGTGATGGCAAGCCCCTGCAAACACCCCAGAGTACGAATTGTCTCCCGGCATGAAGACACTGAGTTCGTCGAATGCCTTGAGTGCGGCGAAGTCTTTGACTCCGAAGAGTTCCAAGACATGGCCATCGAAGAAACCGTGGAACAGACAAAGGAAGACGCCGAAGAGTAGAACGCTCTCTCACGATTCGGTTCTCTCCGCGATCGGGTATTCAGCCGGGCGCTGACGTTTAGAGCGGCTTGCTTCCCCGCTTCCCACGAGTCGATGCGCGCCAAAGGATCGGCATTTGCCGGCGTCTTCCGTCGTTATAACTCTTTTAAATCTGCGATATACCGTGGACTGTCAAGTGTTGGATTCGAATGCAAAGGAACCCTGCCCTCGCATTCATGCCGGTCTATTTCGAAGCCGCCCCAGGCAGTGCGTGCGAGCTCGACGGCTTATGCGCCGCGATCCATGCGTAGTGCAGACCCGAGACCACGGTCAGAACCATCGTGGCCCACAGCGCGAAGGATTGCAGCATGACGACCCACATGGCTTGCGTCAACTGATGCAGCAGGACCACCCCAACGGCCAGCACCTGCGCCAGCGTGTTGGCCTTTCCAAGGATGCTCGGCTTGAAGTCCCGTCTGCCTACGGCGGCATACAGAATCGCTGAGACCAGGAGAATACAGACGTCGCGTCCGAACACCATAACCGTTACGCGCATGGGCATCAGCCCCTGGTGCAACAGCACGAGAAATAACGTGCTGAGCAACAGCTTGTCGGCGACGGGATCGAGATACTGTCCCAGCACTGTTCTCTGCTTGAGCACGCGAGCCAGCAGTCCATCCAGCGCATCGGTAAGGCCGGCAACGACAAAGAGCATGAATCCAACGCGAAAGCGATTTTCAAGAATTGCAGCAACCAGGAAAGGCGCAAGACAGATGCGCAGAAGCGTGAGCAGGTTAGGCGCCGAGCGCAGCGGGTTGAGTCTCGGATTTGCGGACGGGTCGATCATGGGATGAAAGTGGCCGCAGCGTAAGCGCAACAAATCTACCACTTCCGCCGAGCCCCTTTGTTCGACACCGATGGTAAAGCATGGCGTAAGAGCCGGGAACAAGACCGGTCATCGCATGGGACGGTAGTGGGTCGAAATTGAGCCACTACCCACGGTGACAGAGCTTTTCGCGCCGCCGTCGATCCTGCTAAACTAGATTCTGGTTACACAGGCGCGTAGCTCAGTTGGTTAGAGCGCTTCCTTGACACGGAAGAGGTCGGAGGTTCGAATCCTCTCGTGCCTACCATTCCTAGACTTAGCATCCCGCACAATTCAGTTAAAGCAAGCCCAACCGCCGTAATATCAGCGGCTTGAACTTGTGGGGCGTAGAGCCCACTGCGGCGCTCGCCTGAGCTGGCCGCCCGCATCGCAACGCAGAAGCCTCGCGGGTGGAGCGATAGCTTGCCGCTTGTCATCTTGCCAGAGTCGATTCCAGATGAATCCACGCCAGAGGACGAGGCTGAAATGCGAGAACGCGCCGGGCTTTCAGGTTTGAGGCGCCGCGCAGTCGCGTCGCATAGTAGACGGCGTCTTCGCCAGCCGTACGGCGCGCCTCTTCTTCGCTCACATGCGCCGGATCAGGGCCGCCGACCCACTGCGCAAATCGCGGAAGCCAATCGGCAAGGATAAACGGATCGTCATCGACGATGTTGTAGACGCCCGGCTGGGCCTCGAGCGCGCTGACGGTCGCTCGAGCGGCATCTTCCACGTGGACGAATGACCAGACGCCTTGCCCGTTGCCGACGATCGGAAACTGACCTTTGCGCACAGTCTCCGCTGCGGCGCCGTCGCGCCGATACCAGGTGCCGGGCCCATAGAAGAATCCGTAGCGGAGCACGACCGTCTCCATTTTCGTCGCGCTCAAGGCGCGCGCTTCGACTGCGGCGTACATGCGCGCGCTGGTGGCGATGTTGCCGCTTGCAGTGATCGCCATCGGCTCCGATTCGTCGGCCAGGCCGACGCCTGCGCGCAGAAAGAATCCGCTCGATTGCTGCAAATAACGCCGGACGCCGCACCGCTCCGCCATGCGAAACAAATTGCCGCCGCCTTCGATTCTCAAGCGCACGTCGCCGGGCAGGCGCTCCTGAATTTTGTCAGGCTGTGCGGGCAACGATGTTAACTGATCGATCACGGCGTCGGGGCGAGCGCGCATCAGGGCTTCTTTTACTGCGCTTTCATTGAAGGCGTCTGCAAGCTCCGTATGCACGTTCGCAGACCGCAGCCTTTCACGGTCTGTGTCGGATCTGACCATGGCCGTTACGGTGTGGCCTGCCGCCGACAGCGCCCGCAGCAAAGGCTGGCCGATGGCGCCTGTTGCTCCCGCGATAAAAACATGCATATTTGCTCCTGCTGATATTTCAGGGCGCCACTGCGACAACAGTCTTGCCGTAGGCGAGCTGGCCCTTCACCTTTCCGCTGTAGGATGCGGCAGCCTCCTGCAATGGAACGACAGCCTTCACAAATGTTTTCAGAGTTCCTGCGTCCAGCATGCGACCAATTTCAGCAAGTTGCCCCGCATTGGCTTCGACCAGAAGGAATGCGTCTTTGACGCGCTGTTCGCTTGTCCCTTCTGCATCCGCGGCGATGGTCACCAGCCTCCCGCCAGGCTTGAGCACTGACCATGAGCGATCACGCGTCGCGCCGCCGACCGTATCGAAGACCACGTCGACATCCTTTATTTCGTCTACGAATCGTTGCGCCGCGTAATCAAGAACCCGATCGGCGCCGAGAGCGCGAACAAAATCCATCGTGGCCGCCGAGGTTGTTGCGATCACTGAAGCCCCGCGCAGATGCGCCAGTTGGACGGCGAACAGACCGACTGCGCCCGCGCCGCCGTGAATGAGCAAGCGTTCGCCGGGCTGGATGTTCGCTTTGATCTGAAGGCCTTGCCACGCGGTGAGCGCGCCGATCGGAACCGTCGCGGCTTCTAAGTGCGACAGCTTCGCCGGTTTCTTCGCGATCGATCCCGACGCGGCGATACAGAACTCAGCCATGGCGCCGTCGGCGAACCAATCGTTCATTCCGTAGACTGCATCTCCGACCGTGAAGCTCGTCACGTTCTTGCCGAGAGACTCAATGACGCCGGAGAACTCATGCCCGGGCACGGCGCCGGTCCGTGCCGATCCGTCTTTGGCGTGCGTCGTCGGGTACCAGGAGAGTTCGGTCGGCGTGACTCCAGCGGCATGCACGCGGATCAGGATTTCACTGTCGGCAGCATCAGGCGCCGGAAGCTCGGCGGCCATCAGCACGGGGCCTTGCTGATCGGCATTCACTCGCATCGTCTTCATGACATTCCGCCCTTACGAGACTGCGCACCGTCTTTCAGTGGAAGGCTCACGCAGAAATCAGAATCGCGTTCGGCCGCTAGGGCAGCGCCGCCATCAGCAAAATACCGCCGCCGACAGCGACCACATCTTCGAGTAATGCAATCGGCAGGTCCTTGCCTCCGATGGCGCGTGCAAAGGTAGCTCTCGCCCACGCCCCGCCCAACGTGCCCGCAACTGCGCCCAGCGCGCCGAGAACGAGTCCGAACCAGAGAGCGCCTGAGGATGCGCCCACTGCTACGCCAGAGAGCGAACCCATCACGATCCGTGCCGCAAACTGCGGAGGAGTCTTGCGGCTCGGCGTCTTGGGCAGCTTGTCGTTGATCAGCTCGCCGATCGCCGCGAGGGTAAAAATCCAAGGCGTCCATGCGTAGCCCAGAAACGCCAGCCACGTGCCGCCAAGATGCAGCCGGCTGATACGCGCGGCCCAGCTAACAACCATCGGCGCAGTCATAGTCCGCAAACCTGCGATGATTCCGATGCAAAATGCAAGGGCGTAGATCAAGTCGCTCCCCTCTGAATGAGTCCGCGCCGAAGCCGAACAACCAAAGTCGCAACTCCGGCTTTTTCCAATGTTTCGCGTTCAGCAGAATGTAAGGCTGCGCTGCAAGCGGCAAAACCTCTTAGACCGGCTCGATGCTGATGGATAGATGAAATCCAAGATTATTTCGATCTGCCCGGCAGCGCATCCTTGCGGGTTATTTTGCGCTCAAGGAGAATACATGCTTCGGCGCGATGCGGGGCGCGCTTCTTCCAGCGTTCACTGGAGGCGCCAAGGGCCAACAGCCGCAATTGCACTTGCTCAGGAAAATCTGATCAGGAATAGGAGTTTGGAGGCGCGGGCCGGGATCGAACCGGCGCATAAAGGTTTTGCAGACCTCTCCCTTACCACTTGGGTACCGCGCCTTGGCAGGGCTAGCCGATCGAATTTGATGATCGCAACCAAATCGCCGTAGCCAACCCGGCCAGCGCCGGAGGGCGATTTGGAGCGGGAGACGGGACTTGAACCCGCGACCCTCGCCTTGGCAAGGCGATGCTCTACCACTGAGCTACTCCCGCATGCTGCAGACCTGAGTATACCGGCGCCCCGGAAGGCAGGTCAAACCCGCGAAAGCATAGTCAAATTGCGGAATGGGCGCTGCTTAGGTTGTTTGCTCCGCTCTCCCCATCTTTCGATGCCGACAGCCTACGTGCCGCGCGTATGCAGGATTCGGGCGGCCCTCACGCCTTGCCGCCGCCAACATGGAGAGCAGCGGTCAGCAAACGGCGAATCGCAATGCACTAAAATAAGGACTGCCCAATCTTTCCGCAGGACTCTCCAGCATGACAGCATTATCGAAGACCTCTCTCATCGCTTCGCTTGAATCAGCCGCCGCGCAGGCCGGCCTCACCGTTCAAGCCGTCTCCGCAGGCAAGGACTTCAATGGCGAGCCCACAACGATCTTTCAGCTCGGCCTCGCCAACGCCGTTGGCCGCTCGCTCCAGCTCGAGTTGAGCGAAGCCTTCGACTTCGACAAGCCGAACCTGCTGCCCGAAGTGACGGCGCACCTGACCGCCGAAGCCAGGCGCCTGCGCAATCCGCGGCCTGAGTGCTACGTCACGCTGGCCGGCCTGCCCATCGCCTTCGGCAAGTTCCAGTGGCCGTTTCATCGGTCCATCTCCGGCGCGGATACCTACGTTGTCCACGGCGAGATGCATCTGGCCGACGGCGGCGCGAGCAATCTCCACGCCAAGGTTGCGGCGTCTGTTACTGTCACCTTCGCCGAGATCGTTCCGGCCATGGAGCAGCCCTACGCCGAGACCTTCGTCTACAACGCGATTCGCAAGACGGTCGATCTGGGGCAACTTGAATTCGTGAAATCGGGCAATCGCCAGCCCGTGCCTGTCACCACGCGCTACTACAGCCGGTGGCAAAAGAAGTTTCTCTTCACCGAGACCAACGACGCCGAGCGCCTTGAATACCTACTGCGCAAGGTCTATTGGCTGTCTGGAGTCTTAGGCGAGAACAAGCCGGTATGGATCGCCGATCCGCGCGATGCTCAGTATCTCAACACGACCGAGGCCGATCTGCTGCGCATGGCCGGTCACGAAGCGGGCGAGGGCTTGATGACTCTGGATGGCGACTATGCCGCGGCAACGCCGGCTTTGCTGACGCGTGCGGCCGAGTATCAATCTGCATTGGAAGCGGCGCTTAATTTCACCAAGCCGCATTTCAATGAGTCGATGCGGGCGGGCGAAGCAAATATGTAGCGCTCAAATGAAAAGAGCGGCGCCATTTCTGGCGTCGCTCTTTTCGATCCCTGTTCCCTGTCTTACTTACAACGCCGTCCCGCACCCTGAGCAAAATCGCGCCCCCGGCGGATTGGTGCGCTGACAGTGCCTGCAAGCAACCAGCGTTCCCGCCTGCGCAAGTCCGACAACCGGATACGCGCCGGCCGCAGCCCCAACCGTAGTTCCCGGCGGCACATTCACCGTCACGTTGATAGGCCAGCCCATGGGCACGCTCATGCCCAGCGCCGCCGCGATGCCCGCGGCCTGGATCGCATTGAATTCACGCACGCGCCCCGGCATGAAGAAGCACTCCAGAAATCCGAGCAGGCTCGGAATGCCCGACCAGAAGAAGCAGCAGTAGAGAATTCCCAGTCCCGTGCGGCGCAGATAGAAATGATGAATGCCGAATGTGCCCAGGAATAGGGCCAGTAAAATTCCCACGACTTCATCGCGGCGCACCGCGTCGTATTGCTGGTAGAAGATCGCCTGCGCGTTGGGATACGCCATGCTCGCCATGGAATTTCGCCTCGTGTTACTGCATTTAACCATACGTGAATCGCCGGTCAACGGTTCCACGCGCGACCGCTGCGGCGCCCGGTAACGTAGCATCAAAGGTGCTATGGCGACCTCCCCTGCTTCTGTCCACCCGACATTCTCGATTGGCGGCGATCTGCCGGTGCGCCGGCTCGGTTATGGAACCATGCGCCTGGTCGGTGACGGCGCCTGGGGCGAGCCGGCCGATGCGAATGAAGCCCGACGCGTGCTGCGGCGCGCTGTTGAACTTGGCGTCAACTTGATCGACACCGCCGATGCCTACGGCCCGGAGATCGCCGAGCGGCTCATCGCTGAAGCGCTGCATCCGTATCCCGACGGCCTGGTCATCGCAACTAAGGGCGGCATCACCCGGCAGGGGCCTTCGAAGACCGAATACGTCGGCCGCGCCGGCTATCTAATCCAGTGTGTCGAAATGAGCCTGCGGCGCCTGAAGCTCGAGCGCATCGACTTATATCAGTTACACCGGATTGACTCGCGCACGCCGATCGAAGAGTCGCTCGGCGCCTTGCGCTTGATGCAGGAGCAGGGAAAGATTCGCCACATCGGCTTGAGCGAAGTGACGCCGGTGCAAATTCAGGAGGCGCAGAAGATCGTCCCCATCGTCTCGGTGCAGAATCGCTATTCGCTGGCCGACCGGCAGCACGAGGAGACGGTGAACTGGTGCGAGCAGCGCGGCATGGCGTTTCTGCCGTGGTATCCCATGGTCGCCGGTAAGATTCTCAAGCCCGATCATCCCTCGGCGCAATCGCTCGGGTCTCTGGCCTCACGCCACGGGGCGACCGTGGCGCAGATCCTGCTGGCGTGGCTGCTGCATCGCTCGCCGGCAATGGCGCCGATTCCAGGTACATCCAACGAAGCGCACTTGAACGAGAACATCGCCGCTGCAGAGTTGAAGTTCAGTCCGGAAGATCTCGCTGAGATCGAAGCCGCCGCATAAGGCCGTCGTGCCTTCTACAGCACCGTGTTCTTCGCGATCACGTCCTTGTACCACTCCGCGCTCAACTTGGGCGTGCGCTTCAGCGTCTTGAAGTCGACATAGTGAAGGCCGAAGCGCTTGCTGAACCCATCGGCCCACTCGAAGTTATCGAGAAGGCTCCACAGGAAGTAGCCTTCCACCGGATAGCCTTCTTTTGCGGCGCGATGCAGATGCGTGAGATGGTTGCGCAGATACATGATGCGGTCCACATCCTCAATGTGGCCAGACGCATTGACAACATCGTCCGACGACGTGCCGTTCTCGGTGATGTAGATTGCCTTCGGCTTCCACAGGTCGCTCACGTTGCGCACTCCCCAGTAGATGCACTCCGGGCCCAGCGCAAGCCACGGCGAGTACATGTGCGGATATGACGACGGCATCGGCTCCACGGCGAATCCCTGGGGCGAATCGTCGGCGCGCGCGTAGAGCGGGTTGTAGATGTTCAGGCCTACAAAATCCAGTGGGCTGCCGATGGCCTTCATATCGCCCGGCTCCACCTTCGGCGCGTTGGCGCCCTCGCGCTGCAGATACTCGGAGGGATACTTGCCTTCCATCACGGCCGTCAGGAATTGGGCGTTGCCCAGGCGCGTCGCCACGCGCGCTGCCGCGATGTGTTCCGGCGTCTCGATGACGGGAACAAAGACAGTAGCATTCTCCGCCAGTCCGACTTGCGTGCCGCTCGGCGTGTTGGCGCGAATGGCCTGCACGCCCAATCCGTGCGCGAGAATGCCGTGATGCCGCACCTGGTTTACCTGCGCGGCCGGCAGTTTCAATCCCGGCGCGAACTGCCCGACCTGATAGCCGAGATCGGTAAAGCACACGAACTCGTTGGTCGTCATCCAGTGGCGCACGCGGTCGCCTAGCTGCTTGGTCACATAGGCCGCGTAATCGGCAAAGGAGTGCGCCGTAGCGCGATTCTGCCAGCCGCCGTCGAGGGCTTGCGGCAGGTCCCAGTGAAAGAGCGTGACGTAGGGCGTGATGTTGTTCTTCAGCAACTCGTCGATCACGCGGCTGTAGTAATCCAGCCCCTTCGGATTCGGCTGCCCCGCGCCATCGGGAATCACGCGCGACCATGAGATCGACATGCGATAGATGCTCACGCCCAGCGCCTTCAACAACTGCACATCTTCTTTGTAGAGGTGATAGGAGTCGTCCGCTACATCGCCTGTTTCGCCGTGATAGGTCTTACCCGGCGTGTGAGAGAAGGTATCCCAGATCGACGGCCCGCGCCCGTCTTCCTTGGCGCCGCCTTCCACCTGGTAGGCCGCAGTCGCGCATCCCCACTGAAAGCCTCGCGGAAAGGTGAGAGCAGCACTCTCGCCCAGGGCTAACTTCGGAAGCGACAAACCGGCGTAAGCAGCGGCCGCCGAAGCGGCAACGCCTTTGCCGAACTGGCGGCGGGAGATATTTTTCATCGGGACAGAGTCCTCTTTCGCAAAAGTGGCGATTGTATCGAGCAAAAACGTTTTAGCAGAGCTTTAGGAGAGATGGCAAGCCGCAAATATTTTGAGGAGCGCCCAGCAGTAACAAAACGCTTTCGCAGCAATCCGAAAAGCAGAGAGCCGAAGGCCGCGGCGTGGTTCTCTCGCTGAAATCAATTCACTTTTCGGCGCCGCCTTTGTAGACCACACCGGCCTTCATAACGAATTTCACGTCCTGCAGCAGCTTCACATCGGCAAGGGGATTGCCGTCGACAGCGATGATGTCCGCCCACTTGCCTGCATCGAGCGATCCGGCGCGATCGCTCCAACCCATCAGATCCGCAGCATTCACCGTCGCGCTTTGGATTGCTTCAATCGGCTTCATCCCAAGGTCGCGTACATACACCTCGAGCTCATGTCCGTTGAGGCCGTGCGGGTAGACCGCCGCATCCGTGCCCAGCGCGATCTTCACGCCAGACTCGTATGCGTGCCGAAGATTTTTCTTCGCCACCGCCGACACGTCCTTCATCTTCTGCTCGTAAAAGGGAGGCAGCTTGCCGAACTGCAGCATCCAGTCTTCGAGATAGATCGTGGGCACAAGATACGTGCCGTTCTTCTTCATCACTGCGATGGCTTCGTCATTGATGTAGCTGCCGTGCTCGATCGAGTCGACTCCTGCCTCGCTGGCCCACAGAATGCCCTGCGCTCCATGTGCATGTGCAGCGACTTTGCGGCCCAGACGATGCGCATCGGCGACAATCGCCTTCATCTCCTCCAACGTGTACTGCGAGGCCTGCGGGTCATCACCCTTGGAGAGAACGCCGCCCGTAGCGCAGATCTTGATCAGATCGGCGCCATACTTGATGTTCTGCCGCACCTGATGCTGCACCGCGGCAATGCCGTCGGCCACTCCATCGCCCACTTCGTGATAACGGATTGGCAGCAGATTCTCATCGCAATGGCCGCCGGTGATGCCCAGCAGTGGCCCGCTCACCTGCATGTGCGGGCCTGCAACTTGTCCGGCATTAATCGCATCGCGCAGATCCACGTCGACAAACCCCGAAGCGCCAACGTTGCGCACCGTGGTGAACCCGGCCAGCAGAGTCGTGCGCGCATTCACCACTCCGTTGATGGCGTCTTTTGCGTCGGTGTCCGTGACCTCTTTGAATGGATCGAATTCCGGGTTCATGGTCAGGTGCGTGTGCACGTCGATCAGTCCCGGCAACACTGTCATTGAGCCAAGATCAATGACAGCGTCGCCGGATGAGGCCGGCGTAGAAGCCGTCGGCGCAATGGAGACGATGCGGTCGCCGGAGACGACGATGGTCTGCGCATCAAGAATCTTGCCGCTGTGCACATCGAGCAAATGTCCCGCACGAACGAGCGTGCGCGCCGGCGTCGCAGTCTGCGCGGGAGCCGCGGTGGGGCGCACCACGCCGAGGAGCGAAAAGGCTGCAAACAGCAGGGGCAAGGACGATACGCGCATGCGGCGAACCTCGACAGGATGAGGAATCGGGGGAAGGCAAAGTGTAGCACGCATCGTCACGACAGCTGCTAGACGGCAGCGTACAGGCGCACAAAACAAAAGCCGCGATCCGAAGATCGCGGCTTTGATTCTGCTTCAGTCAACAGCGATGAGAAAGGCGCGAAGCGCGTCTGCCCCACCGCAGGTGGTTACATCTCTTTTACGCCATCCACAAACGCCTTCAGCTTGCGGCTGCGCGAAGGATGACGCAGCTTACGCAGCGCCTTGGCTTCGATCTGACGGATTCTTTCTCTTGTCACCTGGAAGCTCTGGCCGACTTCTTCCAATGTGTGCTCAGAGCCGTCCTCAAGGCCAAACCGCATCTTGATCACCCGCTCCTCGCGCGGCGTCAGCGTACGCAGCACTTGAGACGTGTACTCCTTCAGGTTCACGCTGATCACGGCTTCGGAAGGCGACACGGCCTGGCGATCTTCGATGAAATCGCCGAGGTGCGAATCTTCTTCCTCGCCAATCGGCGTTTCCAGCGAGATGGGCTCCTGCGCGATCTTCAGCACCTTGCGCACCTTCGC
>DATHNJ010000183.1:0-3964 GCA_035486155.1 Occallatibacter sp. | reverse complement strand
AGGGACGGAGCGCCGGGCTGTCCGGGATTGCCGGGCACCGCATGCGCGGCGAGCGAAGAGAGCATGATGATGCTGGCGCCTTCATGAAAGAGCGGCAGAAGCTCTTTGACCAGAAAGAACGGGCTGCGCACATTGGTGGCGAAGAGATTGTCGAAGTCGTCGATGGTGTGATTTTCGATGGGGGCAGCCTTGGAGATGCCCGCGTTGGAGACGAAGATGTCGAGATGGTCGCCGACGAGGGCGCGCACCTGTTGGGCTAAGATCGCGGCGCCGCTGGGAGCGGCCAGGTCGGCCTTTGCCGCGTCGGCGCTGCCGCCGGCGGCGCGAATCGCCGCGACGAGCGCGTCCGCTTCTTCAGCCGAACGGCCGTAGTGAACAATGACGCGCGCGCCTGCCTGGGCGAGGGCCTCTGCCGTTGCGCGTCCAATGCCGCGCGAGGCTCCCGTTACGAGAGCTGTTTTACCTTTCAGATCAGTCACTGCATTTCTCCTTCTTCGCCTGCTGCGTGCTTTTCGTATTGGCGGCCGGAGGGCCCTGGTGGTTGCCGGAACGATTGCAGCGCGCTCGGGATCAAGCGCGCTGCCGTGCGTTACGCGTTTGTGCCGCCGTCGACGGTCAGGTTTGCGCCCGTGATGTACGAAGCCTCCGGGCTGGCGACGAAGGCAACCAATGCGGCTACTTCGTCCACGGTTCCGTAACGGTTGAGCGCGGTGTTGGCTATCTGCGGCGTCGCCCAATCACCTGCAGCGGGGTTCAGGTCCGTATCGATCGGGCCGGGTTGAACATTGTTGACCGTGATGCGGCGGTCGCCAACTTCTCTGGCCAGCCCTTGCGTGAACATCTTGACCGCGCCTTTCGTGGCGGCATACGCCGCCAGACCAGGCGTCATGTTGCGCTCGCCCACACACGACCCGATCATGATGATGCGGCCTCCGTCGTTCATCTGCTTCAACGCCGCCTGGGTCGCGGTGAAGACGCCGCGCACGTTGATGTTGAGCACGCGATCCAGCTCTTCGAGCGTGGCGTCTTCGAACTTCTTCGGAATCGCCGTGCCCGCGTTGTTGACCAGCACATCGAGTTTGCCGAGCGTTTTGACCGCCTGTTGGACTGCGCTCTGGACTGCCTTGGCGTCCGCGGCGTCAGCCTGGATGGCGATCGCCTCTCCGCCTGCGCTCTCGATCTGTTTGACCACCGAGGCCGCTGCGTCGGCTCCTTTGGTGTAGGTGATGGCTACTTTCGCGCCTTCCGCCGCCAGATGCTTTGCGATTCCTGCGCCGATTCCGCGTGAGCCGCCCGTAACCAGCGCGACCTTCCCTTCAAGTTTCCCTGCCATTGTCGTTTCCTTTCGGGTTGCGCTACTTTTTGAATTGCAATTATGATACGGTACGTATCGTATCAGTCGTCATATATTCGATACAAGGCGTACATTTTGGATTCAAAGGAAATTCATGGAGCCGGACAAAGGGAGCAAAGACGGGAAGATCTCCTCGGGCGGCAGGCCGAGGAGTCCTCGCATACAAAGCGCCATTCTGAAGGCCGCTGTCGATCTTGTGCTGGAGAGCGGCTTCAAGGCGCTGAGCATGGACGCCATCGCCGGGCGCGCCGGAGTGGGGCGCATGACCATCTATCGCCGCTGGCCCAACAAGGCCGCCATCATCATGGACGCCTTTGTCGGGCGCGTCGATCCGAATACGCTCTTTCTGCCGGCAAAGAACTTTGAAGAGAGTATCCGGCTGCAGATGCGCAAGATGGCCAAGGCATTTCGGGGCAAGGATGGCGCCCTGATCCGCGCCCTGCTTGCCGAGGCGCAATTTGATCCGGAACTGGCTACGGCGTTGCGCGAGCGCTGGACGATGCCCCGGCGGCGCATGGCGATCTCCTATTTTGAAGAAGGCCAGGAAAAAGGTTTTCTTCGCCAGGATGCCGACCCGAACGCAATTATTGATTTGTTGTATGCGCCGATCTACTACCGGCTGCAGATGGGCACTGGGCCGCTTTCGGACGCCTATATCGACGAGATTTTTGAGCACGCCATGAAAGGAGTGCGGAGGCATTAGGCCTCCAGCTCTCCACTTTTTCCCGGCGCGGCTTGCCGACCGAAGAGCGCATTCTGCAGCGCCATGCGCAGCTGCTGGTTACGCATGAGCAGTTCGCAGACGTACTGCTGCAGCGTATGTAACTGCGTCTCGGGGTTGTCTTGCGGGCCGTCCGAAATTTGTTTCCGGACTGGCGCTTCAATGACCATGACGTTTTCGCATTCCATGGCGGCGCCTCGCATTCCACCCATGAGCTGTTTGGTATAGCTGTAGGGATTTTGACGGAGCGGCTTGCTCTCGACACACCTACTGTAGCGACGATCAAACACGGACAGAAGACCAGAAGGAGGAGAGTTGCAGTAACTCTTTCGAGTCGGGCCTGTGGAGTTGTTATCTATTGCCGGAGCTTGGCGTGGATCGCGCCCTGGGGCGGGCCGGAGCGGGCGGCGCGGAAGATGGCGATAAAATGCCAGCCAATCACGCCGAAGATCGCGACGATGGAGACCGGCAGAATCAGCGGGAAGATCCGTCCGCTGCCAGTGCGCGCCGCTTGCAGGAAAGCCCATTGCAGCACGGTGAACAGACAGACGAGTTCCAGCTTAAGCCACGCGATCATGTCGAGGGTGATGGATTTGAGGCGCTCGATGTTGAACGGAGTGACGCGAACCGGATAGTGAAAGGCGTCGGGAAATCGCGCCACGATCGACATCAACACGTAGAGTCCAATGGCCATCGTGGGCATCAGGATCATGCCGGTGGGCGCGCCCCAGGCGTCCGCTCGGCCAGCGGCGTCGAAGTGAGTCGGCACGCGATCGGGGAGTTTGTTGGGGCCATAGAGCGCAGCCCACGTAAGACCGCAGAGCAGCGCCAAGGCAATGAGAGCGAGGATATTGAGGGTCTTGCGCATGATGGCTCGATCGATGGCAATGCGTGATCGGTCTAGACGGTAAGATACAGCACAACGTGTTCGATAGGGCGAGCAGGATGGAGATTTTGATTCGATCCGCGAGGTTGCAGCTTCGCCCGTTCAAAATGGCGGACGCGGAAGAGATCTTCGCATGCATTACGCCGGCAATCGCTCGCTTTATGCAGTGGGAACCCCCGCGATCGCTCAGCGAGTACAAAGCGCACAGGGAAGCTAGATTGCAGGCTAACGATCCGTCGGTTTTCTCCTTCGTTGTACGACGCAACGAAACTATGGAATGCCTAGGCATTGCCGGCCTGGAAGATGCCGATCAACCATCGCCAGAGCTCGGCATTTGGCTTAAGGAAGCGGCTCATGGTCACGGCTACGGGCGAGAAGCCGTTCAAGCCGTGGCTGAATGGGCGGCGAAGCATCTCGCGAAGACGAGCTTTTTATACCCCGTAGCAGTACAAAACATCGCCAGCAGACGCATCGCCGAAAAACTTGGCGGCGAGATCATAGGGACACGCACAAATCCAAAATATGAATCTGTGGTGTATAAGATTCGCTCTCTCACCCCACTCTAGCCGGTTTCGTTAGCCGAAGCGGGCACGGCTGATGTTCTGGCGAAAGTCGGTACCGGTCATCTCGATCTGGATGCACATCTCCGATAGGCGCGAGCGCATACGTTCACCGATGCGGTCGCCGAGGGTCTGTTCTCGGGCGGCGCGCTCGACGTCGGTCTGCGCGCCCCCGCCGGGAGGCAGATCGGGATAGTTGGTGGTGATAATCGTCGATTGCTTGTCGTTGTAGCGCGTGTTGAGGATCAGAGCGACTGTGTCCCAGACCCATTCATTGGGTTTTTGCGCGCCGAGATCGTCGAGCACCAGGACTTCGGCGGCGAAGACTGGCTTGAGCAGCTCGAGCTCCGTCGTATGGACTTGAGGGTTGTAGCTGTTCTGGATGTTCTTGAGCAGTTCGCGATAGTCGCAGAAGAGGCCGCGCACGCCGCGCTCCTGCACTA
>DATHNJ010000182.1:0-11145 GCA_035486155.1 Occallatibacter sp. | reverse complement strand
GCTCAGAAGTCCTCTCGCAGAAGAACGGTCTGAGCTTAGCACGCATCGCAACACCCATTAGTTTCGCGTCGCGCGCTAACCTCCGTCACTCTCAGGGAGTTACTTTACGGCAAGTCTAAAATATGCAGCAGAATTTCTGCTTACCCAACCTATTGAATCTCCGCGACATGTAGAGTTAGAAACTGGCGGCAGAATTTTTCTTGTATATATACTCTAGTAACTCTATGACTTAGATGATTTCATGAAATCAAACAAACGCGCTGTAATTTGAACCGACTTTTCGAGCGAGAACTAAAGCGTGGGGTTCAATTTGTTCACCCCATGCCGACGTTCTCTATTTTAAAATCTGGCCGGTTAAAGAGAGATCGACCGCGACGTCGTTGTCGGCTTTCCAGAACATGAAGCTTGGATTCTTGAGTCCCCATTGAACGTATGGAATGACAAAGTGAGTCTTGGCCGAGGCGGTTGCACCATCAATGTGGACGAGGATGGGGATGGTGATCTCGTGGGGCACGCCGAGGAGTGTGAAAGCTCCAGTGACCTGGAGGTTCGAGTCGCCTGACGGAGCGATGGCGCCGGTATAGGTCTTGGGGTCAAAGGAAATTGTGGCGTGCTGTTCGACCTCGAGGACGTCCTTGTTCATCTTCTTGTCGCGACTGCTGTTGCCGGTCTTGCCGCTGGCGGCGAGGACTACCACCGAACCGGACATCCGGGGAGCGCTGCTGTCGAAGCCAATCGATCCGGATTGAATGTGAAAGGCGCCGCTGACCAGCTCGTGGGTTGTTTTGAGCACGATCTTGACCTCGCTGGCGTCGGGATTGACGACGAAGGTCTGATGCTGGGCGAGAGCAGCTGGCGCCAGCAGGCCGGCGAGAGTGAGGGCTGCGAAGGATTTCATGGCGTCTCTCTCCTGGTACTTAGCCGGCGACTGGATGGGGGACAGCGGCGGCATGCTGCGCTACGCGCGTCATCCTTGCCGTCACGCGCATCACGCCGGGCCAGACCCTGAGGCAAAAGGGCAAGACGGCGCGTGAGACCCGGTTGTTCAAGCCATCGGCGGCAAACTGGGCAAGACGCATCTGCGCCAGCAATGCGGACCGCAGTTCAGCCTGGAAGAGCGGCGCCGGCTCGGCGGCGAGATAGGCGGCCACAGCGCGGCGCGCCGTATATAGCGCGATGGATATGCCATCGCCGGTGAACGAGGGAATGACGGCTGCCTGATCGCCGATGCAGTAGAGCCCATTCTCGGTTGTGCGGCGGATGAAGCCATACGGGATATGGGTGACGGCGATCGGCTTGGCGAGCAACGGCTCGGCGCCGGCAAGCCTCATAGCGAGGTGTGGACAGCCCTGCTGCACCTTTGCGAGGAAGTTTTCCCAGCTATAGCCCACGCGTTCAAGATACGGCCGTTGCACCACGCAGCAAAGGTTTGCAATGCCTCCTTCAACTGGCTGGATGCCACCATAGCCTCCGGGATAGAGCATCAGCTCGGAAGCTCCGGCGAGTTCAGCGGCCTGCACGGGGGCCAGACGAAAGTACATTTTGAAAGCGACCCAGCGCTCCGGGTCCGCAGGACGCGCGTAGCCGCGCAGATCGTGCTTGCCTGTGGCGAGGAAGACCGCTGGAGCTTCAAAAATGGCGCCGTCGTCGAGTGTCGCGCGCCAGAGGTTGTTGGCCGTGCGGCTGAGCGCTTGCACACTGCAGCCGCGCTCTACGCGAACTCCGGCGGCGATGGCTTCGGCGATGAGCGCTGTATCGAGCGCCTTGCGTGTGAGTGAGGCCGCGGGAAACGGAAGCGGCGCCTCCGCGGCGCGGCGCGCGGCGGCGAGGCGAACGTAATTGATGGGCACGGCGCCAAGCGAGGCGACGTCGATGCTAAGCGCGTGCAGATCCTCAAGCGCCTCACCGCTGAGGAACTCACCGCAGACCTTGTGGCGCGCCGTGGGCTCGCGTTCGATCAGCGTGACGCTTTGGCCCTTTCGAGCGAGCGCGATGGAAGCGGCGCAACCCGCCACTCCACCACCGAGGATGAGAACTTCATCGCGCCGAGGATTCGGATTCAAATTGGACGTTCTAACTGGAGTCTCCTATTGCCGTCGGATCCGACGCGTCGGAGTTGCGCGGCTGCTGGCGGATATCGCATCACGATTTTGCAATTGGGTAGTCATGCAGTTTGCAATCTACGGGACCGGCATACGGGTTGGACCGTGCGTCGATGGCTCTGGTGAGCCGCAGCCTGGTCTGTCCAATCTTTGACGCCGGCGGTAGCTCAGGCGTTACGCCGGTCGTTTCGCAAATGGCAATTAGATGACTTTTGCCGGCGTCAGGCGCGGCGCGAGGTGAGTTCGCGCCAGTTGAGGCCGAGGTCGACGAGAAGAAGAGAGGCCAGGGTGAATGCGATAACGCCGACGGCGGCAAGGCTATCGCCGAGATGGCTCCAGTAGCGGGGCCAGAGATTGAGCACACGGCTGGAGACGAAGGTAAAGGTAACGGCGTAGGAGCGGGCCATCCACTGGCGATGCTGGACGATTTGGCGGTTGCGCGCCGTGATGAAGGCGGCAGTGGTGCAGACCATCCAGGCAGCGGCCTGCATGGAGGTTCCCGGTAGGCCGGGGCGGCCGGCGGCGAGGGCGATTCCGGTGAAGGCGCCGATAAAGACGGAGACGACGTAGATGCGGCCCAGGATGCGATGGAACTTCAGGTGACGCTGCCGAAAGCGCGACGAGAACTGTGGCGGGCCGGCCAGAAGAGCGATGACGCCGCAGATTGTATGGGGGATGAGGAGATGACGGTCGGCGATGACCTGCAGACGGTAGGCGTGGTACATGGGGTAATCGGCGACAAGAAAAACTTCTGAAGTGATGAAGACAAAGAGCGTGATGAGACCAAGCGAGACCCAGAGAAGGGTTTTGAATCTGGAGCGGCTGGAGCTGGATGCAGGCAGAGTGGAAGACGCCATGATTCGCCTCTTGATCAATAGACGTATCAGATAGACGTACTTAATCAATGTATCGGGGGGACGGAGACTATTCGGCTGGAGTCGCGGAGGCGCCGGAGAAATCAAAGGTGGAGAAGTGGCGGTTTTCTCCGTTGATTTCGGCGCGGAGTTCGTGCCAGAGTTCGTTGGGAATTTTCAGGAAGACTTCGACGACGTTGGGATCGAACTGGGTTCCCGAACAGCGTAAAACTTCCTGGCGAGCCTCGTCGAAGCTGCGCGCTTTGCGATACGGTCGGTCGCTGGTGATGGCGTCCATGGCGTCGGCGACGGCGAAGATTCTGGCGCCGATGGGAATCTCGTTGCCGCGCAGGCGGCTGGGATATCCGTTGCCGTCGAAGTGCTCTTGGTGGGTGTAGACGATCGCCGCCGCCTCGCTCAGGAACGGAATCTTGCGCAGGATGTGGTAGCCGCGCGTGCAGTGGTCGCGCATGATCTGCTCTTCTTCTGGAGTGAGCTTGCCGGGCTTACGCAGAATTTCGTCGGGGATGGCCATCTTGCCGATGTCATGCAGAAACGCGCCGCGGGCAATAATCTTGATGTCGACGGGCGAGATGCCCATGGCGCGGGCCAACGCAATCGTGTAGGCCGTCACTCGCTTGGAGTGGCCTTCGGTTTCTGAGTCTTTCAGGTCGAGCGCGTCGCCGAGGGCTTCGAGCGTCACGTCATAGGAGTGTTCGAGATCCTCCATCGCCTGGCGCAGCATTTCAGTGCGGGCGCGCACGACCTGCTCGAGATTCTGCTGGTAGTTGTGACTCTCCTGCAGCGCCTGGCGGTGATCGAGCGCACGCTGCACAGTGGCTACCAGATGCTCGCGTTCAAATGGCTTGAGTAGATAGTCGTATGCGCCGCGCCGCATGGAATCAATGGCGACGCTGATGTCGTGGATGGCGCTGACCATCACCACGGGCAGATGCGGCTGGTCGACGTGAAGACGTTCCAGCAAGGCAATCCCGTTGCCGTCCTGCATCACGATATCGGTGAGAACCAGATCGAAGGGGCCCTTTTCGAGCAGGTCGGTGGCTTGGGCGCCGCTGATGGCCAGTTGCACTTCGTAGCCCTGGCGTTGCAGCGTTGCTCCGATCATGGAGCGAACCGGCGCCTCGTCATCGACGACAAGAATTCGAGCAGGCCGACGCGCTCGCACGCTTTCGTGTTCCCTCGAGTTGGCTTGCACAGGCATCGCAGGGTCGGCGCCAATCAGGTTTGCCAGGTTCGATGCGAATCCCATTCCACTCCCAGGTTCCGATCGTTCACTCTGTGAGCGGAAGGTAATGCTCCCGCAGACCTCCGGTCGGCGCGGATCACCTAGCGTACCTTGCTCTCTGAACAATCAAAGCCGTAACGCAGGAATAGGAGAACCACAACTCGGGCCCGGTAGATACCGAGGGGCGGATGGGCCGGTCGTTCACATCCTGCCGAACCCTACCACTCCAACAGACTAGATGACGTATGAAGAAATTACGCCACTCACTGCCCCAGCGCAAGCTTTTACTAGAAAAGTATCAAACACTTAAACCGATTAGAGCAGCCCTGTCCACTCCATCGGCGCCACACGAAAGTCGTATGGACTTGCTGGAGCCAATCTTAGCAGGACCGATAAACGAAATTGTCATCCCGTAATACAAGGTCTTCAGTGGCTTTTCATACTAGGTTTCCAGCAACCTCAATGCGGGTTTTACAGTAACTAGGGATCAACTACGCTTCTCTGTTTTCTGCCGCTGGCGACGCGCCTCCACCCATCCTTCTTTCGTCATTTGCCGAGCGCGGCCTACCGCGAGCGCCCCGGCGGGCACGTCTCTGGTGATACATGAGCCAGCGCCGACATAAGCGCCGTCGTGAATCGCCACGGGCGCCACCAGCGTGGAGTCGCTGCCGATAAATGCGCCTTCGCCGATCTCAGTCTTGTGCTTTCTTTCACCGTCGTAATTGCATGTGATCACGCCCGCGCCGATGTTAGCCCCGGCGCCGATCTCGGAATCGCCCAGATAGGCAAGGTGTCCGGCCTTCACGCCTTTGTGTAGCTTGGATTTCTTGACCTCGACGAAGTTGCCGATGTGCACGTCTTCGCCGATCTCGCAGCCGGGCCGCAGGCGCGCAAAGGGACCGAGATCCGCGCCGTCGGCGACTGAGCTGTCGGCCAGCACGCAGCTCTGACGGATGACAACGCGGCTTCCGATAGTGCAGTTTTCGATCACGGAATAGGAGCGGATCGTCGTCTCTGCGCCGACCTGCGTATTGCCCAGCAGTTGCACGTAGGGTTCGATGATCGAGTCCGGCTCAACTTCAACGCCGGCGTCGATAACGCAGGTGTCGGGGCGAAAGATGGTGACGCCCGACGCCATGAGGCGCTGCGCGGTAGCCATGCGCATGGCGCCATCCAGCGCTACGAGTTCGGCGATGGTGTTGGCGCCGAGAACTTCTGCAGAATTTTCGGCCTTCACTGCCACCACGCGCTCGCCTGCTTTTTGCAACGCCCCGGCCATGTCGGTCAGATACAGCTCGCCTTTAGGATTGCCGGCGGTCAGCGAGCTTAAATGCGCCTTGAGCGCCGCGGTCTTGAAGGCGTAGATGCCGGTGTTGATCTCCTTCAGGGATTTTGGCAGCAATTCTGGGAGCGATTCCTGCTCCGACTTGAGCGCCTCCTGCTCAATGATGGCTTCGACTCGCGCCGAGTCGTCACCGCGCACGATGCGGCCATATCCCGTCGGATCGTCGGGGGCAGCTGTCAGGATGGTCATGGCGGCGGCCTGTTGCTGATGAAAACGCCATAACTGCTCGAGCGTCTCCGGGCGAATCAGCGGCACATCGCCGGAGAGAACGATGATGTCGTCATAGCCGGACACTGCGCCCAGCGCGCACTGGATGGCATGGCCTGTGCCGCGCTGCTCGGTCTGCTCCACAAACTGCACGCCGGTAGCAGCCACTGCATTGCGCACACGCTCTGCCTGATGGCCGACGATGGTGAAGATGCGCTCCGGACCGACGACGCGGACCGCCGCCGCGATTACATGATTCAACAGTGGCCGCCCACCCACTTGATGGAGAACCTTCGGGCGCCGGGATTTCAGGCGCGTGCCCTTGCCCGCGGCCATGATAACGACGGCGAGCGTCGGACTTCCCTGCTCGCCGCCTTGTGCCTTGCTCACTGCTTGCTCTCCTGACCGCCGGCGCCGGCTGCCTCTTTCGGCTGCGGGATCGTGATGTCGATCGGATGCGCCGCGCCCATGCCCAGGTCGTCGAGCGGCGGCTTGATCTCCGACCCGTTGCCTACCACCAGCACGGCGAGTTTGTCGGGATGGACATACTTTTTGGCGGCCGCGTTCACGTCGGCCAGTGTGACTTTTTCCAGGGCCGCTTTGTAGGTCTCGAGATAGTTGGCCGGGTAGCCGTAGAACTCGAGCTTGACGCTCTCGGCCAGCACCTTTTCGCGCGTGTCGTAGCGGAAGAGGAACGAAGTGAGGATGTCGTCCTTCGCTCGCTTCAACTCGACATCGGTGAAAGGCTTCTCGTTCAGCCCTGCAATCTCCGCCAGCGCGGCCTTGGTTGCATCCACCGTCGAAGCGCTCTTGGTCAGCACGATGACGCGGAACGTGCCGGGGTGATCGTAGTCAAAGCCGAGTCCGCCGCCGACCTCATACGCCAATCCGAGTTCGGTGCGAACCTTCTGGAACAACCGGCTTCCAAATCCGCCGCCGAGAATCTCGTTCATCACCGCAAGCGACGGAACGTCGGGATTGCGGCGCTCTGTGCCGATTCCCATGATCTCGACGTTGGACTGGTTCACGTCATCTTTATTGATGAAGTACAGGCTGCGGCTGGGGTCGTGAAATACATCGTGGCGCGGCGGCAGAGGCTTGGCTGGCGGTAACGACTCAAAGGTCGCGCGCAGTTTGGCTTCCATCGCCGCTGGATCGAAGTCTCCGCTGACTGCAACGATCAGCTTGCCTTTCAGGGTGCGGTCGTGCCACGCATTCAGATCGGCGAGGGTGACTGCGCCAATGGTGGCTAATTCGGGCTGATGCGTATACGGGCCGTTTACGCCGTAGACGAGCTTGGCGGCCTCCCGCGTGGCGATCTCGCTCTCGTCGTCGTTGCGACGAACAATGCCGGTCGCATCCTGCTGCTGCGCGAGCTGCAGTTTTTCTTCGCGGAACTGCGGGTGAAACAGCAGCTCCATCGCCAGCCCATAAACCTGATCGGCGTCGCCCTTCAGCGAATCCCATGACAGCGCGGTGGAATCGACGTCGCCCGCGGTTTCGATGTGCGCTGCCTTGGCCTCGAGCAGATCGTCCATCGCGTCGCCGTCCATCTTTTCCGTGCCGCTGGTGCGCCACGTCTGGCCGTAGAGATCGATCAGTCCCGCCTTCGCCGCATCTTCATCGCGCGATCCTCCCGGAATCTCCACCGAGCCGCTGATGAAGGGCAGCTCGTGATCCTCTTGCAGAAAGAGCACGATCCCGTTCTTGAGCTCGATGCGCTTGGGCTGCTGCGGCTTGAACTCATGCAGCGCCGGCACCGGAATCTTCTCCCACGGTTTGCTTTCCTGCGCATGGGAAATACCACCGAGAGCAACAACAGCGGAAACCAGCAAAAGAATTGAACGCGATGTCATCCGATCCCCGTTCCCTGATCCCTGTTCCCTGTTCGTCATTCCGCGCCTCCGGTCTTTGCGTTGTTGGCCGGAGCTTCCGTGTCGATCTCCGCGCTGGTCCGATTCGAAGCCACAAACACCTGGTTGGCGACGCGCCGAATGTCGGCCTTGGTCACCTTGTCCACGCGATCGAGTTGCAGAAACAGCTCGCGCCAGTCGCCATACCGCGTCTGATATTCGGCCAGCGCACTCGCCAGTCCCTGGTTGTCGGCGAGCCCGCGCAGCAGATCGGCGCGCGCGCGTGTCTTGTACATGGCGAGCTCGGCGTCGGTCACATCGGCCGTCTTCAGCTTGTCAATCTCTTTGTGGATCGCGTCGCGCATCTGGTCCGGCGTGTGGCCCGGCAGTGGAACGGCGTAGAACGCGAAGAGGCTCGGGTACTTGTCGCCTGGGAACGGGCTGAATCCCTCGGCGTCGGCTGCAATCTGCTGGTCGCGGACGAGACTGCGATACATCCGCGCCACGCGGCCGTTGGACATAATGTCCTGGATCGCATCGAACACCGCATCGTCCTTGTCGCGATAACTGGGCCGATGATAACCCTCGATGTAAAACGGTTGCGTCTGCTCGCGGATGGTCACTGACTTCTCCGCGAACTGCTTGGGCTCGACGGTCGTCATGTCCTCGGGCTTGGCGCCGCCGGGAACCTTGCTGAAGTACTTCTCCAGCATGGGCAGCGCTTCAGCCGCCTTCACATCGCCGACCACGACGACGACGATGTTCGCGCCCACGTAATACTTCTTGTGAAACTCCATGGCTTCGGTGGCGTTGATCTGGCCGACCTCGCTCGGCCATCCAATGCCGCTGCGTCCGTAGTTATGCGCTACGTAGGCCGTCGCTAAAAATTGTTCGACCAGCCGGCCGATGGGATTGGAGTCGGTGCGCATGCGCCGTTCTTCCATGACCACATCGCGCTCTTTGTAGAACTCGCGCGGAACCACATCGGACAGACGACCGCTCTCAAGCCATGCCCATAGCTCCAGGCGATTCTCGGGCATCGACCAGAAGTACTGCGTCGAATCGAGACCGGTCGAGGCATTCAATCCGTTGGCCCCGTTGGCCTCCGCGACTTCGGTGAACTGGTTGGGAATGACATACTTTTCCGCCTCGGCCTGCGCTTCCACAAACGCCTTCTTCAACTCGGCCAGCTTCTGCGGATCGCGCCCGACGGGCTTGAGGTACTCGGCCTCGTAGGCGTTGTTGGCTTCTTCCACCTTGGCCAGCGCGATCTTTTCTGCGGCGTAATCCTTGGTGCCGATCTCGCTGGTGCCCTTGAAGGCCAGATGCTCGAACATGTGCGCCAGGCCGCTGTCGCCGGTTGGATCGTTCACGTCGCCCGCATCAATATAGGTGGTGTAGCTGAATACCGGGGCGTCGGGCCGCTCGCAGATCAGCAGAGTCAGCCCGTTCGGCAATACCTTGGTGGTGATCTTCTGCTCAAAGCTCTTCAGGTCCTGGCCAAAAGCCCGACTGCCAGCCATCGCCGCCAGCGCCAACATCAAAATACCTCTACCCACGCGGGAAAAGGTTTTGCTTTGCATCCGAAGCTCCTTGGGGACCGTCGACGTCCCGCACTCTTTCAAGCTATTGTCCCAAACCAACCCCGTCAAACTGTCACCCAAAGGTCGGCAAGTGACGAAGTGACGAACCAGCCGTCCGTCCCATGCGTATATGGTGGAAACGGGTGAGTCGCCATGCGCAAATGGGTTGTCGGTCTGATCTTTGTCCTTCTCGCTGTTTTTGTGGTCGCGTGCGGCGCTTTCTGGACGCTTGAGGTCTTTCCCCGCTTCGATTCGCATCCGCCGCTCAAGCTTGCGCGAGGAACGCTCGTTCTTGAACACGCGCGCATCTATACATCGCCGACCGATCCTCCCATCGACGACGGAACGGTGGTCATTCGCGACGGCCTGATTGCCGCTGTTGGCGCACAGATTCCCGTCCCTGCCGACGCGACCGTGCTGCCTTGCAATCATTGCATCGTTACGGCGGGTTTCTGGAACGCTCACGTGCACTTTACGGAGCCCAAGTGGAACCTGGCTGAGTGGAAGTCCAATGACCTGCTCAATGCGCAGCTTGCCGACATGTTTCTCAGCCGCGGCTTTACGACCGTTGTCGATGTCGGCTCCGATCCCGCCAATACCTTCGCGATTCGCCGCCGCATCGAACACGTGCAGCTCAACGGCCCCTACATCTACACCTCCGGTCCGCCGTTGTATCCGCCCCACGGCATTCCCTTCTACATCAAGGAAACCGCTCCCGCATGGATTCAGTTGCTCATGCACGAGCCCACCACTGCCGACGCCGCCCGGCGCGACGTTCGCCGCAATCTCAGATCCGGCGCGGACCTCACCAAGCTCTTTACCGGCTCGTGGATTCAAAGAGGTCATGTGCTGCCGATGCCGCTCGACATCGCCAAAGCCGCCGTGGAAGAGAGCCATCTGAACGGCAAGCTGGTCTTCGCCCATCCCTCGAACCTTGCGGGCATGCGCGTCGCGATCGACAGCGGCGTCGATGTGCTGGCCCATGCCGCCGACGATACGCGCGGCGTCGATCAGGCGCTGCTTTCGGATGCGGTGAAAAAGAACATGGCGATGGTCCCGACGCTCAAGATGTTCGCGTCCACGGTCACCCCCGATTCGCACTATATGGACCCGATCTGCGCCGAGGTGCATATGTTCCATGAACTCGGCGGACAACTGATCTTCGGCACCGATGTTGGCTATATGCCTGACTACACCACGGACCTCGAGTTCGTGGAGCTGGGCAAGAGCGGCCTCGATTGGAAAGATGTGCTGGCCATGCTGACGACCAATCCCTCGGCGCGCATGGGGGTCTCGAACGAGAAAGGCACGGTGGCGCCTGGCAAGCTCGCCGATCTAACCATTCTGTCGGCCGATCCGGCGCAGGATCTGACCAACTTTGCGCACGTGCAGATGGTGATCCGCTCCGGGCGGGTGATTTACTCCAAAACCGGAATGATGCTCGCAACTTTCGATGGGCATATCAATTGATATAGAGACCATTTCCGTTCAACCCCTATTTCCGGCGGCGCTGCGGTCTCTGGCAACGCGCCGCGTAGAATGCCCTATACTGATCACTACGCCTTATCGGGTTTCGCAACTCCGAAACCCGCATGGCCAGAGGTTTTTTCTTGGTTCAGGAAAGCAAGATCGCCCCACAGAATCGTCCCCGCATTCGCTCCACCACGGTCATCTGCGTGCGCCGCAACGGGCAGGTCGTGATGGCGGCCGACGGACAGGTCACGCTCGGCGATCACGTGCTGAAGCACTCGGCGCGCAAGATTCGCCGGCTTTTCCAGGACAAGATTCTTGCAGGATTCGCCGGTTCGACCGCAGACGCATTTTCGCTCTTCTCCCGCTTCGAGTCCAAGCTTGAGCAGTATGCGGGAAATCTGAATCGCGCCGCCGTCGAACTTGCCAAGGACTGGCGGACCGACAAGATGCTGCGCAATCTCGAAGCTCTGCTGGTCGTGGCC
>DATHNJ010000181.1:0-13935 GCA_035486155.1 Occallatibacter sp. | reverse complement strand
TCGATTTCGATCAGGACGGCTGGCCGGACCTCCTCGTCGCCAACGACACGCAACCTAACAAGCTTTACCGCAACAATCACGACGGAACATTCGCGGAGAGTGCGCTCTCTGCGGGCATAGCCTACAGCGATGCGGGTAAGGCGCGCGCAGGGATGGGCGCTGATGCAGCGGACTATGATCGGTCCGGACGGCAGGGGCTGGTCATCGGAAACTTCGCCAACGAGAGCCTGGCGCTCTATCACAACGACGGCGACGGTCTGTTTTCGGATAAGTCAGTCGCATCGGGCATCGCTTCGCCTTCGGCCAAATCGCTTACGTTTGGAACATTCTTCTTTGACTACGATCTCGACGGGCTGCCGGATATCTTTGCAGCCAATGGGCACGTTGCCGACGATATCAGCGTGATTCAGCCTACGATTCATTATGCCGAACCGCTGCTTTTATTTCGCAATCGCGGGGGTGGAAAATTCGAGGACATGTCACAGAAGGTGGGGCCGGCGCTGGAGCAGCCGATCGTCGGGCGCGGGGCGGCTTACGCTGACTTTGACAATGACGGAGACCTCGATGTTGTCGTGTCCACAAACAATGGTCCGGCGAAACTTTTGCGCAACGACAACGGCAACCAGAACGATGTGCTGCGCGTGAAGGCAATCGGCACGCGCTCGAATCGGGACGCGATCGGCGCCAAGGTCACGGCGACAACGAGGACGGGGCAGCGTCTGATGCAGATGGTCAAGGGGGGATCAAGTTATCTCTCGCAGAGCGAACTGCCGCTGACCTTCGGTCTTGGTCATCCTGGCGAGGGCGACGCCGTTGCGCTGCAGATTGTCTGGCCGAGCGGCAAGAAGGAGTCGTTCGCCGGCGTCAAGCCGAATCAAGCGATCACGCTGGAAGAAGGGAAGGGAATTATTTCGACACAGCCCATTCTCTTCTCGGGCCTCGCTGTGCGTTCGCGTTGACAACGATTTTTTACGGGGCTTGTTGTGTCGCATAGAATCCGCACTGCTGCAGGAGAGATTCGATCTCTTCTGTCGTTGCATGAACCTTGGCGTGGGCCTGGAGCAGATCGTCCGCATCGACGGGGTACCAGTTGCAGGGATTGGGCTTGTTCAGGCCTGCCACATCGATCGGCTCGATTGCCTTGAGGATGTCTTGTTGCAGTTGGGCCGCATCTGCGCCACGCGGAGAGTGCATCGCGCGGGCAAGGATAGTTTCCATGTCCGACCCGAAGCCTGCGCGATCATGCAATAAGAATGAAGTCGCGAGGCTCGGCTTACCTAGTCGCCGCGCGGTTTCCGAATAGCTTGCCGAGGCGAAGTAGAGCAGGCAGAGCGACCGGAAGAGGGCGAAGTTGTTCATGTTGGCGTAGAGGGCGGCGATCAGTTGCGCTGTCGCAAGAAGCTCATCTCTGGTTTGTTGGGCGTAGTGGTGAAGATCGGGCTCGAGACGGGGCGAATCGAGGCCGGCTTCCAAAATGCGCGCTATGCGCTCGATTCCCAGCAGCGTCAGCGGAAAGCCCGTCGACAGCAGTGGATCGACGAATCCTGCTGCCGAGGGGAGCAAGGCCCATCGGTCGCCGACAATTTGCGCACTTAAAAAAGAAAGCTGTGGGAGATGCCGGAAGGGTTGCGTCGCTTTTGCATTTTTGAATTGATTTTCGAGCGCCGGCATTGCTGCGAGCAGGCGATTCCAAGCGGCTTTGCCTTCTGCCAGGCGAAGATCGGCCGCCTTCGCATCTGTCGCGGCGACGCCTGCGCTGGTGATTCCGTTGTTGAAGCGGAGAACCCAGATCCATCCGCCGTCGAAGACGTGATGCACTGCGGCGCTTTCGGGTGGATAGGGCGGAGTTGCGCCGAGCGCTGAATTGTCGGGTGACGTCACGCCTTCGAAGTGGCTCCAGAGGGCTTGCGTCTTCGGATAGTTTGGCAGATTTTCTTCCTGGAGTTGTAACGTCCGGTGCAGCAGCCCGCGAGGGCCCGTCGCGTCGATGAGAAATTTCGCACGCACACAAAATCTTTCTCCGTTGTGGCTCCCAACAATCTCTACGCCCGTTGCGTCGTGCTCTATGTGTTCGACCTGGGTCAGATCGAAATACTCGACGCCAAGCTCTTGCGCATGCTTTACGAGAAATTCGTCGAAGTCGGCGCGGTACCAGTGGGTGTCGCTGATCTCGTTGTGCGGGCTTGCTGCTACGAGAAGCTGCGTATCGAATGAAGCGCTGGGATCGTTCTGCTCACCGAAACGATGGCGATAGAAAGTGAAGCCGCGCTTTAGCCCACAGCCTATGGCGGGATACTGGCTTTGCCAGCTTCCCCACTTTGCGAACGGAGCAATGGCGGGCAGGTCGTAGCGACGGGACAGCTCTTCGAGAAGAAGATTCGCCAGCGGGGTGGACGATTCGCCGATCACGACGCGCGGATGCTTGCCGCGTTCCAGCAAAACAACCGAGTAGCCGAGGCGTTTGGCGATCATGGCCAGCAGCGAGCCGGCGAATCCCGATCCGGCGATGGCAATGTCGTATGAGCGATTCAACTCAATCCTCCGCACTGCGAACAGGCGATCGGCGCTGGCGAGCATTGCGTCAGGTTCATTGCTTGCAGGCGTTCGAGTCGCGGCGGCCAGCATGTTGCGCATTGCGGCGTGTTGCGCTGGAGGTCCCAAAGATCGGCGAAGACGCGCCCGCGTTTCAAGAGCAGCCCATACTCGATTGCCGCTTCCAGCACTGCGAGAGGGGGCGGAACAAAGGCGCCCATTTGCGCCAAGGCTTCCATTGCGCCGTTGCCGTCTCGTGTGGGGATCAGGCTAGCTGCCGTTGCGCCACAGTCGAACGCGACGTCGAGCGATCGCTGCGTCCATTCTGGCGTTTCTTGGGGGCGCATGAACGGCGGCTGCACCAGGAGAAATACGCGGAGGTCGATGCTATGTGTCCGCAACTTGTCAGCTGCAGCGGAGAACTGTTCGACGCTCATGCGCTTGTTCAGCTTTTCCAGTACTTGTGGATGGGCGGTCTCGAGTCCCATGGCTACTTCGAGCGGCTTGCCGAGCATGTCATGCAATGCGAAGCAGCGATCGCTGACTAGCGCGGGATGGCACTCCACGATGACGCGATCGAAATGCCGGACGAGATTTGCGATTGCTGCGTAGTCTTCAACTGGAATAGCCTGTGCATCGAAAAAACTGCCGCTGTTGTAGAGCTTGATCTGGTTGGCCGGCGGAAGACGATGGAGAGCGTATTCGATCTGGCGTGGGATGGCGCCGGGCGCGACCGAATCGGTCAGGGTGTTCTTCCATAGATCGCACATCGCGCAGCGCCATGGGCACTCGCGATTGGTGAGGAAGATCGTTGCGACGGGCACGACCTCTCCTGTCGAGGAGCGCTCGTTCTCGACGAAGAATGCGTAGGGGCGATTCGGATCGAGCTGCGCGCGTTCGGGGCGCTGGGCGACGATCCATTCCGCGCGGAGATTTAGATCGGCGGGATAATGCGGTTCCACGAGACGACTCATTCGTAGAGGGACAGGAACTGCTTGCGATACTCGGCTTCCTGGTACGGAAGCGTTCGGCGTAGTGCATCTTCGGGGATTGCGCCGTGTTGGAAGCGACGCTTGGGATAGACCGGCATCTTGAAACCCGTGATGGCGGCGACCCCGCGCGAGACGATCTCGCCTTTGAGCTCGTACAGTTTGTCCACGTTGTAGTCGGTGAGCTTGATGAAGGGGATTGCTTCGGCGATGGCGATAACGTTGGGCCGCGTGTAGGGGCTGAAGCCGGAGAAGCCGAAGCGATGAGCCGGCGCGTAGGTTCGCGCGTAGGAGCGGCTGAGTCCGCCGCTGTAGGTTAGCGAGTGCTTGATCTTGCCTACGCCCCAGCCTTCCTGGTAGAGCATTTGATTATTGATGACGCTGCGGATGGTCAGCTCGGGGTTCTGCTCGATCGGATAGTCTTTCAGATTTTCGTCGCCGCCGTCGCCGTCGAGCAGGTACTTCCACTCGGGATAGCGTTGACGAATGCCGCGGCAAAGCGCGACAGCCATCGAGGCCGATTCAATGTCGAGCGGCTTGTAGTCTTCGACGATGCGAATGGTCTCCTGCACGTCGAGGGATGCGCGGTCGGCTTCGATGGGCTCCAGAAACAATCCGAGTCCGAGGGCGTCGAGAAAGGCGCGCGCCTGTTGCACGTCGGGCCCATTGCCGAAGTCGAGGACGAATGCCTTGAGTCGGCCCGGATGCATGCCGCGCTTCAGCATTGCATGGTAGGCGGTCAGAAAGACGCTGCCGCTGTCGATGCCGCCGGAGAAACAGACGCCGATGGGTTCGCTGGCTGGGATCGCGGCGAGCCACTGGATGATTTCTTCGGAAAGCGCGCCGATGTATTGGCGCCCGATGGCGTCGAGATCAGTTGGCAGCGTTCCCATCTCCGGGGTGAAGAAGCGCGTGTAGACAGGGTCGGGATCGGGACAGCCGATGAGCTGGATTTCGACAACGTGATGCGCGGGAACCATGCGGGTGTAGCTGGGATGAAACTGCGCGTCGAGTCCCTCGCGACGGAGCCACTCATAGATTGCGTCGATGCGGGAGGCGACGATGAGCATCGGGCCGGCCTGCTGCTTGGCGAGGAAGTAGCGCATGGGTCGGTCGAGCGAGCGGGCCATGCGCACGGTCTTGCCGGAGTTCGCCACGAGCGCGAAAGACCCGGCGATGCGTCCCGCGCTGGCGGGAGATTCAAGAAGGCAGCGCTTCGCCTCGTTCACACTTTGCCCGAAGATCTGATTGTCGGATGGATCGAGGAGATCGACGATGCGCTCGACATACTCGTGGTGAATCACTCAAAAACTCCTCTGCGATGAATGGCCGCTCGCTCACCAGACTATACCCGCATGGCGGCGGTTGCGAAGACGAGAGGCGATTGGCGCTGTGCCATACTGAATCGGGCGGCGAGGAGCAGTCGAGGGGAGATGAGTAAAACGAATCGGCGCGAATTTCTCGCACAAACTCTGGCTGCTGTCCCTGGCTTGGCTCTCGCCGATCGCGTTGGCTCTGCACAGATGCAACCGATGGGGCGCACGGCGCCGGTTGCGCCACCTCGGCGGGTTTCTCCGCAACTGGATCGCTTCGTCGATCCATTGCCGACTTTCAAACGGCTTGCGCCGGTGGGAAAAAAGAAGAATCATCCGCTCTATCGCGTGCGGATGATGGAGTTCACCAGAAAGCTTCATTCGCAATTGCCGCCTGCGCGGCTCTGGGGATACGAAGGGCAGTATCCGGGGCCCGTCTTCGACGTGACGCGTGGCGAGGCGATTGAAGTCGACTGGGTGAATCAGCTTCCTGCGCAGCATTTGTTCGCGATCGATCCGAAGATCCATGGGGCGATGCCGCCGGCGCCGGCTGTGCGCACTGTACCGCATCTGCACGGGGCGCGTACGGAGTCGGAGAGCGATGGGCTGCCGGAGAAGTGGTTTACGCCGGGAGCGACGGCGCATTATGCGTATCCAAATACGCAGCCGGCCGCGACGCTCTGGTATCACGATCATGCGCTGGGCATCACGCGGCTGAATGTCTACACGGGACTTTCGGGTTTTTATCTTCTGCGCGATGAGGACGAGCATAAGTTGGAATTGCCTTCGGGCGAGTATGAGATTCCTCTGCTCTTGCAGGATCGGACCGTCGATGAACACGGCCAGCTTGTGTATGCGCCTAGCTTTGAGGATGGCGAGGAGCCGGAACATGGCGCGTGGGCGTCGGAGTTCTTCGGCGATCTGGCGGTGGTGAATGGAGCCGTCTTTCCCTATCTCGAAGTTGAGCCGCGTCCTTATCGGCTGCGGCTGCTGAACGGCTCGAATGCGCGGTACTACAACCTCTTCTTCAATCTCGCCAAGCGCACGATCGATATTCCGTCGCTTGTTTCGTTCAATCAGATTGGGAGCGATGGCGGTTTGCTGCCGAAGCCGGCGGAGCTGAAAACAGTGCTGCTTGCTCCCGCGGAGCGGGCGGATGTGATTCTCGATTTTTCCGGACTCGGGGGCCAGACGGTTACGTTGTCGAACAACGCTTCTACTCCTTATCCGGGATGGGAGTTCACGATCGTGCGGCGCGCGCCGTTGAATGAGTTGATGCAGTTCCGGGTGACGCGACCGTTCACGGGTACGAAGATGACTTTCAGCATGCCGGCGCTGCCGGCGTTTTCCGGGCTCGATGCGAATGCTTCCGTTGTCACGCGCGATTTTGTTCTTACCGAAGAGATGGATGCGCATGGCCACTCGCTGGGCGTGAAGATCAACGACAAAGGCTACGATGAGCCGGTGACAGAGACCGTCAAGCTGGGGACGACGGAGAAGTGGCGGTTCATCAATACGACGGATGATGCGCATCCCATGCATCTGCACCTGGTGCAGTTCCAGATTCTCGAACGACAGGGATACGATGTCGTTGCGCTGCACAAAGGCAAGCTGCAGCTGATCGGCAATCCGCGTCCGCCGGCGCCGAACGAAGCGGGATGGAAAGATACTGCTGTGGTGAGCCCGCGCGATGTGCTGACGATTCTGGTTCGCTTTGAGGGCTACACGGGCCGCTATGTCTTCCACTGCCACATGCTGGAGCATGAGGACAACGACATGATGCGACCCTATGAAGTCACGGCGTGAGCCTGTTTTTTTCGAAGCAGTCTGTCTACGGCTTCGGTCCGCCGCAGCGGCAGCTCTTGTAGGATTCGATGCTGTAGTCGGCCATGGCGCAGACATACTCGGGCCAGAAGGGTCTGAGCTCCAGCGAGCGATCGCGCACGTAGTAGTCGCGAAGGTAGGCGTCGCTTGCCGGAGTTGACGCCGTCGAATCCGCTGCGAAGCCTTTCACTAAGGTCGCCAGCGATTGCGCGGAGAAGTCAGGCTCGCGGTAGGCATGCGCATAGTCATATTCCTCTTTCCATGAGGCGTTGACGCCGGTCAGGTTGGATGCAGCAAAGACCTGATAGTCGGCAAGCGTTGCGCTGGGCGCGTCGATCGCGGCTACGGTGAAGGACGGCGTGTTGCCGTTGACGGGCGAGATGGACGGGATGAGTTTGATGGCTACTCCGCGCGAGGATGCTGCGCCCTCGGCCGGTTTTAGATAGCGCATCTCGTCCATGTGGGTGTGGCCGAAGAGGGCGAGTTGAATGACGTCGCCAAATTCAGCCAGCGTATTGGCGAGGTCGTCAGAGGAGAGAAACATCTCCGGCTCGGCGCCGCTGCACACATTGCGAAATCTGCGCGCGGTCGAGTAGGGGTCGACGCCGGGAGGGATGTGGCCCATGACCCAGACTTTTTCCTTGCGTTCGCGCGCCTCGGCGAGCTGCTGTTTGAGCCACGCGATCTGCGCATTCGCCCCGCTGGGGTCCGGTTTGCCGGAACACATGGCATAGTTCTTCGACATAAAAACATTGTCGAGGACCAGCAGGCGTGTGTGTTCCAAAGGCGCGGGGAGCGGCGCGCTGTAGTAGCCGCCTGCAGAGAATGTGTGCTCGGTCTCTTTTTGCAGGGCGGCAGGGAAGCTGGCCGAGATGGAAGTTCCTGTTTGCGTTAAGAAATCGCTATTGGGGTTGAGCGTGTAGTCGCCGCAATCGGCGTCATTGTTGCCGAAGGCGGCATACACGGGCGCCGCGGGGAGCGCAGCCCGCAACTGAGCCAGCACAAATTCAATCGTCTTTTCGACGAAGGCCTTGTATTCGGCGTGCGTCGATTGCGGAAAGAGGATTTTGTACTTGCAGTTGAACGAGTGCGAGATCAGATCGCCGCTGACGGTGATGAATTTGGCGTCGGGCACGGCGGTTTTGATCGCCTGCAGGCTCGATTCGTACAACGGGAATGAAGCGTCTTCACCCCGTGCGTGACATATCTGTTGGAGTGAAGCAAAGCGCGCGGGCGCATCGTAAGAGGCCGGCGAAGCGAGGATCGTTTTCCATTGGCTGACAGGCGCGGCGACTAATTGCTGCGCTTTGCCGGGATCGTGAAAGGGTTCGAAGTGGATGTCGCTCAGGAAAAGCGCGCGCACCTGTTTCTGCGCGCCGGCCTGGGCGGCGGCGGGCTTGGGAGTGGCTGCTTTGGACTTTGGTTGTGCGAGTGCGATGCAGCAAAGGATGGCGATGAAACGGAATTTAAGTAGAAGCGATGCGGTGCGAATTTTCAACGTGTCATTCTCTTAAGAACAGTAGTCAGTGGTCAGTTGTCAGTCGCGGGTTCGGCGAGCCACCGGCGGACGTTTACGTTTCCATGAAGCCTGGCAGGACGAACTCGAAGCCGCCGCCGTCGGGTCCCCAGCGCACGACGCGCGACAGAACGGTGACAGAGTCTCTGCCGTCTTCGCCGTGGGCGTTCACCATCTGCAGGGTAACGCGAATGACGGTGCCTGGGAGCCAGCGCTCTTCGGTTTGCATGTAGAAGCCGGTGACGCTGATGTCCTTGATGGGATGCGGCCGTGGCGAGCCGCCGGTGAAGAAGTAGGCGACCAGGCCGGGCATGGGCAAGCGCGGCGCTCGTCGCTCTTCGGCGCGCCTCTGCTTAACCTGATCGAGCTTCAGATGCGGATAGAGCCAGCAGAGGATCTGCAGCTTGCGTGAAGGGCGCTCGTCCTCATCGTCGATTTCGGCTAAGAGCTTGTCCTGGATGCGCGGAATGCGGATCTCTGGAGGGCGCGAAGGATCGAACTCGGGAAACAGCGCATAGAGCAGCTTCACATCCCACGAGGGTGTTGTTTTGCGCGCCGGTTCGATCGCTTTGGGGCCGGTCGGCGCCAGGCTCGTGTTTCCCTGGTTGGCTGTGTCCAGATTTGCGGTTCCTGAATTCGCAACTCCCGGATTCGCAATTCCTGGATTCGCAACGCGGGGATAGATGGGTTGATCGTTCGCGGCCGGCGCCAGCAGGTTGTTTGCAGGCGGCGGGATCGAGGGCTGGGGCGTGGAGGGCTGGGCCGCGGAGGTGAGGGCGTGCGTTTCCACGATGGCGGGAGGAGGCGCGGATGGCCGCCGGACGGACGGCTGCGTGATGAGGGGGATCGGCGCCGGAACAGGGGTGGGGGCTGCTACTTGCGGCGCAGGCGCGGCCGGTCTGGGCCCCGGAGAAGCTTTGGCTACGGGCGCGAGGGCAAACGACGGACTCGCCTCCGCAGGCGGAAGCATCGGGATCGGCGACGGAACAGCAGCGGCAGGCGGCGCGATGGGCGCTTGCGCCGGCAGGGCCGGGGCGCGTTCGGGCGAAGCGGATGTGTTTGGCGGCGCCTGCGCCGGAGACTGCTTGATGGGAATGACGACGGCGTTTGCAGGTTTGGCGGCAGGCTCGCGCGGCGGCTGCGGAACAGGCAGCGGACTGGCTGCTTGAGCCGTCGCGGTGGGCGTGGGTTCCGCGACAGGCTGAGGGGACTCAATCGGCGGCACGACCTCGGGAGCGAGATGCGGGATTCGCCGCAAACGGCCTGAGGCCATCGCGACGGGCGGATGCGCTTCGGCCGGCAGGGCCAGGCTTGCGGACGCTGCGAGAGCGGCTCTCTGCTCCGCGGGCGCGGCGTAAGCGATGGGCTCGACCGCGTGCGCAACTGAGCCTGCGTAGAACGGAGATGCGGACTCGGCGCCATCGGCAGGGCGCAGAGCCGGCGCAAGTTCAAGCACCGAGCGCGTAGTTTTGGTGAGCCTGCCGGAAGGCGCGGGCGGCGCTGGAGGCTCTTGTGCGACCTGATTTGCGGCTGGGGCGTCCGCTGCGTCATCGCGCGATTTCGCGGTGCGTGCGCTCAGAAACCGGTCGAGCGGCGTACCGGCCTGCTGAGGAGGAGGAACGGGGAAAGCTGAGTTGAAGAAATGGGCCGGCTGCGCGGCCCCAGCGTCAGTTTGCGGGGCCGCCGCTGGAGAAGCGGCAGGTCGAGGAGCGCCGCGGTTTTCGGTGGCGCGTGTGGGCGGCGGCGCCGCGCTTTCATCTACGGCGCGAAATTGCAGGCGGTCTCCAGGACGGGTGTTCGACGCCACGATTGCTTTGGGCGGAAGGACCAGGGCGCTGGCCGGTTCGCCGCGGAACGGCGCGTACTGGCCCTCGGTCGAGATCTCGATGCAATGAACGACACGATACTCGATGTCCAGATAGATGAGGTCGAAGGGTGAAAGCGTTCGCGCGACGGGTACGCCACGGAAGTTCGTGAGCCAAAGGCCGGCTTTGACGTCGGGGCCGAGACCTTCCATAAGAACCTTGAGGACCCGCAGGGGCTCCATCGCAGCGTCCACAATGACGAGCCCGGAAGTGAGCATCTTCTGGGTTCGCTGGTTCTGCGCTGTAATGACCTTCGTGTCTACGGTTGCCACCACGGTTCCTCGTCTACGAGCAAACGATTGGATTCGGTTCGTGCGTCATGGCGCGGCTTTCACGCCTTTCGCTGGCGAAAGACAACAGGCTTTTCGCGCCATTCTCAGGGGGATCCTCTTGAATGTACCGCAAACATTGATAATTTACGGCACATGGTTCAACCTCGCCGTTATCGGCTCTGTAGGCGGCTCTGTTGGGCCCATGGTAAAAGCCAGAAAACAGAGAGGTTGACGAAGCGCTCCCCAGGAGATTCGCTGAGCGCAGTGTCTCGCCTCGCGGGAGTCAAGGTCAAGAAAGAACTTAGGCCCGTTTCACTCCGAAGTGATCGGCGGGCGACGGTTCGAAACCGGTTTCGAGCGTCGAAAGTTAGACAGTGAACTGAATGCCGTTATGCCGCTCCGATGGAGGAATCTTTGGGCCACGGCAACACAGTGCCGGGAGTGGCTTCAAAGTAGGACTCCGGTTCTCCGCGATGACCATGGCATCGGGCGAAGAACTCGAGGCCACGATGGGTGGGGGTGATGTTGATTCCATCGACGGGGACGAACATGGAGGTCTTGAAGCGCTCTTCGAGCAGGCCGAATTCGGAGAGGCGCTCCAGCGACCGGGCCATTCGAAGCAGGTCCCGATAGCCGGAGATGCGGAGAACGTCTTCGGTAGTGCAGGAGATGCGCCTGCAGGCGAAGGCGCCTGCGTCGGTCAGGTACTTTGCCGAGCGGATGCAAGCCTCGCTGAACAGGCGCAGGTCCATGGGCGTGAGCTGGCGAAGGATCTCGACGAAGCTGCGGCTTGCCTCGTCGGTTCCATCGGCCGAACAGGCGCTGGCCAGCAGGCCCGCCCAGACGCGAAGCATCGACGCCTCTTCGGTCCATGAGCCTTCTTCGAGAATGCGCAGGATGACGGCTGCGGATCCGGACAGTTTTGTGGTGTTGGGGTCTGCCGGGATGGGGCCTGCGACGTGGGCGCCGGGCTTGTCCGGGCTCGCTTTATCGGGGCCGGAAGAGAGAAGAATCTCCGCCTGGAGCGTGATCTCGATGGCGTTCCAGAAGCGTTGTCCGGTCATGGAGGAGCGAATGTGCTGCCGAAGGGCGCCGGCTTGCGAGGCGCAAACGCGGCTGAGAAAGGCGAGGGCCTTGGCGATTTTGAATGGGGCGACGATGTCGCCGGAGGTCGACTCGCGGCGCGCGCTCTCGACCAGGTGGATCCAGAGGAATGGATCTACGCCGGAGGGAATGTCGAAGGCCAGAGCGACGCCATCGCGTCCGCAGCGGACCGAGCGGGCCGGCAGTTTGACGATCTCTGCTTCGGGTTCGGTTGAGACGGCTTGAGCGCGATGCAGCGTAACGGTGATCGGCGTGCCGGGCTGCCAGCGCTCCTGCGTGAGCAGGTACATGCCGGTGGCGCTGATGTCGCGGATCGAATCGTGCTTAAGGTCAGGTCCCGACCAGTAGCCTGCGGCGAATCCAACTGCGGCGCGGCGGATGGCCTTGCGGCGATTCCACGAGGAGCTTTTTAGAAGCCATTGCTTCAGGTTCATTCTTGGTTCTCTTGCATAGAAGTCGCTCGCAACCCCGGCCGCTCACGCCTGATTCAGGTGGGAGGGAACTGCGCGTTCTCCCCCTGACACCCGAAGCTTGCGCTGGTGGGATTCAATACGGGAATTTTCAATATGCGAATCTTAAGGATCATGTGCCTGAGCGGCGGGTGAGATTTGTCACTCCGCAAATCTGCGGGGCGCACAATCGTCATGCGAATGTTCTTAGATCACAGGGCGCGCATCTCATAGGCCGATGGACTTGAGCGTGTCGAAGACGTGCGCCGGCATGATTTGCCACGTGCGCGACGGCGGAGAGAAGATAACCGCATGAGTCTTTTCAGTGCTGTAGGCGGCGTCGATGTGGATCTTTCCGCCGATCAATTGAAGGAACAGCTTACCGCTGCGCTGGTTCAGCTTGGCGCGCGCCAGCGCGTGCTGGCTGTGCCGCCGGATATCACGCGCTTTCATTCGCAGGCTGGCCTGTTGACGCGCTTCGCGTGGCAGCACTACGGCGATCGGCTGAAGGCGGTGTTGCCGGCGATCGGCACGCATGTGCCCATGCAGGCTGAGCCGCTGGAGCGGATGTTCGGCGACATGCCGCAGAGCCTGTTTCGGGTGCATAACTGGCGGACGGACATCACGACGCTGGGCGAGGTTCCGGGCGACTTTATTCACGAGCAGTCGGAGGGCAAGCTGAACTTTGCGTGGCCGGCGCAGGTGAATCGGCTGGTGGCCGAGGGCGGCTTCGATCTGATTCTGTCGATAGGGCAGGTGGTGCCGCATGAAGTGATCGGCATGGCGAATCACTCGAAGAACATTTTGGTCGGGACGGGCGGCCGCGAAGGCATCAATCGCAGCCACTATCTGGGCGCGGTGTATGGCATGGAGCGCATCATGGGGCGCGCTGACAATCCGGTGCGCGCGGTGCTGAATTACGCGTCGGATCGTTTTCTGCGCGAGTTGCCGATTGTCTATGTGCAGACGGTGGTGGGGCGCAAGGCGGACGGGTCGCTGGCGGTGCGCGGGCTCTATATCGGCGACGATCTGGAGTGTTTTTATCGGGCTGCGGAGCTGAGTCTCAAGGTCAACTTCGAGATGGTGGATAAGCCGATTCAGAAGGCCGTCGTCTATCTTGACCCGCATGAATTTCATTCGACGTGGATCGGGAACAAGGCTGTTTATAGAACGCGCATGGCTCTTGCCGACGGCGGACACCTGATCATTCTTGCTCCTGCTGTCAAGGAGTTTGGCGAGGACAAGGGCATCGATGCGCTGATTCGCAAGTATGGTTATCGCGGGACGCCGGCGACGCTGGCTGCTGTAGAAGCCAATCCTGAGCTGGCGTCGGATTTGAGCGCGGCGGCGCATTTGATTCATGCGTCGTCGGAGGGGCGGTTCACGATCACGTGGTGTCCGGGGCATCTGACGCGCGAGGAGATCGAGGGCGTCGGGTTTCAGTATGGCGATTTGACGAAGATGATGGCTAAGTACGATCCGGCGAAGTTGAAGCATGGATATAACACGGTCGATGGGGAAGAGATTTTCTTTATTGCCAATCCGGGGTTGGGGCTTTGGGCGCATGAGTCGCGGTTGAAGACAAAGCCGGAGTTAGCGAGGGCGGCGGCGGGTTAGCGGCGTGCGCGTTCACAGAACAATGTGGGAGTTAAGTTCTGCGATCATCGTCTGCTTCTTTGGGCGGATGTTGTCGAAAAGGTAACTTCCGGATTGCCCACGATCCGCCCAGGATGCACGGCCCGGCTTATTCTGATCGTGAATCCTTTCTAGGTGCGGCAGATGCAAGAGATGCAGCGTACTATTTCAGATGCTTGACTGCGTGGAGAAAAGTATGACGATTCAAAGAGCGGCCCTACATGCCCTTTGTAGTTTGATTGGATTTACATTCTGGATTGCGCAGCCAAGTGTAGGTGTCGCTGAATGTGACAATGATGCACTTCATTTCCCGGTCTCGCTTAAGCTAGGTCCTGTGAAAACGCCCGAGTTTACTGTGAGTGGGGCGGGTGCGATCGAAATCACTGCGAGGAACGTGCTACCGGCCGCTGATCTAAGCTGCATGATGGGCATATCG
>DATHNJ010000180.1:0-21738 GCA_035486155.1 Occallatibacter sp. | reverse complement strand
CGCCCTCATTGTGATGTCTCCAAGGCGAACTCAACCGCCCTTCCGCAACGGCGCCGCGCCCCACAACGCCAGCCCGCAACAGCGCCTTCGTAATTCGGTGCACGATCAAATCCGGATACCGCCGAATCGGCGAAGTGAAATGCGTGTAACTCGGCGCGGCCAGCGCAAAGTGGCCTTCGTTCTTCTCCGAGTACCGCGCCTGCTTCAACGAGCGCAGCATGAGATAGCTCAGGATGCGCTCTTCCGGCTTTCCCTCGATGCGCGCCGCGAGCTTCTGATACATCCTCGGCGTTACCGCGATGTCCTCGGCGACTTCGTGCGAGCGCGCCTGCCGCCCGCTACGCTGCGCCTCGCGCCGGTCGCCACGCGTCTGCACCCGCTTGACGGGCAACGGCCCAAGACCAAGCGAGTAACCGAAGCTGATGGCCTGTTCTTCGAATTGGACGATACGGCGCGGGTCCGGCCTTTCATGGATGCGGTAGATGGAGGGCGCGCCCAGATCTTCATGCCAGGTTGCGACGCACTCATTGGCCGCCAACATGAATTCTTCGATCAGCCGATTAGCCCACGTGCGTTCCGCCCGCGTCACGCCGCGCATCTGGCCCTGCTCGTCGAACTCGATCACTGGCTCAGGCAGATCGAAGTCGATCGAGCCGCGCTCCTCGCGGCGCTTGTTCATCAGCGCCGCCAGTTTTTGCATTCGTTCAAAATCGCCGACCCGATCCGCATACTCAGCACGCACGTCCGCGTCGCCCTCCAGAATCGCGTGTACCTTCGTGTACGTCATGCGGGCAGCCGAACGAATCACGCCTTCGCAGATCTCGTAGCTCTCAATGCGCCCTTCAGCGTCGAGCTGCATTATGCAGCTTTGCACCAGCCGATTTTCTCCGGGCCGCAGGCTGCAGATGTCGGTCGAAAGCTCCTGCGGGAGCATGGGAATCGCGCGGTCGGGAAAGTAGACGCTGGTCCCGCGCAGCCGCGCTTCAAGATCAAGATCGGTTCCCTCGCGCACATACTCAGCCACGTCGGCGATGTGCACTTGCAACTCATAGCCGCCGTCGGCGCGTTCGCTGACCAGCACCGCATCGTCGAAATCCTTCGCGGTCTCACCGTCGATGGTGACGATCGGCAATCCACGAAAATCTCGTCGCCGCTCCACCTCATCGAGGTCCAGATGCGCCACAGCACGCGCTTCCGCCAGCACGTTGTCAGGAAATGCGCGCGGAAGCTGATGCTTGCGGATCATCATCTCCACATCGACGCCGAAGTCGTCCGGATCGCCCAGCACCTCAATGACGCGCCCCATCGCAGGCTTGAACGGCGTAGGCCAGCTGGTAATCTCGACGTCGACGATGAGGCCCTCTAAGTCGGCGTAGTCCGCATGCACTGCAGCCTCGGCGCCGAGCACCCGATGCGGAGTTGAGTCGGCCTTCTGTTCAACGACCTCTTTGCCTTCGGGAATCACGATTGGCTGCGTCATCCGCTCGTCGAAGGGGATCACGACATTCAGCGGATAGCGCTCGCCGCGAGAATAGTGAAACGTCCCAACAACGGTCGGATTGCGCCGTTCGAGAATGCGAGCGATGCGGCCCGAGAGCCGGCCATCAGCGCGCGGCGGCTCCACTTCGACGAGCACCTGGTCGCCCTGCATCGCGCCGTTCATCTCGCCGGGAGGAACAAACACATCATCCGTAACCCCCGAAGCCTGCCGCGCATTGGGCCGCACGAAGCCGTAGCCATCGCGGTGCAGGTCAAGCCGCCCGGCGATGAGGTTGTCGCGGCCGCCACCCGCGCTTGCTGCGCGGGGAATGCTCCAATGCTCACGATCAATTTTGGTGAGCGCGCCGCGCACGGTGAGCCGGGCCAGATGCTCCACGAGCAAGCGCCGCTCGCGCCCGCCGCCGAGCCCAAGCTCACGCACCAGTTGTTTGTATCCAGCTTTGCCGCCCGGCGAGCGGGCGATGCGCGCGATAAGTTCGCGATCGGTCATGAATCAAGAGTAGGGCAAACGCCCGCGTTTCGCCGTTTCCCCTCGAACGAGAGAGGCCCATATCCGAGCCCCGCGAGGACACCGCCTGGACGGCCAGTCCCTACTTTGCCGCGGGATGATGATCGAAGCTGATGGCGCGGGTGAGCGTCCACTTCCCGTCCTTCAGTTGCCACAGCGTCACGAACTTCGCTTCGCCCAGATTCGTCGGGTCGCCGGGATGCGTGAACCGATGCACGCCTACCTCGACAGCGCCGTAGCCGTTGAGCGGATAGACCTCGAGCGTTCCGGCGACCAGTTCGCGCTGTACCTTGCCACAGATATTTTCCTTGATGGCGGCGATGAAAGGTTTGCGGCCAACCGAGAGGCCGGTCTTGTCGTGATAGAACTCCAGGTCTTCGGCCACCATCGATCCCAGCTTGTCGAGATCGCAGCGGTTATAGGCATCGAAGAGCGCCGTATCAAGTCCAGCGACGGTTTTATAGAGCTCGTCCGTTGGCGGCAGGCCCTGTTGCGTCTGGGCCTTTGCGACACTGGCGAAGGCGATGAGCGAAGCGATGGCGAGGAATTTTGCGCGAAGGTTGTGCATCGGGGACAGAAGACTCCTCCGGAAGATGGGTACGGAAAGCTGTACGGAGGGGGACGGTTGCCGGTTCCGGCTTTGTGACGAACGCCAGGAGCTGGCGGATATCGTCTGACGCCTGGTTCGCAAAAACGGATGAGCGCCGTAATAGCCTCTTTAGATCCGCACCAGCTCCGTCTGCACCTTCCCCGTGACCCATGCCTTGGTCTCCGACGTCATCATGTCCACCTCGCTGCGCACGCCGAACTCCGGTAGATAAATACCGGGCTCAACAGAAAAGCAGGTATAGGGCAGCAGCAGGCGTTCGTCGTGGGTCTCGAGGTTATCGAGATGCGCGCCTGGCCCGTGAATCTCGCGGCCGATATTGTGCCCGGTGCGATGGGTGAAGTACTGCGCAAAGCCCGCCGCATGGATCACGCCGCGCGCTGCGTCATCAGCCTCATAGCCGCAGATAGCGCGGCCTTCAGCGAATGCGGACTCGACGGCCTTGATGGCGGCGTCGCGCGCATCGCGCACAGTGTGAAAGATCAGGTGCTCGCGTTCCGTGGGCTCCCGGCCCACAACGCCGGTCCATGTGATGTCGTAGAAAACGCTGTCCGCCTGGTCGACGCGGCCCCAGATATCGATCAGCACGAAGTCGCCGTCGCGGATCGGCGCGGAGTTAGCGGCGGTGGGCTCATAATGCGAGTCTGAGCTGTTGGCGTTGGCGCTGACGTTGGGCCCGTTCTCCCACACCAGGCCCTCCCGCCGCATGGCTTTGCTGAGCCACTGCACGTGATCGAACTCGGTGATGCCGGGGACGCGGTGCGAACCGGACGGCGGATGCACGCGCCGCCCGATCTCTTTCCAGCCTTCTTCGAGAATCCTGTCGATGGCCTTCTGCGCGATCGTGTGCGTAGCGGCTTGTTCTTCGCTAAGCACGGCTTCGAAGTGGCTGACCAGGTCCGCGGAGCTGACGATGTGTTTGCCCAGACCGCGCAGAAACTCTACGGTGCCTGCGTCGACCATCGACACGTACATGATCGCGTTGTCCGGCGAGTATTGCATGGCGATTGTGGTTGCGCCGCCGAGCATCGCTTCGAGGCCCGCAGCCAGCTCCAGCCAGCTTGAGTAAAGGCCCTTGGATCCCGGCAGCGAGTCGAGACGCGTCTGTTCCACGCGATGGACGAGCTTGCGCGGCTCGCCGTGCGCGGGAACATAGTAGTACCAGCGGCGCGTGATGTGCGCCTTTTCATCGAGGCCGAGAATGTGTGCGGCGATGGGGTCGCGGTGATGATGGTCGTAAAACAGCCAGCCGTCGTGACCCGCGTCGCGCAACGCGAGCTGAATCGCCTCGAGGTCCATGCAGGTGATTCTACGCGGTGACCTGGGCATGAATTGCCGTCGCGCATGAGGAAATGCAGTCAGCGCATTCTCCTCACCGGCGGCGCAAGCTGTTCCCATCGTGCTCGGGGGATCACCCGCTTCAAGCATGCCCCGGAACGCGGAGCATGGAACGGACTTTGGGCAGGTTTTGCGCACCGCCCTTTCGTCCTTGACCCGCGCATCAGACGATGCCTTCTCCTGCCGGGAACAATTACTGGTCTTAGGAACCTATGAATTGCATTCAATGGGTACTCGCGCCGGCTTCGAATAACGTCTTACAAGATTGGAGGATTTGAATACGACTCGACGAGGCCGCGTCGTGGAAATACTTCGAGCATTTCGTACGAAACAAGACCATATCCGCGGCAAAGTTAAGAGCATCGCTCGACGAGCTGCTGTAGACGTGGCGGAGTCTGTTGCGTCGCTCGCACGTCTTGCGGGATTGTCTCCACGCAGCCGGAGCGCTTTGTCATTAAATTGGCGCCGGTCACCGAGACACTAAGCTTTGTTGTGCCCTACGCGGGCGCAGTCCGAAAGTTTGATGAGATCACCGTGCTGGTGCGGCCAGATCCGGCGCACTCGCACATCGCGCCGAAGATTGCGATCGACGACTTTACCCTGATTCCACGCTGAAGCGGATCGAAAAAACCTAGAGCGCCGCCAGAGCCTCGGTCTGTCCAGGAAACAACCCCGCGTACTTGGTAATGCCCACCATGGTGAAGACCTTGGTGAAGTGCGGCGAGAGGCCGAAGGCGTAGACCTTCTGGCCTGCGTTTGCGGCTTCGATCAGCATCTGAATCACAAGCGCGATGCCGCTGGAGTTGATGTAGTCGACCTTGGTGAAGTCGAGCAGGACATTCTTGGCCGTCTGTTTGGGCAGGCTTTGATAGGCGCCGAGCACAGCTTCTTTCGAGGTGCTGGCGATGTCGCCTTCGTAGCGCAACACAGTCACCGAGTGACCGGCAGGGGAAGTGAGTTGGTCGACGCGCGTTTTGGTTTCACTCTGCACGATCTAATCTCCCGTTCAACGTTTCGAGCGGCTCCGCAAAAAACCGCTTCAGTCGGCCTCTTTATCGAGGCGAATCACCAGGCGCACATAACTGCTTTTGCCGTTGGCGCCTTTGACCCACTCGGCCTCATCCACCAGGGCCTGAATGAGAAACATGCCCATGCCGCGCGGGTCCTCTTCACCGTGGATCTTGCGATCGATGTCGGGTTTGATGGGCATCTTCTTGAGGCCCTTGCCGTCATCGATAACCTTGACCTCGAGCGCATCGTCGACCGACGAGAGAATCACGCCGACCGAGAGGCCTTCATTTAATAGATTGCCATGCTCGATCGCGTTGATGCAGGCCTCAGCGACGGCGGTTTTCAGGTCCTCAACGCGCTCTTCCTTAAAACCCATCAGCTTGGCGACTGCCGCGGCAGTGCTCATGGCGACCTTCTCGTAGCCGAGCCGCGAGGGCAGCCGAACCTCTACGCTGGCGGGTTTCGCTTTGATCACGCGTTCGTTCCTTCGCGGCACAGCGCAAGCGCCGTCATGTCGTCGCCCTGCTTTTCGCCGGGCGCAAACTCACCGATGGCTGTCCACAATGCATGGAGAATATCATCCGCTCGATGCGCCGGGCACGCACAAAAGACCTCCAGTAACCTGTCCTGGCCGAACTCCTCTTCGCCCCGGAAGACCTCAGTAAGCCCGTCCGTATAGAAGAGCAGCCTGCTGCCGGGGGCCAGCTCCGATCTCTGGACCTCGTACTGCATGCCGGGCAACAGCCCCAGCGGCGTGCCCGTGGATTCAAACTGGACAATCTCGCCCTGCGACGGCTTCAGGAAACCGGGATTGTGACCCGCATTGACGACTTCGAGCTCACCGCGGTCCGGGCTAAGGCGCAGGAAGATCGCGGTGACGTAGCGGCGGCGCGCCTCTTCGCCTTCGGTCCACTGGTGCTGGTTCATGCGCTCAGCCAGCTGGTCGAGCGGCATGCCAGTGATGGCGACAGCGCGAAAGGCTGCACGAAAGCTGGTGGACATGATGGCCGAAGCAAGGCCCTTGCCGGCGACGTCGGCCACAGCCATCAAGAGGCTGCCGTCGGGCTGGGCAACGATGTCGAGATAGTCGCCGCCGACCTCATAGCAGGTCACCGAGCGAAAGGCGATCGAATAGCCTTCGATCTCCGGAAGCTTTTGCGGCAGCAGCGAGCGCTGGATGTTGCGCGCTGCATCAAGATCCTGCTGCACGCGCGCCCATTGCAGATTGCGCTCGTGATTGCGCGCGTTTTCCAGAGCCACGGCGGTCTGCAGCGCAAGGCCTTCGAGAAAGTCAGCTTCATACAGCGTCAGCTCGCGTCCGTCAGGCGGCGCAACGACCATCTCGGTCATGCGGTTGCCTTCACGGTCCTGCAACAGATAGATAGGCTGCGTCGAGCCCGCGCCATTGCCGAGATTGAGGTCGCGGACATTGCCGTAAGCAAGGCCGACGCTGGGAAACGCCGCTCCAGCCATCTCCAGCTCGCGCACGACGATGCGCAGCGTCTGTTCCAGAACTTCGTCTTCGCGAATGGTGGAGTGAACCTGGCGCGAAGCCTCGAGCAGCGCCTGGAGCCGCGCCACCTGCTGCTGAAGCTCGATGGTTTCGCCGCCGCCCGGAAGCTGGATTCCAGCCGCCATTGCCGACCTCCGTGGAATCTCACTCTACCATGCGGGAGACGCGGCCGCTCAGAGCCGCAGACCCGGTTTCGCCTGTAGGCCGAGCATAGCGATTCATCGCCGCCCAGAATGAAGCGGAGGGAGCAAGGGCCTTCAGGCCCGGAGGGAAATTGCTCTCCTCGACCAGATACGTCATACAACTATCTACCGCGCGGCGGACTCGATAACGCGCCGAATGTCGTTCACCTCAAGAATGTGCTTCTCGTAACCCTGTCGCGCGACGGCGATCATGGCCTGGCCGATCTCGCGCGTGGTGAGAATCAGGCTCGGGAAGGCGCGGCGCAGCAGGGGCCCCAGCGGGCCGACGATTTTGTAGAGGACGCGATACAGTTGCGTCTTGGATTGAATGCCGTCGAGCGGCTGGATGAAGCCGGGGCGGAACATGTAGGCGTTGAGCGGCAGGCGCAGCAGCGCGTTTTCCGTGCGGCCTTTCACGCGCGCCCACATTGTGCGGCCTTTTTCGGAGCTGTCGGTCCCCGCGCCGGAGACAAAGATGAAGGCCATGCCGGGATTGACACGGCTGAGCGGCTCGGCGGCGGCTATCGTAAAGCCGTAAGTGATGCGCTCGTAGTCGGCTTCTTTCATGCCGGCGGAGGCGATGCCGAGACAGAAGAAGCAGGCGTCAAATCCTGCGAGCGCAGACTCCATGCCGGAGTAATCGAGAAGATCGCGATGCACGATCTCGCGCAGCTTCGCGTCGTCGATGCCGGTTGCCGTGCGCCCCAGCGTGACGACCTGTTCGACCGCGGGATCGCGCAGGCATTCGAGCAAAACGCCTTGCCCCACCATGCCGGTTGCGCCAAAGATCAAAACCTTCATGCGGCTATCTTCTCACTCCGCGCTTCTGTATGTTCGACGCTGCTTGTGCAAAGTAACTCGATGACGTCTTACTCCAGGCACAATAACTAACTCTTAGGAGACCACTATCGATGATAGGTCGCGCGACTTAGTAATGAATCCACGTAACTTGCAGTAATTAGCTCGCAAGTGGCATTTCCAATTGCGTTTCTTGAAAGATGATGGACCGTAGCGGCTTTATATCTCCCGAAAGACGCTGGCGCAGAAGAGGAGAGGGCCATGAACTTTCTACGTGCGTTTGGCGAACAGATCGGCATTTTGACGCCGGCAGAACATATATCCCCAGAGGCTGCCGTTGGCAAGCAGTCGGCGCAAAGCGGAGCGTATTTCGGGACAGCGATACCGCACTGTTGCTTCTATTGCTCGTGGTGCGGCTCGGAGATTCTGCTTCCCCACGATAGCCTAGGCTACGCCTTCGGCGGACCGATGATCCGAAAGATTGAAACGCGATCGATTGGAACCGTGTGTACGGCCTGCGGGCATGCAGGAGCGTATTCGCTCTTTCGCGGATGCCCCGGCTACGATACCCGGCACAAGTTCGTGGAAACGCTTGCCAAAGGCAGGACACTTTTGTTGGATTGGCTGCCGTGCATAGAAGACTCGTGCGTGTTTCCGCTGCCGTTCTTCGTCGTCTTCGACGATGAGTTTACCCAAGCCAACCTGAAGGAGCGCGCGGCGCAATGGATTTGGACCGAAGTGACGTGTTCTGTGAGCCACGTGGTTCGGCCTCCAGCCTGGTTGTCCGAGTCGGCGTCGTATCGCGGAGCTCTGGATCTGAACCTGACGCGCGTCGCCGTGCGGAGAGAGCAACAGGCCCGCTGATTTATTCTTGCCTCGATGCGCAAGACGCTGTCGGTCGCGATGATCGCGATGAACGAGGAGTCGAATCTGCCGCGCACGCTGGAGAGCGTGAAGTGGGCGGACGAGATCATCGTCGTCGATTCGGGATCGAAAGATCGAACCATTGAGATCGCAAAGTCCTTCGGCGCAAAGGCCAGTTATCATGCCTTCGGCGGCCATGGCGAGCAGAAGAACGTCGCTCTCGATCTCTGTACTTCGGAGTGGATCCTGCTGCTCGACGCCGACGAGGTGCTGACTACCGAGTTACAGGCCGAGATTCAGACGGTTCTCAGTAGCGATCCTAAGTTCGACGCGTATTGGATTCCGCGCCTGAATCTCTACTTTGGCCGATGGATTCGCCACGGCGGCTTCTATCCGGATCATAAGCTGCGGTTATTCAAGCGCGGAGCCGCGCGGTTGAGTGAAGGCGTAGGACCACACTCGACGCCGCAGTTCAAGGGGCCACGCGGAACGCTAAAGCACGACATGTTGCACTACGCCTACCCCACGCTCGCCATCTATCTCGAACACATGGCTCGCTACAGCAGCGAGATTGCGCAGTTGCTCTATCGCGACGGGCGAACGAGCAAATCGATCTTTGCGTTCATTTGGAACAGCGTACTGAATCCCATCGCAACGTTTATCTATAACTACTTTTTCCGGCTCGGATTCCTGGATGGACGCGAAGGCTTGATCCTGCACCTGAATCATTCGGTCTATATTCACTGGAAGTTTGTGAAAGCCTGGCGGCTGGTTAAAAACGGCTCACAGTAGACAGTTCTTAGTTCATAGTCCGGAGCTCGCAGCTCTTGAGTCCCGCCCAATGCAGTCGCCAATAACAAAATGCCGGAGCCTAATCGCTCCGGCATTTCTCATCATCACTAAAAACTGTGAACTACAAACTGACAACTGACTACTGACGACTCGGAATATGGCAGCTCGCCTGCCCGCGCTTCTCCAGATACTTCTGGTGATACTCTTCCCCGCGCCAGAAGGTCTGCGCCGGCTCAACCTTCGTGACGATGCGCTTCGGCTTGAACTTTCCCTCGTTCGTGAGCTGCTCGATCTTGGCGCGCGCCTCGGCCTCCTGTTCAGGCGAGTGAAAGAAAATAGCCGAGCGATATTGCGCGCCCCAGTCAGGGCCCTGGCGGTTCAGCGTAGTCGGATCATGCAAATTGAAAAATGCATCGAGAAGCTTCTCGTAGGAGACCTTCTCGGGGTCGAAGTCCAGCTCGACAACCTCGGCGTGGCCGGTCTGGTCCGTGCAGACGTCTTTGTACGTGGGGCGCTCGAGGGTTCCGCCCTCGTAGCCGACGGCCGTTGCCGTAACGCCGGGAATCTCCGCGAACGCCGCTTCTACGCCCCAGAAGCAGCCGGCTCCGAATGTCGCTTTCTGTGTGCTCATACTTCCTCTGATGCGGCGGATTGCGTTTAGTAACAAAAAGTGAGTTGCGCGCCTGATTTACAGTGCTCAGGCGCGCCGGGCGCGAAACTCCTCGCCCATGGTCGCGATGGCAGCGTGATCCAGAACCTGCGCGGCCTGCGGGAAGACAATCGTTTCTTCCACCTGGATGTGCGCCCGGTAAAGCGCCGAGAGCCGGTCTGCGCAGGCCCGAAGCTGCTGCTCCTGTGCCGGCTCGAGCTTGCCGTTCGCAATCCAGGCGGAGTAGAGCCGTTCGACCGTATCGTGCAGATCGGATGCCTCGTGATGGTCGTCTTCCAGCGCATCGAGCTTGGCGAGGCTGTCGTTCGCCGCGCCGGCCCGCAGGCGCGGAAACAGCGACTCCTCTTCGTCTGCAGTGTGCCGAACTCCGCCTGCCCGAAAATAGCGCAAAGCTGACTGGACGGCCGAAGTCTCCTCGCCGGTCAGGTTGCGCCCAGCGGCGCGCTCAACGACTGTCGTGAGAATCTTCAGAAACTGCTCGATGCGACGGTGGCAGTCGGTGAGCATGCCGATCGGGTCGTCGAATCCGCTATCGGGCTTGGCGCCGATTTGAACGCCCATCGATGGTTCCCCTTATTTCTTTGGCTTGCGACCGAAGCCGCCTTTGCCGCCCGAACGCGTGCCTGGCCGCGTGCCAGATCGCTTAGGACCGCCGCCCGATTTACCGCCGCCGGGTTTGCCTCGATAGGATGAACCGCCCGAACTGCGTGAGCTTGGGCCACGCCCGCCACCCGCCGGCTTGCCGCCGCGGCTGAAAGAGCCGCCGGACGGGCGTTGGCTGCCGCCGCTCGGTCGCTCGCCGATTTCGCGGCGAACAAATGAACCCGTCGGCTTGCGGCTGCCCGCGCCTGGCCTGGGACGCTCAAAAGAGCTGCCCGGACCGCGCTGGCTTGAACTACCGCGGTCTAGACCGCCTTTGCCGGTGCTGCCGCCGCCGCTGCGGGGCCGATCTGCATGCTTATCGCCGCGCGCCGCAGGCTTGCCGGGTCGTTGGCCGTAGCGCTGATCACGGTCGCCGAAGGGCTTCCTTTGGGGTCTTTCGCGGTCCCCGCCACGGGCAGGGCGATCCGATGCGGGCGTGCGGGGCTCAGGCGTAATGCTGAGTGTGAACTTCTCGGTAGGCTCTTCAGTGAACTCGGGCTTCGCGAAGCCGGGTTTCTCGAATCTGGGCTTCTTGAAGTCGGGCTTTTTGAATCCGGACTTCTCGAAGCGTGGCTTCGCAGAGGGACGCCCCGATGCGCCGGTTGATGTTCCACGCCCCGGGCGCTCGCTGCGAAACGGCCTCTGCGTGTCTCGCGGGCCGCGCGGAAATCCTCCGCGACCCTCTCCGGCTTCGCGTCTGTCGACGGGTGGCCGATCCGATCCCAAACCAGACGGACCCAAACGAGACGGGCGCGGTCCAGACGGACGACGGGACCCAAACGTGTCGCCTCCTTGTGGGCCACGCCCTCGGGAGTTGCGCCCCTGGAAACCGCGCTCCTGGAAGTCGCGTCCGCTCCGGTCTTGACGGTCGCCGCCCGCGCGGAACGTTCGTTCTCCGGCCGGCTTAAACGGGCGATCTCCTGATGGACGAGGAGGTCTGTCTCCTGCCGGCCGGAAAGGCCTATCGCCTGCGGGACGTGAACGCTGGTCGCGCTCAAAGACGCGGTCCCTATCTCCAGCCGGACCCTTTGTCGGAAAAGATGACCGTCCCCGGCTATAGCCTTCGCGACGATCTCCGCCGCCCTCGCCTGTCGATGGCCGTCTAGGGCTGCTCTGGCCGCCGATCCGGCGCTTGTTTTTTTCGAACGAAACAGTTTTGCCGGCGTCTTTCGGCAGCACGATCTTTGGACGCCGTGGCTTCATCTTGCCTTCAGCGGTCAGTCGCAGCGCCTGGACCTCGGCAGCGTCGAGCTCGCGCAGCTTGCCGGGTTCTACGTCGAGAACCAGCGGGCCATAGCCGACGCGGCGAATCTTCTCCACGTGATGGCCGATCTCCTCGAACATCTTGCGCAGCTCGCGATTCCGTCCCTCGATCAACACAACTTCGTACCAGGGATTTTCGCCTTTGCGAACCTGGCGGATCTGCGCCGGAGCAGTATGCACTTTACCTTCGCCGAGTTTGCCGCGCTCGATCGACACGCCTTCGCGCAGCCGCTCGATCTGGCCCTCGGCGGGCTGGCCGGAGACTTTGACGAGGTAGGTCTTTTCAACTCCAGATGCCGCCTTGGTGAGCTTGTTGGCCAATTCGCCATCGTTGGTCACCAGCAGCAGGCCTTCGCTCTGATAGTCGAGACGGCCGACCGGGTAGACCCGTTCGCCGGTTTTGGCGAAGAACCCCATCACCGTCGGGCGGCCTTCGGGGTCCGACACGGTAGTGACATAGCCCTTCGGCTTGTTGAGCACAAAGTAGCGCAGCCGCTCGGCGCCGTGCAGCAGCTTGCCGTCGACGCGGATATGGTCGCGCTGGGCGTCAGCTTTGGAGCCAAGCGTGGTGACGGTCTGACCGTTGACCTGTACATGGCCGCCGGTGATGAGCTCTTCGGCGTGGCGGCGGCTGGCGACGCCGGCTTGGGCAAGGATCTTCTGCAGGCGTTCAAGTTTGGGGGCTTCGCGCTCACCCTCAGCCGCTAAAGCAGTGTCCTCTTCCGGTTCGTCTTCAGACTCGTCTTCGTCGGGCTCGCTCTGGAGTTCAGGCTCTGACTCGGCGTCATCCTCGACAAGCTGAGGTTCGTGCGACGGAGTTGTTTCTTTCGGCCTGTCGCCTGATTTCGTGGCGGGTTCCGAGGTGGGCTCCGCCAACTGTTCGGCGAACTCAGGCGTTTCGGAGGTAATTTCCTGCTCCGGGCCGTCGGCGGGGTGCTTGGATTTCTTAGTCATGGGAGGCAGTCTCAACTGCCGGGTGCTCATTGGATGCTTCAGGAGATGCTGGAGGGTCGGCCTGCGAGCCGTCTTCGGCGATTGTTTCGAGGGCCTCTTGCGCCGTGATCTCGGGAGCGTTGATCTCTGGATTCTCGGCGACAGCCTCCGTGGCTGGGGATTCGGCGGCCGTAATCTCGACCGTCTCGCCTTCGCCATCGTCTTCTGCAGAGTTTTCGTCGAACTCCACGCTAGGTTGTGCAGTGGATTCGTCGGTGTCGCTTTCCGTGCCCGGTTCGCTCAGCTCAATCGCAGCCATCTTCTCGAACTCCTCCATCGAGGGCAGCTCGGAGACATCCTTGAGGCCGAAGCGCAACAAAAACTCCTTAGTCGTCTTGTAAAGAATCGGCCGCCCGATCACCTGTTTGCGGCCTGCCGTAGCGATGAGCTTGCGGCTCAGCAGCGAGCCGAGCACGCCGCCGGATTCGACGCCGCGAATCTCATTGACCTCGGGAGCGGTGACGGGCTGTTTGTAGGCGATCACGGCGAGCGTTTCAAGCGCCGGCAGCGAGAGCTTCAGCGCCGGCTTGAGGCTCTTGATGAACAGCCGCACGGCGTCGTGACATTCGGGCTTGGTGGCCATGCGAAATCCGCCCGCAATCTCGCGGATCTCGACGCCGCGGTCGTCTGCAGCGGAATCGGCGATGATCTGGTCGAGCAGTTGACGCAGAATCGCCCTGACTTCGCGGTCGCGCGCACGGGCCTGGCGCTTAGCCTCGGATTCGGGATCTTCGGGCGCAGCGGGCTCACTTGGCGTGGCGTCAGCCGCCTGCGCCGATTCGGCTGGGCCCGTTGCGGTCTCTGCATGTTCGGCCTGCCCAGCCGCTGCCTCAGCCGCATAGAAGGCCGGAGTCTGTTCGAGCCCCAGGTACTGCAGACCCTCATCAATCATGGGCATGGGCAGCGGCGGATTCGCTTCCGCCTCGGCTGCCGCTGCAGCCGTCTCCTGCTGCGTCTTCCACTCCAGCGCGTCGGCGGCAAACAGCGAGGCCAGTTGGGCCAGGGTGACAGGCTCCTCCGAGGCGTAAATGACGGCTTCTAGCTTAGCTTTAAGACTCATGTAAGACCTTGGACTATGGTACGGGATCGCTGCTTCCGCAGGCGGGCGGCGGGTGAGGAAATCCGGTCAAAGTAAAATAGCGCCCGGCAAAGCCGAGCTCCTTCAGGGAACCTCTGCCCAGGCGGCAGCACATCGCCGGTTAGCCAAGCGCAACGCTTCTTATTGCGAAGCCGCCGACTCCGCTGGCTGCCAAAGCTCGATCGGATTCCCCTCCGGATCATGCAACCGCGCAAATCGCCCGTTTGGGTACGCCTGCGGATCGATCTTCACCTCGATCCCCGCAGCGCGCAGTTGGGCCGCCATCTTTTCCAGGTCGCGCACGCGAAAGTTGACCATCCACGCCTTCTGCATGTCTCCGAAATACTTCGTCGTCTCAGGGAACGGAGCAAACACGGTTTGCCCGGCCTCCTGCTCCCACACCGGATCGTTCTGCTTCGACGGCGTCATCGTCACGCCAAGATGATCCTGATACCACTGCGCCAGCAGCTTTGGGTCGTGCGCTCGAAAGAATAGCCCGCCGATGCCTGTCACCCTCTCCATACCCGCTCCTTCTTTCGATCGGTTTGTTGCCTGCCCCGCCGCGGCCAGCACGTCTCCTCCGGGCAGGAACTTCGACCCAAGGCCAAGACATAGGAACTTCAGCAATCGCCTTCGCGGCGTTCGCATTGCCGAAGACAGTTTCGCGCTGATCGGAATCACTATCATTTTCCTTTTGGAGCGGGTATGGCCTTACAGGCGAGCGATGGTTCTGCCGTGGCGACTTTAGCTTCAAGACGAATGACTGTTCTTGGTGTGGACAATCGAGATCTTCGTCTTGCCGTTGTTCTCCGACGGCCGGGCCGAGATGGTGACCATGATGTTCTCGTGATTGCCCTTCTTGACGGAGATCATGGCGCTGGCATCGGAGTCGAAGACCGAAGCCTCGCTGCCCAGCTTGCTCTTGTAGAAAGCCAGAACCTGGTCCTTCGAGTCGGAGGTAAGAAACGCGCCGGAGACGATGGAGCCGGTTGGCAGGTTCATGCGCATGCCGCCGCGCACGCTCTGCGCGCCTGGATAGATGTCCGTGCCCAGTTCCTCGGCCGTGAAGTTGGTTTCGCCGCTTGCAGTCACGCTGCCGCTGGGCGTGTTCATCGTGATCTGGCCGTCTTTGCCGTTCACATGGAAGGAGTGGGCCACCCGCCAGACCATGAACCCGACCGCGCCCGCGCCCAGGACGCCGAGTCCGATGACGATGGCCAGAACGATGAGGATGATCTTGATGGCGCTGCTGCCGCTCTTGGCCGGATAAACCACTGCGGGCGCATAACCGGCTGGAGCCGCAGCCACGGGCGTATAGCCGGGCAAAGGCGGCGTTCCTGCTGCCGGCTGCGATGGGGCCGCGGCCTGGCTGGGGACGCCGGGAACGTTGACCGGCGTGAAGCCGGAACTGGCAGCGGATGCGGCGGCGTTGGTCGCCGTTCCGCACACCGAACAGAACTGGACGCCTGCGGGGACTTCAGCTCCACACTTTGCACAAGCAACAGACATGACGTTCTCCTGTCGGGAATGCATTTTTCGAAGTGGGATCTCAGCCAAAGTTGAGGGAGCGATTCAGAGCGGCCGGCACGTTCGCCGGCAAAGAGTTCAAGACGCCGAATATCCCGGTATTTCTATCGCAGTCACTATACCGGAAGGAATTCTCCTGTCGAGCCTTTTGTTTGCGCGGCGGGGCATAAACAAAACGGGGACAGGCCGAAGCCCATCCCCGCAATTGTTTGCAAAACAGCTTAGTTGGAGAATTGGCGGAACAGTGCAAACAGCAAGCCGGAGAGAAGAGCCGCCGCCGGCAGCGTGAACACCCACGCCGCGGCGATATTGCGGATCGTCGAGAGCTGCAGGCCGCTCTTGTTGGCCGCCATGGTTCCGGCGATGCCCGAGCTGAGCACATGCGTGGTGCTCACCGGGAGGCCGAAGTTGTCGGCGGCAAAGATCGTGCCCATGGCCACCAGTTCGGCTGCGGCGCCCTGCCCATAGGTCAGGTGCTCCTTGCCGATCTTCTCGCCCACGGTGACGACAATGCGCTTCCAGCCAACCATGGTGCCCATGCCGAGCGCCAGGGCTACAGCGACCTTCACCCATGACGGGATGAACTTCGTCGCCTTGTCGACCTTGGACTTGTAGTTGTTCAGCGCGGAGTTTTCGTCGGCCGTAAATGCGGGGTCCTTGGTCTTGGCCATCAGCCGCAATGCTTCGCTGGTGACGTACATGTCATTGCGAACGTTGGTCTGCTGGCTGGCCGGAACATTCTTGTACTCGCCGTACGCGCGCACATCGCCTTCCAAATCGCGAACGATCTCGCGCAGCGCCGTCATCGTATCCGGCTGAACCTTCTTCGTACGGAGATAGTCGGTCAGCACCGTGCGCGGATCGCCGCCCAGGACAGCGTTCTTGTCCACGTGAACGTCGATGATGGACACCGTGCGCTCGGATGCAGCGATGAAGTCCTGAATGTCATGCGCGCTGACGGCATGGTTCAACGCATAAGCTGTCGGAACCGTGCCGATCAGAATGAGCATGATCAGACCCATGCCCTTCTGTCCGTCGTTCGAGCCATGGAAGAAGCTGACGCCCGTGCAGGTCAGGATCAGCAGCATGCGGATAGGCCACGGTGGAGGCGTGTTGTCTTTCGGCGCCTCGTACAGCGCGGGGTACTTCACGAACATCTTCATGACCAGGAACAGCAGCGCTGCGCAGCCGAATCCCACGAGCGGCGAAATCAGCAGAACCTGGAAGACCTTGGTGGCCTGCGCCCAGTCCACGCCCGAAGTTCCGGCTGCGGAGTTCGACATCAACTGGTTGGCCACGCCCACGCCGATAATCGAGCCGGTCATGGTGTGAGTCGAAGATGCCGGAAGACCCAGCCACCAGGTGCCGAGGTTCCAGAGAATCGCGGCAATCAGCAACGCGAAGACCATGGCGAACCCCGCGCCGGAGCTGACCTTGAGGATCAGTTCAACCGGCAGCAGCGTGATGATGGTGAAGGCCACGCCGCCCGCCGATGTAAGCACGCCGGTCAGGTTGCAGAGCCCCGACCAGACAACAGCAACGTTGGGCTCGAGCGAGTGCGTGTAGATGACCGTGGCCACGGCGTTAGCGGTGTCGTGGAATCCGTTGACAAACTCGAAAGCGAGAGCGATCAGCAGCGCCACGCCCAGCAGAATGTAAGCCCAGGTGCTGCTGGCGGCTACGCCACCCAGGTCGCCTGCAATATGGAACCCGACATAGGCGAGTCCGCCGACCAGCGCGATAAGCACAACGGCGCCGCTGATCCATGCGGAAGATTTGCCCATTTTCTTGTCGAGAAGCGATCCGCCATGAGGAACAGCGCCGGCTGTAGTTGCGATATCAGCCATTTAGAAACTCCGATCTTGAGGTGGAAGACAGTCCGGTGGCGTGAGGGGCGGCACAGGCCAGACTCAACATGGATATCCCAGCCCGATGAACGGAAGATGAATTTGGCGAAGAAAGGCGAGGAATTGCGAAGGGGTTAAGGCAGTGCCTGACGAATCTTCGAAGCAGCCTTAGTTTTGAAAGGGCGCGACTCATCGTGGTGACATAGGTGATACGAACTGACAGACCACACGTAGAGGTCGCGGGAAAATAGCCCAGGGCAACGCCCTGGGTCCGCTGTCGCAAGCGAGCATCGAGCCGCCCGGAATGTTACTCAGAAATCAGATCAGCGCGGCGCCGTATTGTGATCGAACCAGTCGGCGAGCTGGGTTTCGCTTATTTCACCGGCAGCGAGCCTCCAGAAAACCATGACGCGGTCCTCTTTCGGCGCCGTTAGTTCCAGCCCATTCAATTTGATAAATGTGACGGAAACCGTAAAGGCAGTTCGCTCATTTCCGTCAACGAATGGATGGTTCGACACGATCGCTTTTGCATAGGCTGCGGCAAGACGGGCGAGCGATACAGGCTCTTCGGAATAAGTGAGTAGGTTCTTCGGCCTGCCGAGGGCCGATTCAAGCAGACCCAAATCGCGCACTCCGCTTGGCCCGCCATGCAAAACAAGCACTTCCTCATGCATGGCCAACACGACATCCCGCCGAATCCAGATTGGTTCGTTCACTCCGCCAGCCGTTGCAGTACGTCACGATTCTCGCGCATCACTTCGCGCGCCGCCTCCATCTGCTTCGCAAACTCCTCATCGTAGGGAACAAGGCGGATACCCTGCGTGTCTTGAGTGATGTAGAGTGTGTCACCCTTTTGCACGTTGAGCCGAGCCATGGTCTCTTTGGGAAGAATCACTCCCACGGAGTTGCCGATCGCGATGATCTTAGTTGCAGTAGCCATTGGGGCATCCTTCAAGGTTAATATAACGTAAGTTATAACATCGAATGCCGAAACTGGCTTGCACGGAATTTCCATGGCCTGTCGCACCATGGAATTGGAAAGGACATTTGAAAATCTATGGGGTCGAATCAATTACACGCGTGTCCTGCATCGGCTCACTGTTCGAAGAAGGAAAAAAACTCCTGTGAAACTGTGAGACTGTGGAAAATCTGGCGCAACTTAAACAGAATCAACATTCGGCGTTCCCACAGTTTCACAGATTCACAGAAATTATGACGCCAAATAACGCCAAATAAGCGCGATTGAGCAGCCGAATGCCGCCAAAAACCGTCAATTTGGCGCCTTGGTAGCCGGCCCGTGGCGCTGCCCGAAAAGACAGAGGCTCCAGCCGAAGCGCCGTTCCCTGTCTCCAGCTCTCTGTAACAGCTCTTACGTACCGATACGACCTAGTCTTGCCAGTCGTCCCGAGCCAGGCTCTCGTTCATCACCGAGTCGAAGCCGGTGTGCTTCTTGATAAAGATCTCGGAGAAAGCGCGGTCCTGACGCAGCAGAACCGCCTGCAGCCGGACCAGTTCGAGCAGCGCCAGGAACATCGCCACCAGCGCCCGCTCGGACTTGGTGTGGCTCAGCAGGCGGCGCAGCGCAATCGGCTTGTCTTCGATCGCCATGCGGCGGCCCAGATATTGGATCATCTGGCCGACCGTGACCGCATCCTCATTCACGTTGAAGACGGGCCGCGTGCGTATGCGGTCCAGGATGTCGCGGAAGATGCGCACCAGATCATCGGTGTCGGCGGCGATCTCCGGCTCAGCGGAGACATCATCCTTGAACTCGCGGATGCCGGGGTTAGTCCAGGTCGCGGCTTCCAACATCTGCTTCTGCTGCAGCATCTGCGCGGCGTTTTTGAAGCGCTCGTGCTCCAGCAGCCGCTCCACCAGCTCGCGACGTGGGTCTTCCGCCGCGTCGTCGGGACCTGAAGGCATGCGCGGCAACAGCATCTTGCTCTTGATGTGGATCAGCAGCGATGCGGTATAGATGAACTCGCCCGCCACATCGACATCGCTCGACTTGAGCTGGTTCACGTAGGCCAGAAACTGCGCCGTGATCTTCGCAATCGGGATGTCGTAGATGTCGATGTCCTGCTTGCGAATCAGGTCCAGCAGCAGATCGAGCGGCCCGTCGTAGACAGCGCCGACAGTGACCGAGAACGGCGATTCTTCGGCCTGTTGCTCCTCGGCCTTCTTCGGCTTGGGAGCAGGCTTGGCCGGTTTGTCAGCCGGAGCCGGCGGCGAGGTCAGCACCAGCGGAGGAGGAGTTGCGTGCTCAGCGGACTGGCCTTCAGTCAAAGCATCGGTCGCCTTCTGCGGCGCGTCTTCGTCCGGCTCGGGATCGGGATTCGGCTCCTCCGGAGGCTCAGGGTCGGACAAAGGGACAAGGCCGGGCTCCGGCTCGTGGATCGGCGCAGACGGAGGCGCGGGCTCTCGAACAGGCGCGCCAGGCGTCTCGCGCTCGGCTTCGGCGGAAAGAGTGTTCGGGTTGGGGGAATCTTGGGTCACTGCGGTCTCTAACTCTTCTATCACTGTGTGGGCGCCGTGCGGGCCTGATGTGCGGTGAGAATCAGGCGGGCATCTTCATCGCCGCGCGCACTTCGACCATCGTCTGCTCGGCCCGCGCGAAGGCTCGCTGCGATCCCTCGTCGAGAATAGCCTCGACCTCGTCCTCGCGAAGCTTGGCCCGCCGCTCCTGAATCGGATTCAAGACTTGGACCAGCGCGTCAGCCGCCCAGCCTTTGCACTCAATACATCCGATGCCGGCGGAACGGCAGCCGTCATAGACCTTGGCCAGCGTCTCCGGCGTCGAGAAGACCTTGTGCAGGTCTCCGACCGGGCATTTGTCCGGATCCCCGGGATCTTTGCGTCGAATTCGGGCCGGATCGGTCACCATGGTCTTGAGCTTCTGACGAACCACAGGCTCCGGATCGGAAAGCTCGATGGTGTTGCCATAGCTTTTCGACATCTTGCGCCCGTCCGTGCCGGGCAGCTTGGGCGATGGCGTCAGCAGGACATCGGGCTCGGGCAAAACTTCGCGGCCGTCGAGCTGGTAGAAATGATTAAACCGCCGCGCCAGCTCCCGCGTGAGCTCCACATGCGCCTGCTGATCCTGACCCACCGGCACATACTTAGGCTGGTAGAGCAGAATGTCGGACGCCATCAGCACCGGATATCCAAGAAACCCGTAAGTCGTCAGGTCCTTGTGCTCGAGGTTCTCCTGCATCTCCTTGTAGCTGGGCACGCGCTCCAGCCAGCCGAGCGGCGAGATCATGCCGAGATACATAGGCAGCTCGAAGTGTTGCTTCACATGGCTCTGTATAAAGATCGTGCTGCGCTTCGGGTCGAGTCCCGCAGCCAGGAAATCGTAAGCGACCTCTTTGACGTTGGGTGCAATCTTCGAAGTGTCGGCGTAGTCGGTCGTCAGTGCGTGGATGTCGGCAATAAAGAAGTAGCAGTCGTACTGACCCGAGTCCTGCAGCTTGACCCAGTTGGCCAAGGCGCCCATGTAGTTGCCGAGGTGGAGCTTGCCCGTAGGGCGCATGCCGCTCAAAACACGCGGGCGGGAGTTTGTAGGTTGGTCGGGCATTCTTCTGATGCGTTTCCGGAGTCGTTTTGAGATAAAGCCGTGTTTCCGTCAAAGGATGGCTGGCTCTATTGTAGCGGGCGTGCGCGCGGTCTAACCGTGCGTCAGCACGTAAGACACCACCGCAAACGCCGGACCAAGAAACAGCCGCATGATGTAGCCGCCGATCAAGATCATGAGCAGCCAGCTGATCCAGTAGGGAATGCGATCGTAGGCCTGCATGGCGTTATACGGAAGCGTATTGCGCAGCAGGCGGCTGCCGTCCAGCGGAGGAATCGGAAAGAGATTGAAGACAAAGAGGGACAGGTTGATCTGAATGGCGGATACGCCAAGCAGCACGATCGCTTCCAGCGTGGGATTGACGCCGTTGAGCAGGCTGAGGTGAAACGCATAGACCACGATCTCGCGGCCGCTGGGCGATTGCTCCGTTCCCGGTACGACATGACAGATAACGAGCAATACGGCCAGCGCCACGACCATGAGAAGCAGGTTTGAAAACGGACCGGCAAGGGTCACGAGATTCTCATCGCGGCGAATCTTCTTGAAGTTGCGGCTGATGACCGGCGTCGGCTTGGCCCAGCCGATCAGCATGCCGCCGAACATGCCGAATCCGATGAGTGGGCCGAAGATGGCGAGGCCGGGAAACAGCAGCGTGCCGACCGGATCGACGTGGTACATCGGGTTGAGCGTAACGCGGCCTTCCAGGCGCGCCGTCTGATCGCCCAAACGCGAAGCCACCCACGCATGAGCGCACTCATGAAAGCTCAGAGAGAAGATGAGCAGAACGAATTCGAACAGGGCAAACGTGAAGGCCGCGGATTGCAAAACAAGCGCTCCAATACAGATGAAAGCTCAGGTTAGCATGCGCAGCCGAGCGCGATCCTTAGTGGCCTATTTGCGATCCGCAGGGAAGTTGCCCACTACTTGTCCGTCAGGAACATTCGTTCCTCCAAGCACAATCTCGTGGCTGCCAATGCGCGCGCCTGCGCCGATCGTAGTCGGCGTGAGCTTCACGTGATCGAGATCGTCGG
>DATHNJ010000179.1:0-10765 GCA_035486155.1 Occallatibacter sp. | reverse complement strand
TCCTTGGCGTCTCGGCCGACGATCTCGATCTCGATGACCAGAAGAAGCTCGTTGAAGAGAAACACGACATCGCAAAATTCGCACACGACGAGCACATGCAGTACCCAGTCCTGATCAACGGAGGCTCGCTCGACAAGCCGTATGGCGGGCTCGACGCGCTGCCCACCTCCTACTTCATCGATCGCAACGGCAACGTCGTCGCCGCCGAGATGGGCCTCACCTCGAAGGCTGATCTGGAAGGCAACATCCGCAAGGCGCTGGGCGAATGAGCTGGGCCAGTGTGTTGAAAGCGGCCGTAGGTTTTAGTGCGCTGGTTAATATTTGTGCTGCGCAAGGTCAGATTCCCATGGCCGATTCGACCAACCGCTCGATCGGGCATGGCGCGCCGGTCGAATATCTGTTTCCTGAGCAGGTCACGATACCAGCCGGGAAGCCGCAGCCGGTCGAACTGCACTTCCGCATCGCGCAAGGATTTCACATCAACTCACACACGCCTAAAGAGGATTATCTGATCCCGACGGTTTTCTCCGTTCCGGAGTCGGCGGGTGTGCGGCTCGCTTCAGCTACTTATCCGGACGGCGCCGATTTCACTCTGCCGCTCGATCCGGCCACAAAGCTTAGCGTGTATACCGGCGAGTTTGCGATTCAGACGAAACTCATCGCCGCGCGCGGCAATCATCTGGTGCAGGCGAGCCTACGCTACCAGGCATGCGATCAAAACGCCTGCATGCCGCCCAAGACGATTACTGTGCCGATCGACGTGATCGGCAATTAAAGGTCATTGATTCTTGAACTTGCCTAGCCAGGAATATGCAGGGTGGTTTTGCTTGCATCTTCTGCCTGCACTGCCTACAATGAATGCATGCAGTACACCATTCGCAATGTTCCGGACTATCTCGATGCTGCTCTTCGCTCATCGGCCGACGAGCAAGGCAAGAGCTTGAACGAGGTGGCGATTGAAGCTCTGGCGCGCGGCGCCGGCTTGAGCGGGCGCCGAATCCGCCAGCGCGATCTTCACGATATTGCGGGAACATGGCGAAGGGATGCTGCCTTCTCGGAAGCCCTGGCGGCGCAAGATACGATCGACGAGGCAATGTGGCGGTGAGTTACGTTGCATGCGAGAACAGAAATCGTCTGAAGTAATGGCATGAGGTTAGCGCTTGATACAAACCGCTATACCGACCTCTGCCGCGGCGATGCCTCGGTTATCGATAAGGTCGAGCAAGCCGATGAAGTTTGGTTGCCTTTTATCGTTGTCGGCGAGCTGCGCGCTGGTTTTGCGGTAGGCACGCAAGGGCCGCGCAACGAATCCGTGCTCCGCCGATTCCTACTCAAGCCAGGCGTTCGCATAGTCTATCCCGACGATCAAACCACGCACCATTACGCGAATATCTATCGGCAGCTTCGAAAGCAAGGCACGCCCATTCCGACGAACGACATGTGGATCGCGGCTCTCGTTCTGCAACACTCACTGGTCTTGTTTGCGCGGGACGCCCATTTCGATGCATTGCCGCAGTTGACGCGCATTTAGGCCATCTTGCGAGCGGTAGCAAGCGTCTGCCCCACCGCAGGCGGCTAAGCTCCAGCCTTCTTCTCAATCTTCGCCCACGAATCCTTCAGCGCCAGCGTCCGATTGAATACAAGCTTTGCTGGAGTGGAATCCGGATCGGCGCAGAAATAGCCGACGCGCTCAAACTGGAATCGATGGCCAGGTTGCGCTGCAGCCAACGAAGGCTCCAGCTTTGCGCTGCTCACAACTTCCAACGAGTTGGGATTGAGATTGTCGAGGAATGTTTTGCCCTCTTCGACATCACTCGGGTCGGGCGTGTTGAAGAGCTTGTCGTAGAGGCGAACCTCGGCATCGAGCGCATGCGCCACAGACACCCAATGAATCGTCGACTTCACCTTGCGCCCATCGGGCGAGTTGCCGCCGCGGCTGGCTGGGTCATACGTGCAATGCACCTCGACGATGTTGCCGTCGGCGTCTTTCACCACACTCTGCGCAGTCACGAAATATGCGTTGCGCAACCGCACTTCTTTGCCCGGCGACAGCCGGTAATACTTCGGCGGTGGAACTTCGCGAAAATCATCCTGCTCGATGTAGACCTCGCGCGAGAAGGGAACCTGGCGCACGCCTGCAGCCGGATCCTCAGGATTGTTGGCGACCTCGACCAATTCTTCTTTGCCTTCCGGGTAGTTGTCGATCACCAGCTTGAGGGGGCGCAACACAGCCATGGCGCGGCGTGCATGCCGGTTCAGGTCGTCGCGCTGGTAGTGCTCGAGCAGTTCGATGTCCTGTACGACATTCGTGCGGGATGCGCCGAGAAACGACACCAGAGCGCGCAGAGCCTCGGCGGTGAAGCCACGACGGCGGAGGCCGCTGATGGTGGGCATGCGGGGGTCATCCCATCCGGAGACATGGCCCTCCTGAACCAGCTGCAACAGCTTCCGTTTGGAAAGCAGCGTGTAAGTGAAATTGAGGCGATCGAATTCAATCTGCTGCGAAGGGAAGATGCCCAACTGCTCGATAAACCAGCGATAGAGCGGCTGGTGATCGGCGAACTCAAGACTGCACATCGAGTGCGTCACGTGCTCGATCGAGTCCGACTGGCCATGCGCATAGTCGTACATCGGATAGATGCACCACTCGTCGCCGGTGCGATGATGCGTCGCATGCAGGATGCGGTACATCACCGGGTCGCGCATGTTCATGTTGGGCGAGGCCATATCGATCTTGGCGCGCAGCACGTGCGAGCCATCGGGGAACTCGCCCTTTTTCATGCGCGCAAACAGGTCGAGGTTTTCCTCTGCGGTCCGATTGCGATACGGGCTGTTCTTGCCCGGTTCCGTCAGCGTGCCGCGATACTGGCGAATCTCGTCGGCCGTCAGATCGTCGACGTAGGCTTTGCCTTCCTTGATGAGTTTGATCGCCCACTCGTAGAGCTGTCCGAAGTAATCCGACGCGAAACAGAGTCGCTCCCATTCGTAGCCCAGCCAGCGAATGTCCTTCTGAATCGCGTCGACGTACTCCTGCTCTTCTTTTTCAGGATTGGTGTCGTCGAAGCGCAGGTTCGTCTTTCCGCCAAACTCATCCGCAAGGCCAAAACTAATGCAAATCGCCTTGGCGTGTCCGATATGGAGATAGCCGTTGGGTTCGGGAGGGAATCGCGTCTGCACCACGGCATCACCGTACTTCTTGGTGCGCACATCTTCGGCGATCTGATCGCGCAGAAAATTCGAAGCAGGGCGGGATTCAGAGTTCGATGGGGTAACGGCTGTATTGGCGTCGGTCATTCTCAATATTCCTATGCTAACGCTGTAAGACTTGCTTCGGCCTTTTGGATGCGGGCAAGACACGTTTCGCGGCCCAGCACAATCATGGTTTCAAATAGCGGCGGCGCATTTTTTCGTCCGCAGACGGCGACGCGGATCGGTTGAAACATCGGTCCGGCTTTCAATCCAAGCGCTGCCGCCGCTTCGCGCAATGCCTGGTCGAGCGAGTCATGATCGAACGCCGCCGTAGCTAACACCTCTCGCGCCTTTTCGAGCACGCGCCGCGCCAGCATCGCATCGCCTTTTTGCGGGATCAATTCCACCGGATCGTACGGCGCCAACTCATCGACAAAGAAAAAATCAGCTGCGGCCGGCGCCTCGCCCAAAAGCCGAATGCGCTCGCGAATCAGCGGCGCTACGGCCAGCAGCTTCTCGTCCGATGCTTTGAGTCCGGCTTTGGCAAAGAACGGCGCGAGCTGAGCGCTCAGCTCTTCGATGGGCAGCGCCCGCAGATGCTCGCCGTTCAGCCACACGGCCTTGGGATCGAACGGGTCGTCATCTTTAAAATTCACCACTGCGTTGGCGCGATTCACACCCTCGATCGTGAACAACTCTTTCAGTTCATCGAGCGCCATAAACTCGCGATCGTTCTTCGGCGACCAGCCCAGCAGGCACAGAAAATTGATAAACGCCTGTGGCAGGAATCCGGCGTCGCGATAGGTCGTCACGCTCACCACCGGTCCATGCTTGCGCTTGGACAGCTTCGCGCCATCAGGCGCGACTAGAAGGGGCAAGTGCGCGAACTGCGGCGCCGAGACGCCGAGGCCTTCAAAGATCAACAGGTGCTTGAAGGTGTTCGTCAGGTGATCCTGTCCGCGAATGATGTGGCTGATGCGCAGATCGGCGTCATCGACGCATGAGGCGAGATGGTAGGTTGGATTTCCGTCCGACCGCAGCAGTGCGAAGTCCTCAACCTCATCGGCCAGCTTTGTCTGCTCGCCGTACACGCCGTCGGTGAAGCGCAAAGAGCGATCCGCTCCGCGCGGCACGCGATAGCGCAAGGCGAAGGGTTCGCCCGCTGCGGCGCGGCGGTCGCTCTCTTCGCGGCTCAGCTCGCGCATGCCGGGATTGAACAGCCATGCTCCCTGAGCTCCAGACTGCACGTCTTCGCCGGTATGCGCCGGCGTGAAGTCGCGATACGCCAAATCGCGTGCAAAAATCTCCTGGGCTGCCTTGCGATGAAGATCGAGCCGCTCAGATTGTTTGTACTCCTCGTCCCAGTCCAGGCCTAGCCAGCGCAGCCCTTCAAAGATCGACTGAACGCTGGCTTCGGTGTTGCGCTCGACGTCGGTGTCGTCCAGGCGCAGCACCATCGTTCCCTGGTTGTGGCGGGCATAAAGCCAATTGAAGATGAACGTGCGCGCGCTGCCCACATGCAAAAAGCCTGTGGGGGATGGCGCGAAACGAACGCGAGGAGCGGAGGAGCGGGAGAGGTTTTCTTCAGCCATCGATCAAGGATGTTCCTCTTCGATGCTAAAGCATTGGACCAGCGAAGAGCGTCGGCAGGTTAGCTCTGCGGCGGCGGCGGAGGCGGATATGGATAGGGGATCTGCTGAGGAAACGCCGGCCTGATCTTCCACTCAGCGAACGCCAGCACATAAATGAGGATGATGTTTCCTAACGGAATCACGTTGATCAGCGAAAGCCATGGCGAAAAGCCGGCCTTTTTGCAGATAAACCAGAACGGCACAATGAGGACGGTGTATCCGACAAGAATGATGATCGGCAGCACGGCGAGAAACGTCATCGCGATCCTCTTGGCCTGCTCGGGATCGATGGGGGTGCTCTGCAACAGTAGAAGCGCCAGATGCATGCGTAGGCTCCAAAATGGGATGAAGACTCCCCGCCACACTACGGCGAATCGCGCTAAACTGCAACGGAATTTTGGGCCGGTCTACTCCAGCGGCACGCCCTCCAGCGAGAGCAGCCGTCCCACTGGATATTCGCCCACGCGATTTGCCTGTCCCCACGGCGAGCGATCGTAGAAAAACTCCAGTCGCGCCTCAGGGCTGGCCGCGAAACGCGGGTCGGATTGCACACGCCGCTCGAACTCCGCCTTGAGCGCCGGGTCTTTCTCCATGTTTTCGCGCGCCAGCTTTTCCAGCACATAGGCCTCGCCGTACTCCCGCTGTTCAAAGATCGGGTCGAAGAATCCCCAGCGCAGCGCCGAATCCGGCGCTGCGGGCTCCAACCACTGGATCGCCACTTTCGATAAGCGCTGATCGAGCGCCACCACAACCGATCCTGCGGGAAATGTCATGCTCTCCGTCGTCAGCGCGCAGGCGCCGAACCGTCCCGGCTCTGCACCTGGGTTCTCGCCGGCAAAGATCGGATGATGTCCCTCAAAGGGCGGCCCTTGCCATTCCATGCCCGAACAGTGGTAGCGCTCGACTTTGCCGGTCCACGCGGCAGAAGTGCGGCGCACCGCGATGTCGTGCGCCGCCAGCACGTCGATCACGCGCGTCCACTGCGGCGGAATGATGTACGCCGCGGGCGGAGTAGTCGAAAGCGTGATCTTCGGCGTATTCGCCAGGGGCAACGTCGTGTTCCACGGCTCGTGCGTATAACTGACCCACATCGTTCCCGAGACCTCGCTCAGCGCGCGCTTGTACTGGTAGCCGCGAAACACCACGGGTGTCGTCTCCTCGGTCCATCCAATCGCGAGAGGGAACTGCGCATTGCCGAGTGCGTGCGCACCCAGTTTCGCCGCATCGGAGTCAGCCTGCTTGTTGAGCGCGACCAGCTTCGCCGTGTCGCGATTCATCACCTCTAGAAGCGCGCGCAGAATCTCGTAGTTGCCGGTCACGCGCGTCTTGTAGTCCTTCAACATGTGCAGCTCAACCAGCAGTCCCGGCCGATTTTCGAGAATCATCTGCCCGGTCGAGAAGCGTGGCGGATTGTCCATAGTGTTAAGACCCTTCGCGGGGTCGGTGTCGTCGTTGAGATTGATCAGATTGGGGAAGGCCACATGTCCCGCGGCATCCAGTTGGCGCTCCAACTCAGGAGTCACCGTATCGCGCAGCCACTTCGCCGTCTCCGGCGCCACGTCGGGCGTGGCGTCTGCACTGAATGTGACGTCATATTGAAAATCCGCACCGTCGGTCACGTGATCGTCGACAAAGAAGTCCGGCATCCAGCGATGAAACATCTTCAGAAACGCCCGCGTCTCCGGCGCGTCGGCCTTCATGTAATCGCGGTTGAGATTGATGTTCGTCCCGTTGCCGCGCCAGCCGATGATCTCCGGGCCATTTTGATTGATGCGGTTGTAGGCTGAGCGCCGCTCGTGCCCATCGATGTTGTAGACCGGAATGAACACGAAGACCACATGATCCAGCAAGCGCTTCGCGCCGTCTTTGTCTTGGACCAGATCGCGAAGCAGAGCCAGGCACGAGTCTTTTCCATCCATCTCTCCGGCGTGGATCGAATTCTGCACCAGCAGGATCGCCCGTCCGGAAGCGTGAATCGCCGCCGGATCAAAGACGCCATCCTTCGAGGCGATCACGATCTTCAGATCGCGTCCCTCGCCGGTCTTGCCGAAATTCTCAATCTTCACCTGGCTGGGCGCCGCCGCAGCGAGTCGCTCGAGATACGCGACTGTTTCGGAGTAGTCTGGCGTTGTTTTGTAATCGCTGATCTCGGTGGGCGTTCGCCAATCAGGGGATTCGGCGCCGCAGGTTAGGACGCAAGAAAGCACTATATTCAGGAGTGCTGCGCGACGCAGGAGCATTGGAATAACGACCTCTTGGCGGTGCGTATTTGCAGCGCAAACGAGCTCTTTCGAGAATAGGAATCATGCTACCATTCCTGCATATGGCGACCGTTATTCACATCCCGCTCCACGAGTATCTCAGCACCAGCTACAGGCCGGACTGCGAGTACGTGGACGGTGAGGTGAGGGGGCGCAACGTGGGTAAGTACGAGCACGCACGGGTGCAGGCGCTCCTGGCCCACTGGTTTGGGAACCACGAACAAGATTGGGGAGTTCAAGTTGTTACGGAACAGCGAGTCCGTGTCTCACCGACGCGGGTGCGGATTCCGGATCTCGCATTGCTCCCCCTTGTCGCCCAGCCTGATGTAGTTGTTGTCCCGCCGCTACTCATCATCGAGATTCTTTCCTCCGACGACAGCTACTCAGATACCCAAGAACGAGCACAGGATTATCGCAAGATGGGTGTGGAGACGGTTTGGATCGTCGATCCCAAGACGCGCAGCGGCCGCATGTGCCGTGGCGCCGAATGGGTGGAATCCGCGCGTCTGGAAGTGAAGGGGACGCCGCTCTACGTGAATCTGCCCGACATCTTCAGCCAGTTAATCTCGGCTTGATTCTGCGGTGGGGCCAAACTTGCTGTCCGACTACTGCTTTTACGTAATGTCCTCGGTGTCGTAAACCGGCGCGATGGGTCGTTTCTTCGGCACGCCGTGCACTGAGGCCAGCAGATCGTCGACGACGTCCTCAAGCTGCTTCTGGCTTTCGATTACCGCGCTCATGCTCTTCAGGCCATCCGTGTCTGTCACGCGCTCCACCAGCACGACGGCGTGGCACTGCGCCACGTTGTCCAGGTTCAGTCCCTCGGGGGTTTTTGCCTTGATGCTGACCTGATTGAGCTCCACGCCCAACAGCTCCGCTACGCGCGCGCGCATGTCGCCGGCTATGGGGCCGATCTTCGGCGCCTTCAGCACCAGCGACGTGTCTACATTTACGATGCGGTAGCCCGCATTCATTAGCTCTTCGAGGGCCAGCTTCAGAAAGATCGCCGAGTCGGCATCCTTCCATCGCGGATCGCCGGGCGGAAAGAAGCTTCCGATGTCGCCCGCCGCGACCGACCCCAACAACGCGTCGGTTACTGCGTGCAGCAGCACGTCGCCATCCGAGTGTCCCGCCAGACCCTCCGGATAATCCAGCGTCATGCCGCCGATACGCAGCGGCACCCCCGGCTTGAATTCATGAGAGTCCCAGCCAAATCCGATCCGTGTGTCCATAGTTGCGGTGAGCGGTCTCCGTGCCCGAACGAAATGCTAGTGCGCCTGCGAGCGCGCGAAAACGAGCTCGAGGCGAAGCCGGGCTTAACGGGCTCGCTGGCGAAGATAAAATTCGGCCAGCTCCAGATCGCCCGGCTGCGTGATCTTCAGATTAACCTGAGAACCGGGGACCACGGCTACCGGAAGTCCTGCGCGCTCCACCACGGACGCCTCATCGGTGCCCACAAAGCCGTCCGCGGTGGCTTCGGCGAAGGCTTTCTGCAGCAGCTCGTAGCGAAATCCCTGCGGCGTCTGCGCCTGCACGATGAATTCGCGCGGAATCGTCGAAGTGATCAGCGCCCCATGCGCCGTGCGCTCCACCTGCTTGATGGTGTCGACGGCCGGGAGGCCGACGATTGCGGCGCCGTGCTGGACGACGGCGTCGATGGTCCGCTCGATCGTGGCCGCGTCGATCAGCGGCCGCACAGCGTCATGGACCAGGACAATGTCATCCGGCGTCGCTGGCACAGCAGCCAGCGCATGCGCCACGGACTCCTGCCGGTTGTCGCCGCCTTCAACCATGCGCACCTTACCGGCAAAGCCATGCTCGGCGACCTGGGCTTCGACGCGCTCCATCTCCGGTTTGCGCACCGCGACATAGATCCCGGTCACGCGGGGAACCGAGGCAAAGGCGCGCAGCGAGTGAATCAGGATCGGCACGCCGTCGAGCGACAGAAACTGCTTAGGCTGCGGTCCGGCCATCCGAGTGCCGAGGCCCGCGGCGGGAAGAAGAACAAATACCTGCATAACTGGTGGAGTATACATCGGCGCCGCCGGCCTTGCCGCGTGTGGCTCTCATGCGGCAAATGGAAGGACTACTCCGGCGTTTGATCGATCAAGTACATCTCGTTGGTCGCTTTGAATCCCATCGGTTCATATAGGCGCCGTCCCGCGTCTGATGCGTGCAACGCCGTCACCCATATTCCGCGCCGGCGCGACTCGGCCAGCCCCTCGCGCACCAGTTCACGCGCCAACCCGCGCCCGCGATACTCCGGCTCGACCCAGAAGTTCAGCAGATAGCCGCGATGTTCGCCTGCCGGATCGAGCGGATGCGGAGGCCATTCCAGTTCGAAGAAACCGCTCGACGCCACCGGCCGCTCATTCTCCTCCACAATCCAGCCGACATACTTGCCCGTGCCGATCATCTGCTCTACCCACGGCACAAAATTGCTCCGCATCTCGTCCAGAGCCGTCGCTTCGCTCTTTCCCATCTCCGCAAACATCGCATGGCGATGCGCAGCAATCAACTCGGCATCGGCTTCTGTGGTCTTGCGCGTCTTCAACATGTCGCCCCAGTATAGGAGGCTGTTCCCTCAATCCCTTCGCCTCTGAGTCCCTCGCGCCCGTATCATTCTTTTCGTGCCTGCCTCTCTCGCGCTCGACACAAAACTCCTGCGTCCCGGCATGCGGGTTGTCGTCGGTCTTTCCGGCGGGGCCGACTCGGTCGCGCTTTTGTGCGCGCTGGCCGAGCGAAATCGTGAAAAGGGCAGGGAACTAGGGCTGGTTCTTCAAGCCGCACATCTCCATCACGGCCTGCGCGGCGACGAAGCAGACGCCGATCTTGCATTCGCGCAAGCCCTCGCCGAAAAACTCGACGTCCCGTTCCATCATGCCCGCGTCGATGTCGCCGCCGAAGCTTCAGCGCACAACGAGTCCATCGAAGAAGCCGCTCGCCGGCTGCGCTACGCCTGGTTTCGACAACTCTTGTCCAAAGGGCTGCTCGATGCAATCGCTACAGCGCACACCCTCGATGACCAGGCCGAAACCGTCCTCGCCAAATTCCTGCGCGGCGCGTGGACGGAGGGTCTATCGGGCATTCACCCAAAGCTCGAGACCCTGGAAGGGGGAAGGATTCTCCGTCCGCTGCTCAACACGACTCGCGCCGAAATCGAAGCCTTTCTCCGCGGACGGAACCAGCCGTGGCGAGAAGACTCCTCCAATCGCGATCGCGCTTTCACCCGCAACCGCATCCGCCACGAGCTGCTGCCGCTGCTCGAATCCTGGAACCCGCGCCTGCGCGAACATCTGGTGCAGATGGCCGAGCTGGCGCGCGACGAAGAGGCCGCGTGGCAAGCCGAAGTGGCCCGCATCGCTCCGCAGCTCATCTTGCCGGGCCGTCCGGTGCGCGGCGGCGGCCGGGCCGCGACCGAAGGACTCGCCATTGACGTGACTCGACTTGCTGAGCTTTCACCCGCCCTGCAGCGCCGCCTGCTTCGCCATGCGGCGGACCAACTCGGCAGCGCTCTCGACTTCGCCGCTACCGAATCCCTCCGCCAGCTCGCTCTCGCCGGCCGCGCCGGGCAGAAGCTGGAGCTGGCGCACGCCCTCCGCGTGGAGCGAACCCACCGCGAAGTGCGATTCACCCTGCACGCGCCAGATTCCTTAACTGCCGACAGTACAAAAGTTGCAGCCG
>DATHNJ010000178.1:0-7896 GCA_035486155.1 Occallatibacter sp. | reverse complement strand
GCTGATACGAGCCCATCGTGACATTGAACACTTGATTGATCTGCGCGACGCTACCCTCAACCGGCACTACGAGCCGGTTCGCGTGATTCTCCGTAACGGTCAAACCATTGGCTTGCGCGAACGCGACGACCGATTGATAGTCGCTTGCGGTAGCGCCGAACTGCGCGGCAAACTGGTCGACGGTGAGGAATTTCCTGTAGTCAGGACTCGAAGGATCGTAGAGACGGCCCAGAAGAGCCGTCAACTGCGCCTGATTGCGCAACGGCAGCACGATAGAGAGGTGCAGTTGTTGATCAGCAGGCAGGGCGTTGACAAACGCCGCCTTGTGGCTCACGACTTCTTGGCGAACATTGTGGCTGAGCGTCTGCAATGCCGGCTGCGCAGAGGCCGCGACACACGCGGTCAGCATCAATATCCAGAACGATGCGCGACGCGCCAGCAACAGGCTGCGATTCTTCAGGCGACGCGGGACGCAGATCGAGAAGGCTCCGCCGCTCGATGGAGCAAGAAACCAAGGCATGGAAAACATGAGGGGCCCATCCTATCGAAAAAATGAAACAGTTCACAGCTCATGTTCTGCAGACCGCTTCGCACACACGGATTCGCTTGCTGCAGAGACAGATTGATTCTTCTTGTTGTGATTCCGCTGAATCATATCACCGCGCGAAAGAACCATGAGTACCACTAACGCGGTAAACATTGGTAATCAAGAAGTTCTTTCGTGATTGGGATTGCGAAGGTGGTCGAAAGATGTTATCGAGGGGACAACGAAGGCGGTACGTTAACTTAATAGTTTATTTATAAAGTAATAAATACAGTAACGATTCAATCAAAATTGACTGGGCATGAAGGCCTGCGGCAGTTACTCGAAAGACAGCCGGTAAATGGGACTTATCCAACGCGCATCTGAGGCGTCGCAGATTGAGTAAGACGGCATTTCAAGTTAGCCTTGAAATGCCGTCCCACTATTGAGCCACTAAGCCACCAGATCAAAGCGATCGTGATTCATCACCTTGGTCCACGCGGCGACAAAATCCTTCACAAACTTCTGCTTCGAGTCTGAGCACGCGTAGACTTCCGCCAGGGCGCGCAGCTGCGAGTGCGAGCCAAAGATCAGGTCGACGCGCGTTCCCGTCCACTTCACCGCGTTCGTCTTCCGGTCTCGTCCCTCGTACACGGTCTTCGCGCCGTCTAACGGCTGCCACTCCGTGCCCATGTCCAGCAGGTTCACGAAGAAGTCGTTCGTCAGCGTTCCTGCCTGCTTGGTGAAGACGCCGTGCGGTGAGTTGCCGGCATTGGCGCCCAGGACTCGCAGGCCGCCTACAAGCACCGTCATCTCCGGCGCCGTCAGCTTCAACAACTGGGCGCGATCCACCAGAAACTCCTCCGGCGACAGGCGCTGCTGCTTGCCGTTGGAGTAGTTGCGGAACCCATCCGCCGCCGGCTCAAGCGCTTCGAAGGACTCAACGTCGGTCTGCTCTTGCGAAGCGTCCATCCTTCCCGGAGTGAAAGGAATCTTGACGTCAAAACCGGCTGCCTTCGCCGCCTTCTCAATAGCTGCATCTCCGCTAAGCACGATCAGATCGGCTAGCGAGACCTTCTTTCCGCCGGACTGCGAGGCGTTGAACTCCTTTTGGATCGTCTCGAGCGTCGACAGCGCCTTGGCCAGTTCCACTGGCTGGTTGACTGCCCAATCCTTTTGCGGAGCCAGTCGGACACGCGCGCCGTTGGCGCCGCCGCGCTTATCCGAGCCGCGGAAGGTCGATGCCGACGCCCACGCCGTCGAAACCAGTTGCGAAACCGACAGCCCGCTGGCCAGAATCTTCGCCTTCAGAGCCGTGATATCCGCATCGCCGATCAGCGGATGATTGACGGCCGGAATCGGATCTTGCCACGACAGCGTCTCCTTGGGAACAAGCGGCCCCAGATAAAGCTCGACCGGTCCCATGTCGCGATGCGTCAGCTTGAACCACGCCCGCGCAAAGGCGTCGGCAAACTGATCCGGATGCTCATGGAAGCGCCGCGAAATCTTTTCGTAGATGGGATCGACGCGCAACGCGAGATCCGTCGTCAGCATGGAAGGCCCACGACGCTTGGAGGAATCGTGAGCATCAGGCACAGAGCCTGCGCCGGCCTCTCCCTTTGGCTTCCACTGGTGCGCGCCGGCTGGGCTCTTGGTGAGCTCCCACTCGTAGCCAAACAGGTTCTCGAAGAAATTGTTGCTCCACTTCGTAGGCGTCGTGGTCCAGGTGACCTCCAAACCGCTTGAGGTCGTGTCGCCGCCCTTTCCTTTGCCGAAACTGTTCTTCCAGCCCAGCCCCTGCTGCTCGATCGGCGCTCCTTCCGGCTCAGCCTCAACCAACTTCGCATCGCCGGCGCCGTGCGTCTTGCCGAAGCTATGCCCGCCCGCAATCAACGCCACTGTCTCTTCATCGTTCATCGCCATACGGCGGAACGTCTCGCGAATATCTTTCGCCGCCGCCGCGGGATCGGGGTTTCCGTTCGGCCCCTCCGGATTCACGTAGATCAAACCCATCTGCACCGCAGCTAGGCCACCTTGCAACTCGCGCTCGCCGCTGTAGCGCTCATCCGCCAGCCACTTGCCTTCCGGTCCCCAAAACACGTCCTGCTCGGGCTCCCACGTATCCACGCGGCCGCCGCCATAACCAAACGTCTTGAAGCCCATCGATTCCAGCGCCACGTTGCCGGTAAGAATCAGTAGATCGGCCCAGGAGATCTTCCGCCCGTACTTCTGCTTGATCGGCCACAGCAAGCGGCGCGCCTTGTCCAGGTTCACGTTGTCAGGCCAGCTATTGAGAGGCGCAAAACGCTGCTGTCCCGCGCCGGCGCCGCCACGGCCATCGCCAATGCGATACGTGCCCGCGCTATGCCACGCCATGCGAATGAACAGCGGACCATAGTGGCCAAAATCGGCCGGCCACCAATCCTGCGAGTCCGTCATCAGGGCATGAAGGTCCTTAATGACGGCATCCAGATCGAGGCTTTTGAATTCCTTGGCGTAGTCAAAATCGCCGTCCATCGGATCGGACAGCGTCGAATGCTGGTGGAGCACCCCAAGATCCAGTTGGTTCGGCCACCAGTCGTGGTTGCTGGGTCCGGAGGTCCGGCCCGAAAACGGGCACTTGCTTTCGCCTGCCATGCTTTTCTCCTAAAGTAGTGCGTACCAATCCACCATAAACGGCGCGGCATACTCTTTTAAAATCGATCGTTCAGATGGCAGCGATAGATGTAGTCTATCGATGCGAAGTAAGCCGCGCCGCAAAGCTTGTAGTCAATGACAGGCCCCGAAATCGGCCTCGCCCACGGACAATCCGCCTCATCCAAAGCCCGTCGGGTATACACTCACTGATGATGGAAACGACGGGTTGCGGCACCGCAATTGTCACGCCCTTCAGGGCGGATGGCGCGATCGATGAGCAGGCGCTGCGGGCGCTTGTGCACTGGCAGATCGAGTCGGGCATCGACTTCATCGTGGCCTGCGGCTCGACCGGCGAGGCCGCAACGCTAGATGAAGACGAGTGGCTCGATGCGATCCGCATCGTCATTGATGCCGCCGCTGGACGCGTCCCCATCTGGGCTGGATGCACACATAACGCGACGCGAACGCTTTTGCGCCATGCTTCGCTGCTCAGCCAGATTCGCGGCGTCGACGTGATCCTCTCCGCCAATCCCTACTACAACAAGCCCAACCAGGAAGGCCAGTACCGGCACTTTCTGGCCTTGGCGCAGGCCGTCGATCCCATTCCTGTCTGCGTCTACAACGTGCCCGGCCGCACCGCGGCGAACCTTGATCCGCTGACCGTCGTCCGTCTTGCCGAAGCCGCATCGAACATTCAGGCCATCAAGGAAGCCAGCGGCAACCTCGCGCAGATTGGCAAACTGATTCATCGTCTGCCGCGTTCGTTCAAGGTCTTCTCCGGCGACGATAACCTCGCGCTTGCCACAATCGGCATCGGCGCCCACGGGCTCATCAGCGTGGCTTCGAACGAGGCGCCCGCCGAAGTGGGCAAGATGATTCGCGCCGCGCTGAGCAACGACTGGTCCACTGCGCGTTCCATCGAAACCAAGTACGAGACGCTGTTTGAAGCGAACTTCTGGGACGCCAATCCGGCGCCGGTCAAGACCGTGCTAAGCCTGATGGGCAAATGTGGCGAGCACCTGAGGCTCCCGCTCGTTCCACCGGACGCAAGTACGCGCACGCGCCTTGAGCGTGTAGCGGCCGACCTCGGCCTGCTCCAGCGCGTAGCCGCTGGCGCCTGAAACTGATCTGCAAATAGAAGTTCAAGATGAGGCAGACGCAGCGGGCGCTGCGTCGAAAACGGGGCTTATGCCGCCACGAGCTCCCGCTCGTAAGCGAACTCCACATGCGCATCGCGGTTCAGCACCACGCTCAAGTTCATCAAAGCGCTTGAGGAGCAGGCCGGGCATTGCCGGTTCGCATCACTCACGCAGTTGCAGTCCAGGCAAAGTACAGCACGATCCAGCGGAATCGCCGATCGATCCAAAAGGGATTTAACCTTATCCATCGCGTTTCTCCACTTGATTGTTTAGATGTGAGACAGCGCGAATAGTTGCGGTTTCTACCACTTGCGTGGTAGCCATGAGGCTTAACTCACATACTTAGTTCATTTTCATGCCAGGCATCGCGGAGTGATCCATGTTGTCATGGCCATTGTCGTCATCCGTCGCCCAGATCTTCTTCGCATCTGTCTCGTACGGATACACATGAACCATCCAGCCGAAGATGTGCTGCAAAAAGACGCCGCCCGCAGCATCGCACTCTTCCTTTGTCGTGATTGACCCAAGCAATCCGAACTTCGCATCGGGCCCAAAGTACTCGGCCTTCTGTCCCTCCGGCGCCTTGCAGAAGTTCACATGCTGGTGCCAGCGTGCAACGCTCAACGGAATGCGCTCGTTGATCTCGTCCTCGCTGGCGCTTACGCGATCCGTGTACATGGCGCCCACAAGCTGATAGCCATCCGCGGTCTTTTTGTAGAGCAAAGATGTCGGCTTGAGAGGATCGAAGCTGTGACGCGCTTCCAGTCCATACTCCGCCTTTGTGAAGTGATAGACCGGCTGCGGCACATTCGGCAGAAAGATCTCATATCCATCCGCGAGAGCCTTCTGGTAGTCCTTGTACGGCGCCATCGCCTCTTTCGCTGCGGCCACTACTGCATCCGCCTTCTGCTGATCCCCAGGTTGCATCGGCCGTGGCGCAGTCATATACATATGCCCCGACATGTGCGCCATGCCGCCCATTTGCGCATCCTGCGCCGCCGCAACCGGTTGACAAGTAGCACCCGCTAAACCGATGGAGAGACAAAATGGAATGGATCGAACAAAAGAGGAAAACATTTCACGACCTCCGAAACAACCGTAATTGATTACGACCAACCGCGAAGCTAACCCGCCGGATTAGACGGCGCCACGCAGACCAGCCTACCTCGCCCATATAAACCGTCTGCTAACGTCTCATACGCTCTGCTTCCGGGGCCGGTTCCCATGTTCCTGGGCTGGCCTGCCCACAGAAGAAAGCGCATTTATAGTTTGGCCTTTTTATTATTTCTGCGTAATCGAAATGTCGAAAAGCCGCAATCCTCCGCGTCATGGGATTAAGCGGTCTAAAGCGCCGCCTACAATTCAAACCGAGGGAGATTTCCATGCAATACCTACTCACGCTTTACTCTGATGAGAGCGGCTGGAACAAGATGACGCCTGAACAACAAAAGCAGGGTGTCGGCGCGTACGCGGCCTACGGCAAGGCGCTGCAAGAGGCAGGCGTTCTCAAAGGCTCCAATCGTCTGCGGCCTGGCTCCACCGCAACAACATTGCGCACGACCAACGGCAAAACGCAGATTCTCGACGGGCCTTTCGCCGATTCGAAGGAGCAACTCGGCGGCTATTATCTGATCGACGTGCCTGATCTCGACGCCGCGCTCTCCTGGGCAGGTCGCTGCCCCGGCGTTGGCCACGGAGTGGTCGAAGTGCGGGCTATCTGGGACGCGTCAACTTACAGCCAATGACGTTGCACGATAGCAGTCTGCAGGCGCGCAACACAGCCGATGCGGTTGCGCGCCGCAGCTACGGAAAACTCGTCGCATACCTTGCTGCCCGCACGCGCGACGTGGACGCGGCAGAGGATGCATTGTCTGACGCATTCGCCGCCGCGCTCGCCGACTGGCCGCGGAATGGCTGCCCCGCAAACCCTGAAGCATGGCTGCTCACCGTTGCCCGTCGCAAATTTCTCGACAAAGTCCGCGGCCAAATACGCGAAGTGGGATCGGACGAGATCGAGCAGATGGCCGACAGCCTTGCTGCCGCGGCCCGCGAATCCGACTTTCCCGATCAGCGTCTCGGCCTCATGTTCGCCTGTACGCATCCGGCCATCGATGTCGGCATTCGCGCCCCGCTGATGTTGCAGGCAGTGCTCGGTCTCGATGCTGCGCGCATCGCGTCGGCATTTCTCATCTCTCCGGCCACGATGGGTCAGCGTCTGGTGCGCGCCAAGCAGAAGATTCGCCAGGCTGGCATTCCTCTGCGCATTCCCCAGCGCGAAGAACTGCACGATCGCCTCGGAGCTGTGCTCGACGCCATCTACGCCGCATTCGCCGAAGGATGGCAGGATGCGTTCGGAACCGATGTGGCGCGACGCGACCTGGCAGAAGAATCGATCTATCTCTGCAGGCTTGTCACTGAGCTGGCGCCCGGCGAACCGGAAGCCATGGGCCTGCTCGCGCTCATGCTTTACGCCGAATCGCGCCGCCGCGCGCGACGCGACCAGCAAGGCGAATACGTGCCGATGGCCGAGCAGCGCTTAGAAGACTGGAGCTGGCCGATGATCGATGAGGCTGAGCAACTACTCTTGCGCGCCTGCGCGGCCAAAGCGCCGGGACGATATCAATTGGAGGCGGCCATTCAGTCCGCGCATATCGAACGCCGCCGCACAGGTCGCGCCAATTGGGAAGAGATCGTGCAGCTCTACGATGCGCTGTTTGAATATGCGCATTCGCCGGTAGTGGCCATCAATCGCGCATTGGCGATCGCAGAGCTTCACGGCGCCGGCGCCGGTCTGGACGCGCTCGAGCCCCTCGCCGGCGATCCGCGCCTGGCCGAGTATCAACCTTGGTGGGCGGCAAAGGCGGAGCTGCTGGCTCGCGCCGGACGGCTCGCCGAAGCCCATCATGCCTACGACGTGGCCATCGGCCTTGAACGCGACGACTCGGTGCGAAGGTTTCTAGAGAGACGCCGGCTTGCGACAGAAATTTGAGATGCCTCTAGATTATGGAGCGCACTTTTGCGCTCTACGGCCGCGAGCACGTGCAAAGGGAATTGCGATAGCCTGTCGATTGTTGATTGACATGAGATGGAACCGAGTAGCTGCGCTGTGACCGCGGCGCCAAAGAAGATCTTATTCGCCACGATGGGCTCGCTCGGCGATCTGCATCCGTGCCTCGCGCTCGGCGCAGAGCTCACGCGCCGAGGCCACGCCGTCACGATCGCCTCGACTGAGTTTTATCGCGGACGAGTCGAGCAGCTCGGCATGAAGTTCCATCCCATCAGGCCCGACTGGGATCCGACGGATTCCACGCTGATCGGACAGTGCGAAAACCTGCGAACCGGCCCCGAGATTCTGTTTCGCAAGCTCGTTCTGCCGCATCTGCGCCCCACCTACGACGATCTGCTCGCAGCCGCGAAGGGCGCCGACCTGATGCTGGCCGGAGAAGTGGTCTTCGCCGCTCCGCTGGTTGCGGAAAAATTGAACCTGCGCTGGGCGTCGCTGATCCTGTCTCCCTGCTCCTTCTTCTCGGCGCACGATCCGTCCGTGATCGTGACCCTCCCATCGCTCATTCATCTGCACAAGGCCGGCTGGCGGGT
>DATHNJ010000177.1:0-15319 GCA_035486155.1 Occallatibacter sp. | reverse complement strand
AAGCGTTCACCAAGCATGGCGTGCCGATTACGCTGTCGCAGATCAAGCCGGAGAATCTCGAGGAGCTGATCGATCATCTCGAGGATCTGACGGTGGACGTGGATGGGAAAGACGGGAATTCTACGCGGGTGAAGGTTTTCTGCGAGTAGCTGCGTCGCCTCCATCGATTGGTTGATTGTCTGGCCGCACGGCGCCGTCTAGACTCGCGCCCATGAGCATTCCGACCGAACCGATCGGCAGCATTCCGCGGCCGCCCGAGTTGCTCCGGGCAATTCAAGGCCATGCAGCAGGGAGCGTCTCCACTGAGTCGCTCGATCAGGCCTACGAGGACGCCGTGCGCGACACGCTGCAGCGCTTCGAGGCCACCGGTTCGCCGGTCATCACTGACGGCGAGCAGCGCAAGTCGAGCTTCGCGACGTATCCGCTGGAAAGGCTGACGAATCTTGCTTCCGATGGCGTTGTCATTCCTTTCAAAGATGGACATACGCGCCAGCTTCCCCGGTTGACGCAGGGGCCGTTCCGGTATGGAAACTATGCGGGCGGATATCTGCAGCGCGCGAAATCGTTGGCGACGCGACCGCTGAAACAAGCGGTGATCTCGGCTTCGGCGCTGAGCCTTCTTTATCCGGCGGTCGGGATCAAGGACTATCCACGCGAGGCGTTTCTCGAGGATCTGATCGCCGAGGCTGTCGCCGACATCGTCTCCGCATTTACGGCGGGCGCGGAGACGGTGCAGATCGATTTCACGGAAGGACGCTTGTCGCTGAAGCTCGATCCGAGCGGCGGACTGTTGAAGAGCTTTGTGGATTTGAATAACCGCGTGCTGGAGCGTTTTTCAGATGAGCAGCGCAGGCGCATCGGCGTGCATGTCTGTCCTGGGGGCGATCATGATTCGACGCATTCGGCGGATGTGGACTATGCGGGATTCTTGCCGGCGCTGTTTGCGATGAATGTGGGCCGGTTCTATCTGCAGCTTGCGAGCGAGCCGGATCGGCCGCGCGTGCTGCGCCTGATTGCCGATCTTGTGGGGAAGAATCGCAAGGTGTTTGTCGGCGTGATCGATCCCATCTCCGCGCGCATTGAAACGCCGGAGGAGGTGCGCGATCGCGTGCTGGAGGCGGCGGGGATTATTCCTCTCGATCAGTTGGGGAGCACGGACGATTGCGGATTTTCGCCTTTTGCCGATGACACGTCGACGGCGAGAGATGTGGCGTTCGCCAAGATTCGCGCGCGCGTGGAGGGAACGGCGCTTGCGGCGGCGAAGCTTGGGGTAGCTTAGGCTTTGCGCAGGGGCTTGTGCATCGGCACTACCTGGACGGTGACGTCGCGAATCTGGGAGAGGAATTTGTTGAGCACAGAGCCGCGGATGAGGATGTCGAAGCGGGAACGCACGGGCTGGCCGAAGATGACGTGCGAGATGCTCTCCTGCTGCGCGAAGCGAATGAGCGCGTCGGAGACATTCTTGTCGTGCAGGATGACTACCTTTGCGCCGAGGTCGCGCGCCATACTTTTGTATTCCTCGATGCGTTGATAGGCCTCCGGGTCTTCGTGGCCTTTGTTCTCTTCCGGCTGGGCCACATAGACCGCGTACCAATTGGTCGCCAGGCGCCCGGCGACGCGGGAGCCTACGCGGATCAGCCGTTCGGTGCCCGGCCGGGTGCTCAGGCAGACCATGACTTTGTCGGGAACGGGCGCCTGTTCGAGACCCTGGGTGCGACGATAGTCGGCGGCGCGTGAGCTGACCTGCTCGGCCGTGGCCCGCAATGACAGCTCGCGCAGCAGGTTGAGATTGCCTTTACGGAAGAAGTTGGCCAGCGACTGCTCGACTTTTTCCGCCGCGTAGATCTTGCCTTCGCGCAGGCGCGAGCGCAGCTCTTCCACGGTGATGTCGACGTTGATGACTTCATCGGCGCGCTTCACGAAGCTGTCGGGAACGGTTTCGCGAATGACGGTGTTGGCGGAGCGGTTTACCGCGTCGTTGAGCGTCTCCACATGCTGGATATTCACGGCGGTCATCACGTTGATGCCGTGATCGAGCAGTTCCAGGACATCCTCGTATCGCTTACGGTTCTTGCTGCCGGGGACGTTAGTGTGGGCCAGCTCGTCGACGATGACCGTATCGGGATGGCGGGCGATGATCGCGTCGACGTCCATCTCTTTGAGCTCGACGCCGTGGTAGGGAATCAGCCGTTGGGGAATGATCTCAAGGTCGCGAATCTGCTCAGCGGTCTCTTTGCGGCCGTGCGTTTCGACGAGGCCGATTGCAACATCCACGCCCTGCTTGCGCTTCAACGCGGCGTCGTTGAGCATGTGATAGGTCTTGCCCACGCCTGGAGCGGCGCCGAGGTAGATGCGGAGCCTGGCTGGCTCCTGCTGTCGTTCGAGCTCGATTTCGGCCATTGCTCAGCCCACCTCGACCGGATGTTGGACTGTTTCGACGACAGCCACGGGCAAGGTGAAACGAAAGGTAGTTCCATGGCCGAGGCGGCTCTCGACGGCGATCTGGCCGCCGAGCGATTCGACGAAACGCCGCACGAGCGCGAGGCCGAGACCTGTTCCGGTGTCAGAGAAAGAGTTGAAACGATCGAAGAGTTTGCCTAGCCGATCGGCCTCAATGCCGCGGCCGGTGTCGCGCACCGTGAACTGGACAAAATTCTTGATCTCTTCGGCAGCGAGAAGAATTTCGCCGTCGGGCGGCGTGTAGCGGATCGCATTGGACAGCAGGTTGTCGAAGATGGAGCGGACGGCCTGACGGTCGGCCTGGACAAAGGACAGATCCGCGAAGGCGCTTACTTCCATGCGAATGCGTTTCGCCGAGGCTTCTTCACAAAAACGGTCACGGGCTTCGTTCAGTAAGGGCAAGGGCCGCAGCTTGTCGGGATGCAGTTCGCGTTTGCCGGTGTCGAGCTCCGCGACATCGATCAGATCGGTCATCAGTTCATTGAGCTTTTCCGATTCGTTGCTGGCCGCAGCAACCAGCTCGCTTTGCAGCGGCGCCAGCGGGCCGCCGAAGCCCTGGCTCAGGGCGTAGAGGCCGCGCCGCAACTGCAGCAGGGGATCGCGCAGCTTGCGGCTGGCAACCGCGATGAATTGGGTCTTGAACCGGTCGGTGTCCTGCAGGCTGGTGACGTCTTCGAGAGTGGTGACTGTGCCGAGGAGCCTGCCGTCGGAGTCGCGCATGGGCGTGGTGCGGAGGCGATAGCTGCGTTCTTGTTTGCCGATGCGCATGGGCAGCATCGCGGCTTCGCCCTCGGCGGCTACCGCTTTCTGCATCGATACGGCGTCGCGAATCGCGCTCAGAATCTTTCCGCCCCCCGGAGTCGTCGTCAGCGCCATGCGATCGCCGGCGGCCTCGCCTAATATTTCGGCTGCCGCCTGATTGACCTTGAGCACGTGTCCCTTGCCGTCGGTGACGATGATGGGCTCGAAGATCGATTGGAGGACCGCGTCGGAGAGCTGGAACTCCATCTGTTTGCGGCCTGCTTCGCTGTCGCGCAGATCGCGCAGGCGCACGGCGATGCGGTTCAGTTCGCCGGCAATGACGCCGAAGCTGTCGTGGCTGCTCCAATCGACGCGGTGCTCGAGGTTGCCCTGGGCGATCATCCTGGCGTCGCGGGCTACGGCGCGGATGGGGCGCAGAACGAAAAAGAGAGTTGCGAGGCAGATGAGCAGGGAGACGCCGGCGAATGCGAGTGCAAGACGCCCCATGCCTGCAGCCTCGAGCGCGGGACGCGCGATGGCTATCAGGCCGAGGGTGCAAGCAGCGAGCAGAATGCAGCCTAAGATCAGGCGCTGGCTAAGGTTCAGCATCAGCCGGACTCCGTACCGGGAAACGTGGCTCCCATCCATTCTGCGCGACACACCCTCATGGCGCAAAATACTTCGTGGGCGTGTTGCGATTTGTGGGCCGATTCAGGATTGGAGTTGGCAAGACTCGAGGAACAAGATTTGAGATTCAGGGGATCTGGCAGACCGCGAGCAGGTCATTGTGCCAATGGCAGTCGAGTCCTGCGGTTGCGGGGTAGGAGACCAGAGCCCAGTTCACGCCGAAGCCGGATTTGAGGCGTTCGAAGTCGGCGAGCTTGAAATGGGTCCATCCGGCCTGCGCGGAGACCTGCTCGTCCCAGGTTGGACCAAGGCTGGGGACTTTGGAGATGACGGCGGTGTCTTTGATTGCATCGACCAGCTGGCTGCGCTCGGCCAGCGCTCGGAAGCTGTGATTATCCTCTTGCGGCGCGACCATGTAATTCGGATCGAGCACAAAGTAAGCGCTGGTAGGCGTGTTTTCGCGGATCCATGCGAAGGATTGCAGCCACGGGTTCTGCGAGGCGACGCCGGGCAGCTCCAAATGCTCGGTTGAAGCGAAGAGCTGGCGTTGAACTAAGAACATCGCGCCGTTGGCCACCAGGAGAAAGAGCGCCCAGCGCCAGACCTGTGCGCGGAGGACGTACCTGCCGAGATAGGCGCCCAGAATGAGAGCCATGAAGACATACACCAGATGCAGATAGCGCATGGGCTCGAGGGCGCTGAAGACGATGAGCTCTTTCGGGCCCAGAAGGATCATGGCCACGGCTTGCTGAAAGATTCCGTAGAACAAAATTGCGGTGGCGAAGCGAGCCAGCTTGATCTCGCCGCGTCTTTGGGCGACGCGCGAGACGATCCAGAAGATCACAAGGGGTCCGATGGCGCCCAGCCACTCATACCAGGTCCATTGGTAGAGCCGGAACCAGTGGCGTGTCGCCATGGCTTTGAGCCAGATAGGAGAGGGCGGTTCTATCAGCCATCCGAAAGGGAGAAAGATGAAAGCCGAAGTCGTATATTCGGCGACCGGCCGTTCCCATAGCTCGCGCAAGCGGACTTGAAGAGGCTCGTGCAGAGTAAGGGTCAAGATACAGCAAAAAGAGACGCCTAACGCGCCCATCAGCGGGTGGACAACAAAGGCCGTGGCCAATAGAGGAAAGGCGACCCATCGCCTGCCGGCCATGATTCCCGAAACGCTGAACAGGATCAACGCCGCAGCCAGAGCGCGCGGGTGCAGATATTGATCGACAATGTAGAGCGCTGTGCCTGCCACGGGCAAGGTACACATCGCGGCGAGCATGGCGATCCCCGCCCATCGCGCAATCTCCTCTTCGAAGAGCTGGCGGAGGATGGTCCAACTGGCGGCGAGAATCAGGAAGATGGAGAGAAACTGCCAGAGCAGCTCAGCCCATGACACGGGGATGTGGGTTGTCCGGATGAAGGCCGACATCGCCGGATTGAAGATGGAAGAGCGCAGCTGAAGCTTAAAGAAGTCGGAATCGTGCGGGTATAGCGCGGGATTGAGGTCTGCTTTTACAGCCGTCACGTAGACGGTGTCGTCCTCGGCGCCGGGGTGATAGCCGGTAACAAGAAAGGCGAGGATGGAAAAGGCAAAAAGAAGCCCCAATACTCGTCCACGAAAAATATTCACCTACTCACGTCCTACCTCAAAAAACAGGGCCTTGCGCAGCGAGGGAGATATGCTGCAATCCGCTTTCGTCGAGGGTGGGAGAGAGATAAACCCTTGGCGCGAGACTGGAACATTCCTGGATCGATGGACAACTGGAGTAACCAAGCCGCTGTCGCTACGCCGTTGGAATGCATTTTCCAGCAAACTATAATCCGGATTGTACTGGACGCAAGTGGACCCTATTTTCGAATCTATTGAGGAAAAATGGCTTTGAATTGTTCGCGGCTCCGCCATCCCTCTCTAGGCTTAGACACATTTTCTCGCAACAGGTTTACCGGTCCGGTCGATTTTAGATGTCAAAGGTTAGCGCCATGAAGTTAAAGACCATGCGGGCAGTCGACTACTGGATTGGTATCCCGATGTGTTTTGTGGGAACAATGCTGGTCCGCCTGCTGGGAACGCCAAAGGGTCCGGAGAAGCCGCAGCGTGTTCTGTTTGTCGAGCTCTCGGAGATGGGCTCGACTGTGATCGCCAATCCCGCCCTGGAAAAGACCAAGCGGGAACTGGGCGCGGAGATCTTCTTCCTTATCTTTGAACGCAACGTGGATTGTCTGCGGCTTCTGCCCACGGTGCCAGAGGGGAACATCGTCACCATCCGCGAGACCAGCCTCTTTGCGCTGGCTCTGGATACGCTCCGTTTTTTACGCTGGGTGCGCAAGGCCAAGATCGACACGGTCGTGGATATGGAGCTGTTCTCGCGGTATTCCGGCCTGCTTACGGGGCTGTCCGGGGCCAAGCGGCGCGTGGGTTTTCATCGATTTCACGCCGAGGGGCTTTATCGCGGAGAGATGCTCACGCATCGGGTGAACTATAACGGGCATATTCACATGGCAAAGAACTTCATCTGCATGGTGAACGCCCTTCTGGCGCCCAAACCTGAGGTTCCTTATTCGAAGACCTTCGTCTCCGATGAGGAGATCCGGGTTCCCATCCAGCCGGTTACGGAGGACGAAAAGGAGTTCGTTCGAGGTTTGATCCGCCAGGTCTATCCCGAGTACAGGCCGGATTTTCACAGGGTCGTTTTGATCAATCCGAACAGCTCCGAGTTGCTGCCGCAGCGGCGCTGGGACCGCGACAGGTACTGCATGCTGGCGGCGATGATCGCCAACGAGTGGGACGATGTGCTGGTGCTGATCACCGGCTCGCCGGCCGAGCGCGCCGAGGCTTTGCGCATGCAGGAAAAGGTGAACCATGCGCGCTTCCGCAGCTTTGCCGGTATGCATAAGTTGATTGCCATCAATGCGTTGTACAACATTGCCGAAGTGTTGGTTTCGAATGACAGCGGGCCGGCTCATTTCTCGGCGATTGCGCCGATTCGGTCGATTGTGTTGTTTGGGCCGGAGACGCCTAAGCTTTACGGCAGTCTTGGGAATACGGAGGCGATCTGGGCGGAGCTGTCCTGCTCGCCCTGCGTTACGGCGGCGAACCAGAAGAACTCGGCCTGCAACGATGCGGTGTGTATGAAGCTAATCACGCCGGAGCGGGTGCTGGAGTCGGTGCGCGGCGTGTTGAATGGAACTGCGGCGCGGCGGCGGGATGTGGTTCCGGTTGGCGCGTTGCGCTCGCAGGGATAAGATTTGGGCGCTTCAAAGCGCGGGCAGAAGCATGCGCAGGAGCAGGAAGCCGGCGACGCCTGCGAAGAAAACCAGCGCCATGCGGATGCCTGGTTCGCGGTTCACTTCGGGCACCAGGTCGCTTGCGCCTACGTAGAGCGCGACGCCTGCTGAAATCGGGAGTCCGACCTGTGTCCAGGCCGGAACGAGTTCAATGACCAGCACTCCGGCCATCGTTGCGCCCGCCAATGCTACGGCGGAATAGAAGGCGGTCGTCCGACTTTGACCGCTGGCCAGCATCACGGAGGCCATTGTGAAGCCTTCCGGCGCCTTGTGCAGAAAGACGGCCAGGAAGATGAGCCAGCCGAGAGCGTTGTTGACGGCGAATCCCGAACCGATCGCCACGCCGTCGAAGAGGGCGTGCACGCCGAGACCGGCGAGCACCGAGTAGCCGGTGTGGTGCGACACGAATTCGTCGTGATGGGTCTCTTCGCCGTAGTGAAAGTGGGCGACGATGGTGTGCTCGAGCAGGTGAACGGCACAGTAGCCGGCCATAATGAGAATCGGGCCAAGGCTCGGGCTGAGGCGCAGACTTTCGGGCGTCATCTCCAGCAGGGCAACGGCCATGAGAAAGCCGGCGCCGAGAGCCACGAAGTAGCGGAGGTAGCGTTCGATTCCTCGCGCGCGCACCAGCACCAAACCGCCTGCCACTTCAGCCAGGGCGGCGAGAATGCCGAGGACGATCGAGAGTTTGATCATTAGCCGCTATGCCGGATATGGAGTATGTCGCCATCCTGCACGAGGTACTCCTTGCCTTCAAGGCGCAGGATGCCTTGCGCGCGCGCGGCCGCTTCGCTGCCCGCGGATAGAAGGCTGTCCCAGCGAATGGTCTCGGCGCGAATGAAGTGATGTTCGAGGTCGGAGTGGATGGCGCCGGCGGCTTGCGGGGCTTTGGAGCCTGCGGGCACGGTCCAGGCGCGGCACTCGTCTTCGCCGGCGGTGAAGAAGCTGATGAGGCCGAGGAGTTCGTAGCTTTTGCGGATCAGGCGGACCAGACCACTCTCATGGAGGCCGTAGCTGGAAAGGAATTCGGCGGCTTCGGCTTCGTCCATCTCGGCGAGCTCGGCTTCGACTTTGCCGCAGATGGCGGTTGCGCCGGCGCCGGGGCGCTGGGCGATCTCGGTCAGCTTGTACTTGTCGACGGCTTTATTGAGGTCGTCGCCGAGGGTTGTGCTCTCGTTGACGTTGACCACATACAGGACAGGCTTTTGCGAGAGAAACATGAAGCCTTTGATGAGCTTTTTCTCGTCGGTGGTCATCTCGAGCTCGCGCAGCGGCTGTTCTTTTTCCAGAGCTTCTTTGGAGCGCAGCAGGAGGGCTTGTTCGCGCTCGAGGTCGCTGGTGCGGCCCTTTTTCATGTCCTTCTCGACGCGCTCCAGGCGCTTTTCTACCTGCGTCAGGTCGCTGATCATCAGGTCGAATTCGACGTTTTTGACGTCGCGCAGCGGATCGATGGCGCCGACGTGGGGAATGGAGTCGTCCTCGAAGGCGCGGAGCACATGGATCAGCGCATCGACGTTGCGCAGACTGGTGAGGAAGGCAGTTTCTTTCAAGGCCTCCTGGCTCATGGCGGCGACGTCGACGTAATCGACGGTCGCGTAGGTGGTCTTCTTGGGCGAGTAGAGCGCTGAGAGCTTGTCGAGCCGGTCGTCCGGCACGCGCGCTACGCCGATGTGCGCCTCACGCGGATTCGAGTATCCCCGATCTTCCAGTTTGGCTTTGGTCAGGATTTTGAATAGAGAAGTCTTGCCCACCTGCGGCAGGCCGATGATGCCAGTTTTCATTTGCTTTCCACGGGCCCTACTGGAGGATGAACAGCGCGCGAGGACCTCTTCGATGATACAGGAGGGGCTTCACGATTTCGGATGGTTGGGCGCCGATCCGATGAGCTTCAGCCCTTGCGCTTGATGAAGCGGAGGCCAGTGAGAGCGGGCGAGACTGCCGCTACTTTTGTGTCCACGATTCCTTTGGCGAGCGCGGTGGAGCGGACGAGAGATTCATTCAATGCGTGGCCGGGTCCTTTGCGATAGACGAACCAGATTGGCACGCTACCTGCCAGGGCCTCGGCGCATTTTGCCAGCGCCCGATCCAGGTCGGCAGGCGTTTCTACGCGGGCGACAATCAGGTCGCCGCTCCGACGAGACAATTTCTTTGCTTCGGTCAGAGCCGACTTGAGGGCATCGTCGTCAGCTTTTCCAATCAACCACACGGTGGTTTCGGCGGCGATGCCCAACTTCTTCGCCAGACTCGGCGGCGGCTTCAACAGCGTTGCAGCCCATTTGGCTGCGAGCTTCGCGCCTAACTCCAGCGCCACGGGCTCGTTTTCGTACCGGAAGCAAAGGCGGCCGTTGTCGACGCGAACGTGCTTTATCTTCGCGAGCGGAATGCGCCTCGGTATTGCGCCGCGCAGAATCAGCTCGGGAGGCTCGACGAACGCCTTTGCTTCGCTTTTCGCGCCGTTCCAGTCACAGATACAAGTCGCTTCCAATCCCATATTTCTACCTCGACGGAATGCGCTTAATCGCAATTTGTTTCGGGACTGGGAGCGTAGCGCAGTATGACGAGGCCTGACTGCAGCGGGCGCGCTTCGAGCAGGGTGAAGCGCCGGCGCGGCAGATCACGGCCGAACAGAGTAACGCCTCGCCCTAGAACCGCGGGGGCGAGCGCGATGTGGAGTTCATCGAACAGATTGTTGCGAATGAGCGTGGCTGAAAGCGCGCCGCTGCCGAAGACGAGGATGTCTTTTTCGACATCGCGCTTCAGCCGGGCGATCTCTTCGGCGCTGCCGCCGCGCAGGGTGCGGGTGTTGTTCCAGTCGGTCTGTTTGAGGGTGCGAGAGATGACGACTTTAGGCAGGCTGTTCATCAGCTCGGCGACCGGGCCTGCGGCAGTCTTCCAGTAAGCGACCATGCCCTCGTACGTGGTGCGGCCGAACAGAAGCATACCCGCCTTGTGAAGCTGATCGAGGGAGAACTTCTCGAGCTCCGCGTCCCAGACGTAGTTGTGCCACTCGAGGTCCCACTTTTTCGCGCCCTCGAAGTATCCATCGAGGCTGATCAGATTCCACTCGATCAAACGGCCCATGCTGGAAGCCCTCCTTCTCAGCTTTCGCCTTGTAGAACAGTGTTGATCCGTGGGGGAGACTGGGCCCTGTTGTTAAATTTCGCGCGGTCTAGAGCGGGGTTGATTCGGCGCGTGCGATGAAGACTACTGTTGCGATGCCGAGCAGGAGCAGGACGGCTTCGACGTGCTCGCTGCGGTTGTGGAGCTTGTTGAAGTGAGCGACGTGGGGGTCGTCCGGGGTCAGAAGGTCGATGGCGCCGCCTGCAGCGATGCGGTCGCGCTCCATGGCGGGGATGATGACGTACTGAGAGTAGACCGTGCAGGCCAACATGAGAACAAGCAAGATCATGGGCGCGAGCACGGTGCGCGGTTTGTAGAGATTCCATGCCGGGGCCAAGGCCAGCAACGCCAGGGCGACGAGGCCGGAGACGAGACCGATGTTGTGGAGGATGCGGAGGAGCGCGCCGACGATGGCGCCTGCGACGTGCGTGTCGCCTTGCAGCGTGCCGAAGGTGATGGCGGCGACGATGGGGAAGAAGATCTCAGCGCCGAGCCAGACGATCAGAGCGAGATAGAGCAGCGTGCGCAGCAGCGTCTTCATTGTGGAAAGGATACAGGGACTGGCCGTCCAGGCAATGGCTTCGCATGGCGTTGTCAGATTTGTGTCCGGTAAGCCGGTTGCAACCTATTCTTGCCGTGAAGCTCGTGTGAGGGCAGAGGAAGCGTCCATCGTACCTACGAAAAGCCGGGGAGTCTCCGCGTAGAAACGCTAACGCGTTGGGTGCAGCGTACGGCTCCAGCGGGTATCCGTGAAGAAATGCAATGCGACATGGCCGAACCATTGCAACTTGGCTGCAAGACCGGTCTGTGTAAGCTGGTTCTCGGTCGATTGGAACGACCAGTAGTTGAAGAGCGGACGGCCAAGTATGTTGGCGCGTGGCACGAATCCCCAGTAGCGCGAGTCCAGGCTGTTGTGCCGGTTGTCGCCCATCATGAAGTACATGCCGGGTGGAACCACCAGGTCGCCGTCATGGATATAACTTGAGAAGTTCACAGCCCACGACTCTGTGGCCCCAGTCGCCTCCGACGGGGGAACTGCGGGAAAATCATCGAGGAATTCGTTGAAGTTATCCGTCGTCGTCGGCTGCGCAAATCCCACCGGTTGTGCGACGCCATTCACAATCACAATCCCGTTGCGTAGATGAATACGATCGCCGGGCACGCCAATCAATCTCTTGACCAGGGGAGTGTACTGCGGCGTCCCATCGGCGTCAGTCGCATCAATACCGGCTTGATAAACGGGCTTGTGGAAGACCACTATATCGCCGCGTTTCGGCTCGCGATATCTTATCAGCGGCATCCACGACGCGGGCGGCATGAGCGTGATCTGGTCGACAACCAGGTGATCGCCCACAAGCAGCGTGTTCTCCATCGAGCCCGAGGGAATGAGGTAGTTCTGAGCTAAGAAAGTCAGAATGAATAGGCCCACCACCAGAACCGAACAGATGCTGGCAAGCGCCTCGAAAGGGGTTTCCTCGCGGCGGTCGGAGCCCGATTGAGGCGGACGTTCTCTTTTCGGTGGCGTCATCGAAGAACCCTAGGTGCGGCGTTATGCCAGCAATTGCTATGAGGTGCGCTTGAGGGCGCGCTTGAGAACGACTTCGAGCGCGGGTTTGATCTCGGCGTACTCTTCGGCGGTGATTGTCCCGGAGAGTTTTTCGCTTTCCAGCGCGAAGAGTTCTTCCTTGAGCGCGTTCAGCAGAGCGGCGTTTTTCGCTGCGGGCGTGGACGCTAGTGGCGCCGAGTATCCGCCGAAACCGGGCGTTGACGCTGTTGCCGGGTGGGCGGCGCCTGGCGCTGTCGGAGCGTAGGCTGGCGTGGCGCCGGCGGGCGGCTTGCGTAGCAGGAATCCGGCGGCAGCGACGAAAAGCAGTCCGAGGCCGCCCAAGATCCACCACTTATATTTGTTGAGCGGATCGGGAGTATTGATGGGTTCTCCGATGCCGCCGCCGGGGGTATTGCCGGGGGTTGCGGTCGAGGACTGATCTGATCCCGGACCCTGAGGGCCTGGTCCTGGGCCGCTTTGGGCTTCGCGCGGCATGGAGCCCGTGCCGGAGACGGTGAACTCAAGTTGCGCGTTGGGCGTGACGTTGCGGGCGACGAAGGTTAGAACGCCTGGGTCCTGTTGCACGGGCTGGAAGCTGGGGCTGGCATCGGAGAAGTTCATGCTCTTGGGCATCAGCACGCCGACGCTCTGGGTGCGGAGCGATTCACTGGGATGGAAGGTGAACTTTCCCGAGTAAGGGAGCGTGTACTCGATCTGGAAGAGCGTGTCTTTTTCGCCTTCGTCGGGCTGAATGGGGAAGTTGAAGGCGTAGTGGCCCTTGGCGCCTGTGGGGTCTAGCTTGACGCTGGTGGGCAGGCCGGTGGGGCGCTGCGCGGCGACGCCGGCGATGGTGGCGTCGGGCGGTAGGGCGACCTCGAAGGATTTAGGCGTCCACTGGGTGCGCGGCGGCGAGCTGGTGTTGTGCACGAAGTAGCGCTCGGTGACGCGGAGCTGGCCGTTGTCGGTTTCGATCTCGAAGACGTCGGCTTCGATGGAGACGCCGTCGACTTTGGCGGCGACGTCGTAGACAGGGATGTCGCCCGGCTGGTTGCCTTGCGGCGCAGCGATGAAGTAGCCAGCGCCCTGATGGGTGACGCGGATCAGGTATGGACCGGCGCCGGGCGCGTTGAGTTTGTAGGCGCCTTTGGCATCCGTTGTGGCGTGCGCGATCTCGCTCATGTTGGCCTGCACGTCGAGCAGGACGACGGTGTCGCCCGAGGCGGGTTTGCCGGTGGTTTTGTCGATGACGGTTCCGGTGACGGTGGCGGCGTGGGCGAGGGCGGCGGTGAAAAGGAGGGCCGCGGAGATGATCTTCGATGCGTTCATTGTTTTGTGTGTGATTCCGTTCTTTGGTTCGTTGCTTTCCCACGTCTCAAATCGAGACGTGGGACACCCATGTGAGTGCGGACTGAGGCTTCGCAAAAGCCCGCTGCGTGCTCATGCGTGCTGCTGGAGGAATTCGATCTCGGCCATGAGCTCCGCTGTTTCGCGTTCAAGAAGATCTCGCTGGGTCAAGAAGTCTTCTTCAGGATATTTGCCGGCGCGGTATTCGAAGTTGAGGTCGCGGAGATTTTCGTAGAGCTGATCTTTGCGCTCGATCAGGTATTCCAGGCGCGTCTTCTCGTGCTGGCTGGCGAAGACGTTGTCGGGCCAGAAGGTGTAGATGCCGAGGACGGCGGCGAGTAACGCGCCGGCGATGAGTCCCTGAGTTTCGGTCATAGTTGGGAGACCTCCGTTTCGCGGCGGATTTTATCGCGCAGGGCGCTAACGGCCGGGTCGGCGGATTGCGCGGTTAGGGCTTCGGTACGGCCGACGGACCAGTGGCGGATCAAAAGAATCGTGCCGAGCAGCGCGGCGGCGAAGACGGCGAACGGTGCAATCCATGCGACGAGGCTGAAGCCTTCGGTGGGCGGCGCGGCGAGCACGGTGACGCCGTATTTGGCGGAGAAGCTGGAGAGCACCTGTGGATCGGTGGCGCCAGAGGCGATCGCGGCGCTGAGCTCATCGCGCATGCTGCCAGAGTTGGGACAGCCGACGTGGTTGCACTCGCCGAGGAGCTGCGCGCAGCCGCAGGTGCACATGAGGCGATGGCCGAGGTTGTTGAAGCGCGCGCCGGCGTCGGTTGCGCCGACGGAGAAGCAGAGGGCGATGGCGAGAAGCAGGGCTTGGATGGATTTGAGGATGAGGGTGACTGAACGATCTCTTGAGGTCCACGCTTTCCCAGGTCTCAGAAGCGAGACCTGGGGCACCCATGTTCGTGCGGATTTAAGCAGCGCAAAAGCGGAAGCCGACATCAGTCGCCTCCTTTGAAGGCGGGCTGACTTGTTGCGGGGCTGGATGCGGGGACGCGAAGAGATGCGGTGGCTGGTGAGAGAGATGGCGTTAGGGCGATGAAGGTGCCGAAGACGATGAAGGCTACGCCGGCCCAGATCCAGCTCACGAGAGGATTGAGGAATGCTTTGATGATGGGCTGGCCGGTGTCGGGGTTCATGCCTTCGTAGACGACGTAGAGGTCCCAGCCCGGAACGGAGTGGATGGCGACCATGGTTTGCGGCTGCTGGCTGGCAAGATAGACGCGCTTTTCGGGCGTCATCTGAAAGAGCTTTTTGCCGTTGCGGTAGACGTCGAGCTGCGCGTATTCGGAGTCGTAGTTGGGATTCGTGTCCTGGGTGAAGCCGACGTTTTCGAGGGTGTAGGGGCCGATGGGCAGCGTGGCGTGGAGTGCGAGCTCGCGCTCTTCGTTGCGATTGAAGGCCGAGCCGCACAATCCGATCACGACGATGACGACGCCGATGTGGATGATGTATCCGCCGTAGCGGCGGGTGTTGCGTCGGGTGAGGAGCCACGTGGCGGCGAAGAGATTGCGATGGGTTTGCTTGGCGATGACGGCGGCGCCGCGCAGGAACTCGGAGAGGATGGCGGTGAAGACGCCTGCGGCGACGGAGAAGCCGACAAGCGCGTAGAAGTTTCCGGAGTCAAAGGCGCCGTTCTTCCAGGGCGTGGCGCCGGCGAAGAGGCAGATTATGGCCGTGGCCCAGAGTGCGATGCAGGGGGCGATGAAGTTGCGACGAATAGAGCGCAGCGATGTGGCGCGCCAGGGAAGCAGCGGACCGACGCCGGTGAGAAAGAGCAGGAAGAGTCCGATGGGGATGGCGACGCGGTTATAGAACGGCGCGCCGACTGTGACTTTTGTCCCTTGCACGTACTCGCTGATGATGGGGAACAGAGTGCCCCAAAGGATGACAAAGCAGGCTGTGAGCAGGACGAGGTTGTTGAAGAGGAAGCTGGACTCGCGGCTGACGAGTGATTCGAGGTGATGGTCGGTCTTGAGATGATCGCGCTGCAGGATGTAGGTGAAGATGCAGACGCCGAGCACGATCACCATGAAGACGTAAAACCAGGTTCCGATGGACGACTGCGCGAAGGCGTGGACGGATTGCACGAGGCCGGAGCGCGTGAGCAGTGTGCCGAGGATGGAAAGCATGAACGTAGCGAAGATGAGCCAGACGTTCCAGACCTTCATCATGCCGCGCTTCTCCTGCATCA
>DATHNJ010000176.1:0-42305 GCA_035486155.1 Occallatibacter sp. | reverse complement strand
GCCGTATCTGCAAAGTCGACAATGCCGGACGTCAGATCGACGATCCCCGCATTCAGTTCGCGAAGCTGCTCCGCCGCACCAAACTGCAGCGAACAGAACTGCACGCCTTCGACTCCCAACAGCGGCGCGAACGTAGACAAGGCCATCGAACGCAGGGCGTCATCGGGATACTCTGGATTGCCTCTCCACACAAAGCCCACGCGGAACGAGGCATCGCGGAATTCAATCTTCGCCGCCTTCTGTCGCGCTTCGTCGGGCGCGCGTAGATACGGCGCCTGGGTCGGAATCGATGCGAGCGATGTTTTGAACGCCAAGGGCAGGCTCATCAGCGGACACTGCCACTCGCATGCGGGAAGCGGATCGCCGCTTGCGATCACCTCGTTGACGCCGGGCAGTTGCTTCGCCAGCCGCACGATTGACGGCTTCACATCCAGAATCACGACCCCGCCCAACGCCTGAACGAGCGGGGCATAGCGCAGGAACTGCAGTGTATCGCCTATCCCTTGCTCCTGGTGCAAATGGATGCGCGCTCCATGCAATGGCTCGCCACGCCAGATCGGCTGAGGAAAGCTGCGCGGCCGAATCTGCTCCATCGAACGACGCACCTCGTAGCCCTTCCATCCCGCCTCGAACTTGCCCTCGAGCAGATCGAGCGTGCACCGATTCCAGAGTGCGTCGTTGAGCGCCGGCGCTAACTCGAGTGCGCGATCGTAGTGGCGTCGCGCTTCCTCGAATCTGTGCTCGCCCACCAAAATCGAACCGAGGTTGCTGTGCGCTTCGGCCATCTGGGGATCGATCGCCAGCGCGCACTCATAGCGCCGCCTCGCCTCCGCGAGCTGTCTGCGTTTCAGCGCAACATTGCCGAGGTTGCATTGCGCCTGCGCGAACTCCGGCCTCCAGGCCAGCGCTCGAAGAAAACTGGCTTCCGCTTCGTCCAGCTTTCCTTTTTGCTGCAACAAGACGCCCAAGCCATTGTGCGCCTCGGCTTCCTCTGGATTGAGCGCCAGCGCCCTCTCGAAACACATCCACGCGGCCTCAGAGGCGCCGCTCTTCACCAGCCGGCCTCCCATGTGCTTCAGACCCTCGGCGCTGTTCCATTCCAGCGCCAGCGCACGCTCAAGCGATGCCTGCGCCTCATCCAATCGGCCCTGCCGCCACAACACAAGGAAGAGAATCTCGTGCGACGCGCTGCGGTCCGCTCTTAGTTCGAGGGAGCGCTTCAAGCGTTGTTCCGCCTCGGTCAAATCGCCCTTGGCGAAAAGAATATCCCCCAGATTGAAGTGCGACTCCTCGTCGTTCGGCGCAAGCTGCAACACCGCTTCATAGGCTGCAAGCGCTTCGTCCGCTTTTTTTTGATCGCGCAAAACTGCGCCAAGGGCGCGATGAAACGCGGCATCGCTCGGATCGGCTGCAATCGCCCGCCGCATCATGCTCGTCGCGACATCGAGGCTGCCGCCCTGGTGCGCAATCAGCGCCAGCCCATAGAGACTCTTCGCATGCCTCACGTCCATCGAAAGAATCTCGATGTAAAGCTGCTTGGCCTCTTCCAGTCGAGCCGTCTTGTGCGCGTTCACGGCCCGCGTCAGCAGATCCTGAATCTTTGCCGAATCGGCAGGTTCGAGCTGGGCGCTTGTGGTCATGTCTGTGACTCCGCAGAAAATGCTGAGCCTACGATCCGATCGCAGCCACAAGCTTCCTTAATTTCTCGCCTACTCGCTCGATCACCGCCGCCCAATCGCCTTGGCTCGGTTGCCGGAACAGCCGCATCGTCGGATACCACGGGCTGTCCTCTCGATCGAGCATCCAGCGCCAATCGGGAGCAAAGGGCAGCAGCGTCCATACCGGCTTAGCTAATGCGCCTGCCAGGTGCGCCACCGCGGTATCCACGCTGATCACGAGGTCAAGCCGTTCGATGAGCGCCGCCGTGTCTGCAAAGTCGCGGACGTGTGGCGCCAGATCGACGATCTCCGCATTCAGTTCGCGAAGCTGCGCCGCCGCTGGCCCAAACTGCAGCGAACAGAACCGCACGCCCTCGATTCGGAACAGCGGCGAGAATGTGGAGGCTGAAATAGAACGCAGCCGGTCGTCGGCAAAATCCGGATTGCCGCTCGAAACAAAGCCGACGCGCAGTATTCCCTCTGGGAGATCAATTGCCGCAGCCTTTTGGCGCGCGTCGTCCGGCGCCCGCAGATACGGAACCTGCGCCGGAATCGATTCCAGAGTCGTGTTGAATGCGCGCGGCAGGCTCATCAGCGGACACTGCCACTCGAACGCGGGAAGCGGATCGCCGGTTGCGATCACCTCGACGTCCGGCAGTTGTTTTGCTAGCCGCACGACTGGCGGCTTCACATCCAGAATCACCACGCCGCCGGCCGCGTGCACTAAAGGCGCATAGCGCATGAACTGCAGCGTGTCTCCCATCCCCTGTTCGTGATGCAGAAGAATGCGCGCGCCATGCAACGGTTCGCCACGCCAGATCGGTTGAGCAAAACTGCGCGGAGCGACCTTCGGATTCAAGATGCGGGAATCGTAACCCTGCCACCCAGCTTCAAACTTTCCCTGGAGCAGATCGAGCAACCCGCGATTCCAGCGGGTGTTTCCGCCGGCGCCCTCGAGGGCGATGGCGCGCTCGTAGTGCTCTCGCGCTTTTTCGAATCGATGCTGGCTCACCAAGATCAATCCGAGGTTGCTGTGCGCCTCCGACAGATCGGGGTCGATCGCCAGCGCCTGTTCATAGTGCTGGCTTGCCTCGGCGAATGCACCCTTCTTCTTCGCAATCGTACCCACATTGCAGCGGGCCGATGCAAAATTGGGTTTGCAGGCCAGAGCTTTGCGATAACTAGCTTCCGCTTCGTCGAGCTTTCCCTCGTCTTGCAGCGCGAGGCCCAGGCCGTTGTATGCCTCGGCCGTGTCCGGCGCCAGCGCCAGCACTCTCTCGTAGCATCGCCTCGCCGCTTCTAACTGCGCTTCCTGGACCAGAAGGTTCCCCATGTTCAGCAGCGCAATCACGTTTTTTGGATCGGACGACAGCGCGCGCTCGAAATGGCGCTTGGCTCCGGCTTGATCCCCTTCATCCACTGACAGCAATCCCAGGTTGCTGTGCGCCTCCGCAAGATTCGGCTTCAGCGCCAGCGCGCGCTCGTAAAGCAGCTTTGCCTCTGCGGCTTTTCCCCGTTTGCGCGCCACTGAGCCCAGGTTGCATTGCGCTTCGGCATAGTCCGGTCTGCATGCCAGCGCCCGCAGATATCTTGCCTCGGCTTCATCCAGATTTCCCCGATCCGCCAGCACGGCGCCCAGGCCGTTATGCGCCTCCGCATGATCCGGCGCCAGGGTCAGCACGCGCTCCAGGCATCGCACTGCGCCTTCCGTATGGCCGCTCCTCGCCAGCCGGTTGCCCATATTCAACAACGCATCGGCATCGCTCCAATCCACGGCCAGCGCGCGTTCAAAAGATACCCGCGCCTCGTCCAGTTTGCCCTGACGCCGCAAGGCGCTGGACAGGCATTCGTAGCTAACGCCACGGTTCGGGCGCAGTTGGATCGCGCGCCTGAAGTGATGCTCTGCCTTGATTAAGTCGCCTTGCGCGGCAAACGCATTGGCCAACTCAAAGTGGGCCTGCTCATCGTTCGGGCTGAGCCTTACTGCGGTCTCATACTCTGCGATCGCTTCGTTTGTCTTCCCATGATCGACCAACACTGTGCCGAGACTGCGATGCACAGCGGAGTCTCTCGGATCGGAGGCCAGCGCACGCTGCATCATGTTCGCTGCGACATCCAGGCTGCCCAACTGATGCGCGATCAGTCCCAGCCCGTAGAGACTCTTGCCGTGCTTTACATCGATCGACAGAATATCGATGTAAAGTTTCTTGGCTTCATCCAGCCGGCCAGCCTTATGCGCGTCGATCGCGCGCTCCAGCAGTTTCTGTATCTTCGACGAACGGGCCGGCTGCTGTACTGCCGTCGGCATGATGGGGAAACTCCGGTTGTTGGGTTACGTTCGCCGCTAGTCTATATGAGTTATGAGGCTGCGTAACCAGGGAACCGAGCGTGCGAGGACCCCAATGTAACCAGCGCCATGGCGACTACGCTTCGCTAATCAGACGAACGACGCGCTCTTGGTCCTCTTGCGCAAGATCAGGGTAGATCGGCAAGCATAGAACCCTGGCGGAAGCGTTCGTTGCGACAGGAAGATTGGACGTATCCGCTGACGGCATTCCGCGATACATGGGAAACTCGGATATCAAAGGATAAAAGTAGCGTCGTCCGTAGACATTGCTGCGCTGAAGCTTTTCATACAGTTGGTCTCGGCTCAGCGAGTACTCATTCTCTACGAAGATCGGGAAATAAGAGTGGTTCGCGGTAACGTTCTGATCTTCCTTCGGAAAAGTAATTCCTCTCACATTCCGCAATAACTCGCGATAGCGTCTATCGATCTCTTTTCTGCTTGCCACCGCGTCATTCACGTACTTTAGCTGGAGCAGTCCGACGGCGGCATTCATTTCGCTCATCTTGCCGTTGATGCCGGGAGCAACGACAGTGACCTCGTTTACATATCCGAAGTTTTTCAAGCGATCGATGCGCAACTTGGTTTTGGCATCGGGGCAGATAATGGCGCCGCCCTCGAAAGTGTTGAACACCTTGGTCGCATGGAAACTCAGGACGGACAAGTCTCCATACCGCAGGATGCTTCCTCCTGCGTCCCGCACCCCGAAAGCATGCGCGGCGTCATAAATGATATGCAGGTTATAGTTATCCGCAATTTTTTGAAGAGCTGCGACGTTGCAGGGACGGCCATAGCAATGTAAAGCCATAATTGCCGTAGTCTGCGGAGTAATGGCGGCCTCGACCTTTTTGTAGTCAAGGTTCAGAGTCTCGGGGTCTATGTCGACAAAGACCGGCTTGATGCCATTCCAGAGCAAAGAGTGGGACGTGGCGACAAATGAGTAAGGCGTCGTAATCACCTCGCCGGTGATTCTTAAGGCCTGTAACGCTGTAATCAGTGCGATTGTGCCGTTACAGAAGAGCGCGAGGTGTTCAACTCCGAGATATGCGCAGAGCGCCTCTTCCAATTGCGCATGAAGTGGGCCGCCGTTGGTAAGAACCTTACTATCCCAGATTTTTTCCAAATAAGGGATGAACTCTTCGAGAGGAGGAAGAAATGGTTTGGTCACATACAAAGGCGTTTCATCGCTCATGACTCACTCCCGAGACCCTTTTTCTTAAAGTTGATACGCTGCTCTCTTGCCGAACTGAAATCAGTCAAGAAACCAATGGAGGTGGAAATTGCCAGCCATTCACAATTTGGCAGTACCTTGCCGCATCCAGATGTTCCAACATCTCTTTCACGTATCCATCGAGTGAAAATGCGTTGTTGGCTGCATCCGCGGCCGCCTGGATTTTTTCTGCAATGTCTGGATCGGCCAGGCAGGAGTTTACGGTGTGATCCAGCTCTTCCGAAAAGGTAGGCCGATCGATGTCCAGGCCGAAGAAAGACCGGTATCCTTCAAGCTTTTTCTGCAAGTAAGGCGTCGTATCGGATATAACTGCCGATTTCGCGAAGAAGCCACCGAGGATGCGCTCGTGCAAGCCGAACCGGATGGTAGGCAGTGTGTTCACAACGATCTTTGATTTCGCATAGAGGTCGTCCAGATGTTCGGCTGCGACCGGATCCTGAAAGCGCGCGCGGGCGCCAGACTTATCCAGATGCGACCAGTCGCCCACGATCAACGCATTATGCCGCATGAGACCCTGCACCATTCGTTCGGCTCGAACTGCACGCGCATAGAAGTCCACGAGGCTGCAAGTCGAGAGAAATAACTCGAGACGATCGCCCCAGTAGATGTTCTTGTCCGCGAAAACTTTAGCGCAGATCGTCTGCACCGACTCATCCATCCCACTCAGGACCAACTCCGCGCAGTCCTGCAGAATTTGCTGGATCTTCGGAGGCGCAGTCTTCCATCGCTGTTGCAGCGCGGCGGGATTTACCCCGGTTTTTACAAAGACGATATCGTGCTCGCGCTGCTCCCAGGGCGTACGGTCCGCATAGGGATTCTCGGGATGGCCGATACAGAGCGTGCTGGCGTAGGCCTTCCCTTTCAAGAAATGTTGGTAAGTCTGCAGGAAGTCTTCATAACAGTACAGGTAACACATGCCGGGCGCATGAGCTGCATGGAGACGGGGCGCATGATACGGATTGTCCCCCAAGACAGTAACAAATGGAATATTGGCGCGTTCCCAGAAGTTATATTTCTGTTCGAAGATAAGAGACGTACCCATGCCCTGAAAGCTAAAGCAGAATGTGGGCTTGCTTACAGCCAGGCGGTCATTGAGATGCTGTAGCCAAGCTTCATTCCTAAGGTCGATCAAGTGACTCGAAAAGCCTCGAGCAGCGAATCGTTCGAAGATTTTCTCCGTCCACAATCGCAAAATCCCGTTAGCATTTTCGCCAACGAAGCCCAGTACGTAGGGTTGTCGGGGATCAAGTTGAGGCATTGCCTCATTATAGGCGCCCAAGTTTTATTGAAGACTTACGAAAGTTATAAGTTCACTTCTAGTTACGGGCTTCGAGCTGCGCGAACATGCGTCTGCGTAGCAAACCGGCCTCGCAGGCATGGTTGGGTTATTCCCGTAGCCCAAGGATTCCGCGCATCCGCAAATTCCTAGATAGAGAGGAGCTGGCTCGCTCAGAAATTCGGGTCGGACTGTAAGCGGTGCGCGCGTTTCTGGCGCGCCAGAAGTAACGTGATCCCGAGCGACGCAAGCACGCACACCAGCGCGAACAGAAACACGCTCGCATAGCCGAACGTCCCGATCAGCGCGCCTGCGACTGGCCCGACGAGAAAGAACGAAACATCGGCGAAGACTGTATACACTCCCAACGCGGTGCCGCGGCTGCGCTCAGGCACATGTCGCACCGCCTCCACGCCGAGCGCCGGAAACACCAGCGAGAATCCGAATCCCGCCACCGCCGCGCCGCCCACCGCCATCCATGGCGAAGTCGCACGCCACAATGCAAGCACCCCAAGCGATTCGACGATCAGGCATGTGATGCCTACGGAAAACCCGCCGAAACGGGTGATCGCGCGAATGAACAGCAGCCGCGCCGTAATAAACGCCGCGCCGAACCCGGTCAGGCACAGCGCCGCGCCGTTCCAGTTGCGGCTGGCGTAAAACAGCGTCACAAACGTCGCCAGCACGCTGTAACCCACGCCGCCCAGCGCCAGGGCGATGCCGTGCGGCGTCACGCGTCCCAGCACATCGCGAAAGGGAAGATGCTCGCCATGGACTACGGGCACGGGCTTCTTGCACTGTGCAAACACGACGCTCGCGCCGCACAGGATCACCGTCATGATGCCGATCGACGCCAGACCCCATTGATTTTCCATCACCACGCCGAGCGGGGCGCCCAACGCCAGCGCGCCATACGTAGCCACGCCGTTAAACGAGATCACCTTCGCGGTATGCTTCTGTCCCACCGCCGTGATGCCCCACAGCGTCGCACCGGTCGAGCCCAGACTCTCGCCCACGCCCAGCACCAGGCGGCTGGCGAACAGGCTCGTCAAACTGAGCCACGCCGGATTGCGATGCAGCATCGCGGCGCCCAGCAGCAGGAGTCCACTCCCCGTGCAGGCGCCCATGCCCCAGACCACGGAGATCTTGGCGCCCACGCGATCGCTGATGCGTCCCGCCCATGGCCGGCTCAAGAATGTCGCAATGTATTGAATGCTGATGACCAGTCCCGCGAGCGAGGCGTGATAGCCCATGCGCAGATGCACATACTCCGGCAGAATCGCCAGCGGCAGACCGATCGACAGATAGCAGACAAAGGTGAAGAAGACGTAGCCAAGAATGTGCCGCACGTCTGCGCGCGAAGCATGCGGCTGCGGAGCGCGGTCAATCTCGGTGGTTGAAACTTCCATGAAGGGGGAGAGAGAACTCAGAACGGAAAAGTCTCTCTCCAGTATACCGAAAAGTAACCTCCGCCTTCGCGGCGTCTTTGCTCAGCGAGAGCCGCTCTTCACCCCGGCGCTCTCGCTCTTCGCCGTTTCTCCAAACGCCTGACTCAGAAACTCCACCACATGCTGCCGCGCATCGTACCCATGCCACGGCTCCTGCGAAGGCCGCCCAAACATTCCGATCGCGAGCGGCCCATGATCCTCACGCGGATACGTGACCAATTCCACCGGTACGCCCTCCTGCCGCAGCGCGCGATACATCTCCTGCGATTGCCCCAGCGGATCGGTCGAATCGCTCTCGCCCTGAATCAGCATGAATGGCGTTTTGGCTTTCGCCGCTCCGGCGAGCGGGCTCTGCCGCCACGCATCTTCCAAATGCTCCCAAGGCTTGCCGAAGTACCAGCGGTCGTACCACGAGCCGCCCTCCGTGCCGTACTCGCTGAACTGGTCGATCACCGGCGCGCAACTGATGATGGCCTTGAAGCGATCTGTCTTGCCCTCGACAAAAGCCGCCATCTCGCCGCCGTAACTGTAGCCCATCAGCGCCGTCCGCGACGCGTCGATGGGATACTTCGCCAGCACCGCATCGACGCCCGCCATGATGTCGCGATAGTCGCCGCCGCCAAGATCGTTCTTGTTCGCCGCCGCAAACTTTACGCCATAGTTCGAGGAGCCGCGTGGATTCGGCCGCAATACCGCCCATCCGTGTCCGAGCAAAAACGCCACAAAAGCATCGTTGCGATTCTCAAATGCGCCGAAAGGCCCGCCGTGCACATCCACAACCAACGGAACCTTGGCTGTTCCGTGATCCGGCGGCAGGTACATCAAGCCCTCAACCGTGAATCCATCGCTCTTCCACTGCACGAGCTCCGGCTCCACAAACCGCAATCCGGCCGGCGTGAGATCCGGAACCGGCAGCGCCGTGCACGCGCCGCCGAGACGCTCAGCATAACAAAGCTTCTCCGGCTGGGCGCCGCTCTCCGCCAGCCATAACCATCCGTTTTGCACGCGATTCGTGTTGAGTCCCGAGACCACCGGGGCGCCCAGATCGATCGGCGCCGGCGAGCCTTTTCCGTCCAGGCCAACGCGCACAAACGTGGAGCGTGTGCCCACCGCTGCTTGTGCGATCACTGATGCGTCTTGAGCGAAGTACAGCGTCGAGGCATTCACTTGTCCTGCGAAACCCGCCGTCAGCCGCATAGGCTTTGCACCAGCCTCACTCGCGTTCAGCGAAAACAATTCATCGTAGCCAGGAGGCGCATCTTCAGGCGTCGCCGCGCTGAACACGATCGCATCGCCCTTGGCGTTGAACGCGCCGCCGCCCACGGTCGCCGGAACCGCATTAAGCTTCGTCGCTTTGTCAGGCGCAGATGCATCGACAACCCAAGCCGAACCCGCAGGCCCCAGATCCGATAGATCGTTCGGCGGCTCGGCGATCACCAGCAGCCGGTCCGCAACCGGAGACCAGACGGCGCTGCGCACATCCGGTTCAATCGCAACCGGCTTCAATGCTCCGTCCATTGTTCCGTCAGCTTTGAGCGCCGCCAGATACAAACGCGTCCCATGCTTCTCGTGATTCACCCAGGAAGCATCGGCCTTGGCGTCCTTCTGCTTCTTCTCGCCGGGCGTTTCGGGGTCGCGCGCCCACACCGCCAACCACTTTCCATCGGCGGACAAGGCATAGCCGGCGGGCTCCAGCTCCACCTGCTCCGGCTTGCCGTCCTTCTTCGCGGCGTCCTCCCCAGTCTTGTCGTCGGTTTTCTTCTCATCTTTCTTGTCCGCGTCTTTTTTATCGGCGTCGGGCGGCGGAATCGCGTTCTTCTCTTTCGACTCGTCCACAGTCGGCGCGATCTTCAACTCGAACGGCGACGCATCGCCTCCGCGCAGATCCAGCCGAAACAGCTCTGTGTGTTCGCCGCGATGCGCAAGGAAAAAGATCGCCGAGCCATCCGGCGCCCACTTCGGATTGCGCTCGCCCCGCTTATCGGAGGGCGGCGAAAACGTGAGTTGCCGCGCCTTCTCCGATCCGCTTCCTGAGTCATGAATTGCCACGACCCATACATGCGCCTTGGCGCCGTCGGCGGTCGCGTCCGTCACGGTAAAAATCGCCTGCTTGCCGTCGGGCGAAAGCTGCGGTCCGCCGATCGATTTCAGATGGCGCAGTTCGTCGGTTGTCGGGAAGTGTGAGGGCGTTGCGGGCTGCGCATGCAGCGCAGGAACCAGAGCAGAACCAAACATCAGGCAGGGAATCAGAACCAGAGCAGAACGGCGCAAACAGGGAAACATGCGCCCAGCATACAAGGCCCGCCACACCAGGCCAGAAAAAAATTCCGCCGCCAAAACAGAAAAGCCGCCCGGTTTCGAGCGGCCTTTAAATTCTGTTGAGTGATTTTTACTGCGCCTGTTGCATCGGCGGACGCGGCGCTGGAGGCGGCGCTTGTTGCGCTGCCGGCTTGGGCTTGCTGGCCCCGCCTTCCTTCTTCGTCGGCGCCAGGATTGCGTGCAGAATTGTGCCTTCCATGCGCGGCATGAATTCCACTGTGCCGGCTTCGCCAATGTCCTGAATCAGCCGGTTGATGATCGCGTAGCCAAGCTCGCGATGCGCCATCTGGCGGCCGCGAAAACGCAGGCTCGCCTTCACCTTGTCGCCCTCGGTCAAAAAGCGAACAGCCTGGTTCTTCTTGGTCTGGTAGTCATGCTCATCCACCGTGACCGAGAACTTCACTTCCTTAATGACGATGACCTTCTGCTTCTTGCGCGCAGCCCGCTCGCTCTTTTCCTTCTCGTAGAGGTAGCGGCCATAGTCCTGAATCCGACATACCGGCGGGACGGCGTTCGGCGACACTTCCACGAGATCAAGCCCGCGCTCGCGAGCGATCTTCAGCGCCTCAAAGGGCGCCAGAATTCCAAGTTGTTCGCCGTTTTCGTCAATCACGCGGATTTCGCGCGCCCGGATGCGATCGTTGATGCGGATAAAAGACTTGGCAGAACGTTTATCGAGTGCGATGGTGCTCCTCCACTAGCTATTCGCGCCAATCGCCCAGATCGGATCCAGCCCAAATTTCGGCCGAAATCGGACCCGCAATCGCCCACGAACGCACACTGAGTATAGCACTGGTCTGGTTCTTCCAGCCGGGTCGAAATTGGGTAGACGCCGCTCTGTACAAGGTCTTGCGCCTGATATGACTATCTGTTCAACACGTCCACAATCGGCGCTCCGGCCTGCGGATAGTCGGCGCGATAGTCTTCTCCCAGCAGCGCCGCGATCGTCGCCGCAATCTGGCTTTCCGTCACCGGTCCGGCCTGCTTGCGCTCACCCAGCGCCGGCGTGTCGGGACCGAGAAACGCCATCCATGTCTCGCGGGATTCGGGGATCTTCTTGCCATGGCTGGTCCACTGCGCCCCCAGGCCGCGTCCATGATCCGGCAGCACGATCAGCGTCGTCTTGTCCTTGTACTCCGGCATGGACTGCACCAGCTCCCACAACTCTTTCAGGTACTCATCGCCCAGATGCGCTGCGTTCAGATATTCGGCATACGAGCCGGCATGCGCCCAGTCATCGGTTTCGCCCAGACCTAGAAACAGCAGGCGCGGCTTCTTCTCTTTCAAATATTCAATCGCCGTATGAAACGGCATCGGATCGAAGGCCTCATCGGGCCAGATGCGCACCGTTTCGGCCTTCAACTGGTTCACCAGCGCCAGTTCCGGAGTTGGGGGAATCGACGTCAGCGGCTCATAGCTCGCGTTCACAACAAAGCCGCAACGCTGCTTGTTGAAGATGCCGTCAAACACCTCCCAGGCCCCAAACGCCGCAACCTTGCCGGCGAACTCCGGCTTGGCGTTCAGCCACTCGAACACCGTCACATTCGGATTGGGCGTGTTGTCGTTGGAGCTCACGCGCGGATCGGCAATGCCTGTCAGCGTCTCGGAGTAACCCGGATAAGAGAAGTTCAGTCCGTTCGTCACGTGCGAGTCCGAGCCTAGATCCCGATTTCCAAACAACTCGCCCTGGCTCGCCACAACGCTCCACAAAAACGGCATCAAAGCCTTGCGCCGCTCCTCGTCGCTCTCGAGCCAATAACGCTGCTCCGCCAGGGCCGCCCGCTCCTTCGCCGCGCCGAGACCCGCCGGTCCGAGCGTCTTGATCAACGCAGCATCGGCGCCGTGAAACACCTCTTCCCAGCGCATCCCGTCGAGCATTACTACGATTACATTCTCAGTTTTATGCGTCTGAGGAATCTGCGCCTCGAGGCCGGAACCGAGACAGAGAAAAAGGGCGCTACAGAACTTAGCCGTTACACGTTTCGGGAACATGCTCCTAGACTGCCACACGCAGTTTCAGCGGCGAATGAGTCGCGCATGAATCTGTCCTCAGGCTCGACAGAGAGTCGCGCCTGCAGTGCACCCTCCGCGTTCAACGCGGAAACGCGCACGCGGACAGGATGATTGGCCTCGATGACCCCGTCCAGCTCCACCGGTAGAAAGTTCTCCGTCAGCGCAGAGGTTCGTCCCGTGCCCGCCAGCGCCTGCGGCGTGTGCAGCGTCAACGCCTCAAGCTCGCGTCCGACAAACTGCAGCCGATGCGCTCTCATCTTCTCGGCCGCCAGAGCGCGCAGCCGCGCCATGCGCTCGTCCACAACGCGGGGAGCAACAGGGTTGGCCGCATGCAATGCCCAGGCGCGCGTGCCCGGCCGCGGCGAAAACGGAAACAGGTGCAGATATCCAAACGGCAGCGCCCGCACAAAATCCAGCGTCTCCTCGAACTCCGCGTCCGTCTCGCCGGGAAACCCCGCCATCACGTCGGCGCCGAGCGTCAGCTCAGGTCCCGCAGCCTGCAACAGGGCTTCCACCTTTGCCGCGTAGTGCCACGGCCGATAGCGCCGATGCATTCTGCGCAGCACCGCGTCCGAACCGGACTGCAGCGGCAAGTGAACATGACGCGCCAGCCGGCCCTGTCGAGGAAAAGCATTCGCCGGCCGCGCAGGCCCGAACTCCGCCATCAAGCCGATCAGCTCAGCGTCCCAGTCCATCGGCTCAATCGAACTCAGACGCAGCCGCGGCAGTTCGGTCCGCGTCAGAATGCGCCGCACCAGTCCCGCCAGGGTCGAAGTCTCGTCAGGTCCAGGAGAAAAATCCCGTCCCCAGCGCCCCAAGTTAATCCCGGAAAGCACCAGCTCCACGCCGCCGGCCGCGACAAAGCCCTCCACTTGTTTAAGCACGCTCGTCGCTGACAGGCTTCTCGACGAGCCCCGCGTCCACGGGATGACGCAAAACGAACACCGATTGCCGCACCCCTCCTGAATCTTCAGATTGGGCCGCGTCTGTGCGCCCGGCGCGACCTGCGCCTCTTCAAGAAACGAGTGCGCGAAGGAATCGTCGACGAGGACCAGCGACGCTTGCGAGCCGGCCAGCAAAGAGCTGACAGGCAAAATCTGCGAGTCGGCCATCGGTCGTCGTCCCCCGGCCAAATCCAAAATGATCTCCGGAACCAGCGCCTTGTGGCTGTTGCCGACTACCGCCGCCACGCCTTCGAGTTTCGCCAACTCTTCCGGCGCCCGCTGCGCATAGCAGCCCGTCGCGACAATCTGCGCTTCGGGATTGCTCCTGTGCGCCCGGCGGATAAACGCCCGCGCTTCCCGATCCGCCTCCGCTGTCACGCTGCAGGTATTCACAACGATGACATCAGCGATCGGACTGGAAGACTGTTCCATGCAATGAGCGCGCAGCCTATCGGCGATCGCCTCCCCATCGGCGCGCGCCGCGCGGCACCCAAAATTCTCAATATGGAAACGAGCCGTCACTGTTTCCAGTTTAGGCTCCAGTTCAATCCTGAGGCCACTCAACCCTGGAGAAACACACGCCCCGACGGGGCCCTGCGAACCTCGGCCTTGTGTCCGTGGCCCACCACCATCAGGTGTTGCCACGGCAGCTCAGGCAGGACGATAAAACCTTCGCGCCAATGGCCGTCTTCGCGGCGGGGCGTGGACCCTACCAGGCGCGCGCCCACCGGGTCGCCTGCTTCCAAAGCCAGTCCGGCCAATCCGCCCACAATCGCCTGGAGCTGGTCATGGTTGGGCGGCCGGTTAACTTTGAGCGGCATCGCCGCCTTGAGCGCCGCAAAGGTCTCCGCCAGATCGCAGACGCCGCAGCGGCGCTTCGAAGGCAAGCATTTGATTCCAAGTGCTTTCCACGCAGCATGGGGATAGCTCTCCACCAGAATTCTCTCCTGCGCGCCTTGGGGCCGGTCATGAGCCGCCAGTCTCTTCCATCCCCGCCGGCAGAGCGCGTCATACACGTCCACGCAAAACTCGGCGAAGGCTCTGTAGGTGGCGGGCTTCACGATCCCGGGCAGGCCTGTCTTGGCCGCGGTATTCAGTTGCCGCTCGCTCAGCCGCGCATGCTCCAGGCCGTTGCGGCCCGACTTCCAAGCCTGCGGTCCGTCCAGCATCAGGACGCGGATATTCCGTACGCCGCACAGGTGGTTGAGGCGTCCGGCCAGAATTTCGGCCTGCACCGGGCTGGACACAGGGCAGGATACTGGGCCAGGATCATCCCACGCGATGATCTCGCAGACTATGGGCGCCGTGGGCGTGCGCCCGCGTTCCATCGCCACGATGCCCAGATCAGCCCATCGGCGAAGGGCGAGATCCACGCTAAGGACGGCCATGCGCTCACCCTAACCCTGGCGTGCAACGCTCGACAAGCCGCATCGCGCAAATTCCGTTTGAGGTATACTAAAACGGTCCGTCTTCCGGCATAGGGAAACCTCTGTGCCCAACGGCTGATCGGGCTATAAGTCCGGTCCAAAACGAGAAGAAAAATGCCCAAACTAAAGACCCATTCGGGCGCGGCCAAGCGCTTCAAGAAGACTGGAACCGGTAAAATCGTCCGGGGCCAGACGAAGACGCGGCACATCCTTTCGTCGAAGTCTCCCAAGGTGAAGCGCAAGCTCGGCAAGAGTGCGCTCGTCTCCGACGGTGACTACTTGAAGGTAGCGCGCATGATTCCCTACGCCTGACCATTGCATGGAGCAGCCTTTTGGATTAGGGCTGTAACTGAAATGCATCTGGGCCAAGAAACCGGCCCCCGCTATTGCGAAAAGCGTTCGCATCGGCGAGAGATTCAGGCTTGATAAGCGAGTGAAGAGGCTCATCACCTTTGCCTCCAGCCGCAGAACCGTAACGCAAAAAGGAGCAGCACCCATGCCTCGCGTCAAACGCAGCACTAAGCGTAACGACCGCCGCAAAAAGATCCTCGATCGGGCGAGCGGTTACTTCCTTACCAAATCCAAGCTCTACCAGGCAGCGCAAGAGGCCGTCGAGCGCGGACTCAAGTTCGCCTACACCGGCCGCCGCCAGAAGAAGCGTCAGTTTCGCTCGCTCTGGATCGTGCGCATCGCCGCCGCCGCCAAGCTGAACGGCACAAGCTACTCGCAGTTCATCAGCGGCCTCAAGAAGGCCGGCAATGAGCTCGATCGCAAAATCCTGGCCGACATTGCCGTCCACGACGCCGCTGGCTTCACGAAGCTTGTGGATCAGGCCAAGGCAGCCAATGCCGCCGAAAAGAAAGCCGCCTAAGCAGATTTACCGCGACAACACCGGACTGGTGAGGTCACATGAAACGGCCTGGAGCGCAAGCCCCGGGCCGTTTTGCTTTGTAGCTCGCTAATGGCCGTGATTTATTCTGGAATTTCGCAATGACTCCAGAAATTCTCACTCCGTCGTCGTTCGATGACGACTCGCTCGACAAGGCGTTCGCGCAGGTCGCCCAACAGGCAACCACGGAAGCCGAATCGCTCGCGAATCCCGAAGCCATCGAAGCCTTCCGTCTGCGCTGGCTCGGGCGCAAGCAGGGCCGGCTGAACGACGTCTCCGCGTGGCTCAAGGCTGCTCCGCCGCAAGCCAAGAAGTCCGTGGGCGAGCGCTTCAAGGTTCTCAAAGAGCTGGTCGAAGGCATGCTCGACAAAGCCGCTGGCAGCGGCCCAAGCGACGCCGCTCTCGCCGCCGAAGCCATCGACATCACGCTGCCGGGCTCGCGCCGCCTCACCGGAGCCGAACACCCCATCACGCGCACGTTGAACGAAATCGTCAGCGTCTTTGCGGCTCTGGGCTACTCGGTCGGCGTCGGCCCCGAGGTCGAAACCGACTTCTACAACTTCGAGTCGATGAACTTTCCGCCCGGCCATCCGGCGCGCGACACACAGGACACGCTGGTCATCGCCAATCAAGACCGCCGCCCCCTGCGCGACCGTCTCCTGCTGCGCACCCATACGTCGCCCGTGCAAATGCGCACCATGGAGTCGCAGCCGCCGCCGGTCCGCATCGTCATTCCCGGCAAAGTCCACCGCAACGACGCAGCGGACGCCACGCACTCGCCGATCTTTCATCAAGTCGAGGGTCTCTGCGTCGACACAAACATCACCTTCAGCGACCTGAAGGGTACGCTCGACCACGCGATGAAGGCCCTGTTCGGCTCCTCGGTCAAGACGCGCTTCTTCCCATCGTTCTTCCCCTTCACCGAGCCCTCGGCCGACGTGCAGATCAGTTGCATCTTCTGCGGCGGCAAGGGCTGCCGCAAATGCAAGCACTCCGGCTGGATCGAGCTGCTCGGCTGCGGCATGGTCGACCCCGGCGTTTTCGCCTTCGCCGCGGAAAAGCAGCCCGCCTACGATCCGAAGAAGATCTCCGGTTTCGCTTTCGGCATGGGCGTCGAGCGCATCGCCATGATGAAGTACGGCATCAGCGAGATCGGGCAGTTCTATGCGGGAGATATGCGGTTCCTGGGGCAGTTTGCGTAACGAAGCGGAGTTAGCGGTGTTCGCCCCGCTTCGCGCGGTTAGCGGAGCTAGAAATGTCTAGACCTAAGAGTTATCGAGATTTGATCGTCTGGCAAAAGGCAATGGGTTTGGCGCGGCAAGCTTACGCCCTCACTGCCGGATTGCCCCCAAGGGAGGCATATGGCCTCCTGGCTCAAGTCAGGAGAGCAGCCGTCTCGATTCCAAGCAACATCGCAGAGGGACACGGTAGGCTCACTGATTTACAGTTCCGGCACTTCTTAGGGAATGCGCGGGGATCTCTGAATGAATTACAAACGCAAATCGAATTGGCAGCAGACTTAGGCTATCTCGACAAACAGGGCGTCCTGGCTCTGATGGATGGAGGTTCGGAAGTAGCCCGTTTGCTCAACGGTTTGATTGGCTCCTTGAGGCAGCACGGCGTCAGTGCGAAAACGAACACCGCTAACTCCGCTAGCGCCGCCAACCCCGCTCAACACGGATTGCACAAATGAAGATCCTCACCAAATGGCTTAGAACCTACCTTGCTCCCCTCCCCGTCTCCGACGCGCAGCTCGCCGAAGACCTCACCCTGCGCGGCATCGCCGTCGAAGGCGTCTTCGACCTGGGCCCTAATAATGGCTCCCTCTTCGAGATGGACATCACCACCAACCGCGTCGACGCCATGAACCACTATGGCGTCGCGCGCGAGGCCGCCGCAATCTACGGCGTCGAATTGAAGCCCCTCGACGTAGCGCTTCCAAAACATTCGCCGTCGGCGCAGGTCTTCTCTGTGAAGATCGAGGCCCAGGACGTCTGCGGCCGTTTCACCGCCCGCGTCCTGCGCGGCGTCGCCATCGGCGACTCGCGCGACTGGTTCCCCGGCGCCGAAGTGGACACGTATTTCAAGCTTCTCGAGCAGAAGAAGATCTCCAACGCCGTCGACGCCACCAACTTCGCCTGGCTGGCCATGGGCCAGCCTACCCACGCCTTCGACCTCGACAAAATCGAAGGCGGCATCATCGTACGCCGCGCCCGCAAAGGCGAAAAGCTCAAGACCCTGGACGGAGTAGAACGAACGCTCGATCCAGAAGACCTCATCGTCGCCGACCACGCCAAACCGCTCGGCCTCGCCGGCGTCATGGGCGGTTGGGACACGATGATCACGCCGTCGACCAAAAATGTTCTCGTCGAAGCGGCATGGTTCGAGCCCATGGCTGTGCGCCGCACCGCGCGCCGTCACGGCCTGCACACCGACGCCAGCCATCGCTTCGAGCGCGGCGCCGACTTCAACGCCGCTCCTGTCGCATCGGCGCTGGTTACGAGCATTCTCCTCGCCAACGGCGGCTACATCGAAGGCGACCTGGTCGATGTCCGCGTGCCGGCCCTCGAAGGCCGCACAGCGCATCGCAAGCCCGTCGCGCTGGCTCTCAGTGAAGTCCACCGCCTCCTCGGCGCCACCCTCGACAAGGAAGGCATCACCGCGTCCACTGTCGAAAACGTCCTCACCGCCCTCGGCTGCCAGCTCGCGCCGTCCGGCAATGCCGCATGGCAGGTCACTCTGCCGAGCTGGCGTCTCGACATCGCGCGCGAAATCGACCTCATCGAAGAAGTCGCGCGCGTCTATGGCTATAACCGCTTCGCCAACACGCTGCCGGCCTTCGGCGAAGGCGTGCGCGCTTTGCCGTGGGCCGAAGCCGAAACCACCGTCCGCCGCACGCTGCTCGCCGCCGGCTTCCACGAAGCCATCGCGAGCACGTTCTGTTCGGCAGCTGACGCAGCGCTCACCGCGCCGCAGCCCGGCCTGCTTGTGCCGCTCGGCAATCCGCTCAGCGAAGAAGCCGGCGTGATGCGGCCATCCCTCATTCCCGGCATGCTGACCGCGGCCGCCGGAAACGTGCACCGCTTTGTCGGCGATGTACGCCTGTTCGAACTGGGCACGGTCTTCAGCGGAACGACAGAGAAAGTCGACGAGCGCCCCGCGCTCGCCTTTATCGCCGCAGGCGCGCTTCCGGATCAGTCCGTTCTTCATCCTGCTCGCGCAATCGACTTTCATGACATCAAAGGCATCGTGGAGCACATCCTCGCCCGCTTCCAGATGCGCACGATCTACTTTGATCGCTTCCCACCCGAGTCCGGCCTGATGCCCGCATGGCTTCATCCGTACCGTGCCGCTCGCATCAACGCCGATGGCGTCACCGTGGGTTGGTTTGGGCAATTGCACCCAGACCAGGCCTCGGCACGCAAGCTCGAGGACGGCGCAATCCTCATCGGCGAAATCTACATCGACCGCCTCTACAAGCTGCCGCTGCGCAAGCCTTCTGCGCGCGAAATCTCACGGTTCCAGCCCGTCCGCCGCGATTTCTCTCTAGTGCTCAACGACAGCATTCCATGGGAAAAAATCGATCAGGCGCTCGGCGCGCTGCAGATTGCCGAACTCGTCGACTGGCGCGCCCGCGAGGTTTTTCGCGACAAGAAACTCGGCGCAGGCGACTATTCGCTGCTCCTCGGCGTCACCTTCCAGGCGCCTGATCGCACGCTGCGCGAAGAAGAGCTACAGGCCTTCCACGCGCAGATCGTCAGCGCAGTCGAAGCGGTTGGCGCGCATCTAAGAACCTGAGCAATCCCAGGAGATGCTCTCGCGAAACTTCGATATCTGATTCCCTATGGCCGGCGAGAGCTGTGATCGTTGTCTCTCGTGGTCGCTCCATCGCTGGTTCCGTACCCGTAATTCCACACATTCACGTCTTAACGTTGCATTAGCGCAGCGCTATACTTTCACGAAGCGCCGTGCGCGGAGGTACCTTTATATGTCGCAGACATTCATTGAATCCGAAGTTGCGGAAGAGCGGCAACCAGCGCAAGACCTTCTTTATCCCCAGGCCGAGGCGGCCGCACTGACTCTCAGCGCCGATGATTTCTCAGCCCTTGAAGACCGTGTTGTTCGCGCAGTTGAGCTGGTGAAGCGCGAACGTCTGGCCCGCGCCGCAGCCGAAGAACGCGCCGCCAAGGCCGAAGCGCAAGTCGCCGAACAGAATCCGGCCCTTGACCAAATGAAGCAGGAGATTCGCTCTCTGCGTACCGAGCGCGACCAGGTTCGGCAGCGCGTCGAACGCCTGCTCGCGCAGCTTGATGCTCTCGAACTATGAGGTGAAGCATGGTGAAAAACGCGACCGTCGCGCCCCCGGGCTATGTGACCGTCTCCATCTACGATCAGGCGTATCACCTCACCGGGCAGAATCCCGCGCATATTCACCGTCTCGCAGAACTTGTCGACTCCAAAATGCGTGCCGTCGCCACTCAAGGCCGCACCGTGGATTCGCTGCGCGTCGCCGTTCTTGCGGCGCTGAACCTGGCCGATGAGCTTCTGCTGCATTCCGGTCCCGATGTGCGCGAAGGCCACGCGCGCGCGCTCACGCTGCGTGGACTGCTGGATGAAGTGCTCGAAGACGGGCGCAAGACCGGATAGCAAACCGAAGAATCTTTAAAATTCCCCGATCTAGAACGCTTGGCTTCGATTCGGGTGTACTATCGCTCTCATTCACCCGAATTGGAGCTTTTCATGTTCAGGGCCTTTTTTGTCTGCACGAGTGTGTGCAGAGTGCTTGCTTTTTTCTGCTTTGGCGCCGAAATAATCCTTCCTGCCGTTGGCGCCGCCCAGCAGGCCCAACCTAAGTCCGCTGAGGCGATGACAGAGAAGGCCCGCAAAACCTATGCCGAAGCCATCGACTGGGAAAAACATGGCAATACTGAAACGGCAATCAGGATGTTTCTGTTGGCAAGCAAGCAAGACGAAGGCCGCTGCGGCGCCTGTCTTAGTCGGGCATTCAATCTTGCTTTTAATATCGGCGATTACAAGGATGCCGAAAGCGCGCTTCGCGATCTGCTGCCTCTGGCAAAATCCGATGTGGAGCGCGCCGCTCTGAGTCTACGTCTAGGAATGACTCTGCAGCGCGAAGGCTTGAGCAAAAAGAAAGACAGTTGCTTCAGCGAGAGCTGCGACGAGTTCAAAGTTGGACTGCAGCAGCATCCGAAACTCTCGGCGTTGCACTACGGGATGGGCGTCTCGCTTGCCCATCTTCGTCAAGATGACGCTGCGCGCGCCGAATTCAACACGTTTCTCCAGGAAGACAAAGATAATGGGGAACTACACGAGCGCGCGCGGCGGTTTGCGGAGCGCATTGAACTGGCGCGAGCCAAGATGGCCCCGGGATTTGAAGTCACGACGATTGATGGGCAGCACATCGCGATGGACAGCCTGCAGGGCAAAGTAGTTCTCATTGACTTTTGGGCGACCTGGTGCGGCCCTTGCCGCGAGGCGTTGCCGCACATGCGCGACGTCGTCAAGAAATTCGCGGGCCAGCCCTTTGTTGCGATCAGCATCAGTCTCGACTCGGATGAAAGCAAATGGAAAACTTTTGTCTCTAAGAACGATATGACCTGGCCGCAGGCGCGCGACGGGGGCTTCAATGGGCAGATGTCCCGATCGTTCTCGGTCGACGAGATTCCGGCGACATTCTCCATCGACGCAGATGGCGTGCTCGAAGATCAACATGTGGGCGACGCAAACATCGATGGCAAGCTGAAGAAGATGATCGCGCGCGCCAGCGAACTCGCCGCGCATAAGCAAGAGCCTGCATCGACGGAGAACAAAGCAGGCAAACCGGCCGATGCGAATTGATCCGCGCCAGCCGCAGGGCTGTCAAACCCCGCATCAAACTTGGAAGGCCGCTTCCCGCATCTCCTTCCCAATCTTGAGGGGCGGCAACGCTATCACACCTTCGTCACCGGGCACAAGACTTGCAATTCTTCGCAACAGTCCCTACTATCCGCAATAGAAACCCGGCCTGCAAAGCAGGTGGGTGGTCAACGCTGGATGAACCAACATTCATTGAACAGGGGCTCGACTCGTCAATAATGGTTCTGTGTGCCGTGTCCGCCAGTCCGGAATGCCTAATGAACCACGGAGAGCTCCACCGTCTTAGGACGGGTTCACCAGCGCATCACGCACGGCCCAGTGGGCCGGATTTCTATTTACTCATCTGAGAAGCTATTCTTCTCTCAGGTGTATCCCGTCCTCTTCCACCTCGGTCCTCTCGTTGTTCCGTCCTATGGCGTCATGGCCGCAGTGGGCCTGCTGCTCGCGCTGGCTCTGCTCCTGCGTACCGCCCGCTTCACGCATCTCAATCCCAATCTGCTCTGGAATCTCTGCATCTTCGCTCTCTTTGCCGCGCTCATCGGCTCGCGTCTCTTGCTCCTCTTTCTGAACTGGTCTGTCGTGCGCACCCATCCGGCATGGCTGCTTGGCCTGGCCATGGTGCATCATCCGCTACTGGCCGGCGTCGGCGCAGCCTGCGCCCTCGCTGTAGCCGCGCCTTATGCGCTCGCGCAGCATCTGCCTCTGCGGGCCACGGCAGACGCGCTGGCTGCGCCTGTTGCGCTGGCGCTGGCCTGCGAGCAGTTCGGCGCCTTGCTCGCCGGCTCCGGATATGGAGCCGAAACCAACGCGCCCTGGGCCATCGTGTACACGCATCCTTTGGCCATGCGCTGGTCCGGCGCGCCGCTCTTCGATCCTGTGCATCCCGTGCAGGCCTACGCCGCGCTCGCCTTCCTGGCAACCGCTTTCGCGCTGTACTTCCTCACGCCGCGTCGCCGCCAGTCCGGCGACGCAGCCGGCGTCGCGATGATCGCCCTCGGCGCCGTCGTCTACTTCACCGAATTCTTTCGCGATCCCGAAGGCCGCGGCTCGTTGTTCGGCGGCGCCATCGACGGCCCGCAGATCGCCGCCGCCGCGCTCGTTCTCCTCGGCGCATTCCTTCTCAGCGAACGCAGCGAGAAGCGCGCCCCTGAGCCCGCGTCCACCCTCTCCACCCACGCACTGGAGCCTCCACAAGAGCGCATCGGAGATTCGGCATGACTGAGTCGCGCACCATCGTCGTTCCCACCGAAGCGTCCGGCCAGCGTCTCGACCACTTTCTCGCTACAGAACTTGCTCCGGTCAGTCGGTCGCGCGTGCAGCTTCTTCTCGAGCAGGGCGACGTGCAGGTCAACGGCGCCGGCGCCAAGCCCTCGCTCAAGTTGCGCGGCGGCGAACAGATCGCCGTCAGCGGCGATCCCCATCCGACCCCGCTCAAAGCCATTGCCGAAGACATCCCACTGGACGTCGTCTACGACGATGCAGACATGGCCATCGTCAACAAGCCCGCAGGTATGATGGTCCACGCCGGCGCCGGGGCCGCCGACGATGAGCGCAGCCGCGGCACACTGGTCAACGCGCTGTTGCACCGCTTTCACGCGCTCTCTTCCACCGGCGGCGACCTTCGCCCCGGCATCGTGCACCGGCTCGACAAAGACACCAGCGGCCTCATCGTCGTCGCCAAAAACGACGCCGCCCACGCCGCTTTGGCCAAGCTCTTCTCCGGCCGCCAGATCGGCAAGACCTACATCGCTCTGGTCCATGGCTCGGTCGAAAAAGAGAAGGGAACCATCAACTCTCCCATCGGCCGCGACCCCATTCGCCGCACCCGCATGACTACGCGCGCTACCGAAAACGTCCGCTCCGCCGTCTCTCACTACGAAGTGGTGCGCCGCCTCACAACACGATTCGGCAAATTCACGCTGGTGCGCGTGCGTATCGAGACGGGCCGCACTCACCAGATCCGCGTCCACATGGCGTCGATTGGTCATCCGGTTGTCGGGGATGCGCTCTATGGCGCGGCCGGACAGCTTACCGAACAAAACGTAAGCCGCAAGCAGATAGCGCAGAAACTCCGCCTCGGGCGCAACTTTCTCCACGCCGCCCAACTCGTCTTCACTCACCCAAAGACCAGGAAACCGCTCGAGCTCGATGCCCCTCTGCCGCCCGACCTTGAAGCCTTTCTGGCGCGCCTCGAGGAAGCCTCTGGAACCTGATTCTGCACTCCCGCAGGTAACTTGCGCCCCATATGCTCCCAATAGAGGATTGGTAGAATAGGAATATATGAATCGAAAGTTGTTAGGCTTGGTTTTGGCAGCGTGCGGCGCCGTGGCTGCCCTGCACGCGCAGCAACCGGCGTCTTCTTCTCCCGCGCCAGCTCCAGCCCAGGCCCCGGCAACTTCCGCTCCCGCCGCGCAGCAGCCCACGCCAGCGCAGGCGCCCCCAGTCGGTCAACAGCCAGATCAACAGCAGCCCGGCGGCGACGCAGACGCGGCGAACGGGCCCATCCTTCACCTGGGCGTCAACGAAGTCAACCTGATCTTCACCGTCACGGACAAGCACGGCCACTACATCCCCAATCTCAAGCTCAACGACTTTGCTTTGCTCGACGATCAGCGCGCCCCGGAGAAAATCACCTCCTTCCGCCAGCAGATCAACCTGCCCTTGCGCGTCGGCATCGTGGTGGACGCCAGCACTTCGATTCGCACCCGCTTTCAGTTCGAACAGCAATCGGCCACTGAGTTTCTCATCGATATCCTCAAAGCGCGCAGCGACCGCGCCTTCGTCATGGGCTTCGACGTAACGCCCACTATCGAGCAGGACTGGACCAATAACATCGATGCTCTCGAAACCGGCGTTAACCGCATGCGTCCCGGCGGCGGCACTGCGCTTTTTGACGCCGTCTACACCGCCTGCCGCGACAAGCTTCTGAGCGAGCGCGGTCAGGAGCCGGTGCGCAAGGCCATGATCCTCATCTCCGACGGCGACGACAACCAGAGCCGCGTCCATCCCGACGAAGCCATCAAGGAGTGCCAGCGCGCCGAGACCATCATCTACGCCATCAGCACCAACTGGACCCCTAGCCGCGGCCGGGGCGACAAGGTCCTCTCCGATATGGCCGAGGCCACCGGCGGCCAGGTCTTCTTTCCGCCATCGGTCGAAGAGATGTCCAACAGCTTCAAGCAAATTGAAGAGGAGCTGCGCAGCCAGTACGCGCTCACCTACTCGCCGGCCGAATTCAAATACGACGGCGCCTTCCGCACCATCTATCTCTACTGCAACGACCGCCGCTATCAGGTGCGCGCCAAAAAAGGCTACTTCGCTCCGCGCCAATAGCAACGCCCGCAGCGATCTCGGAAATCTCGCGGCGGCTTAAATAAAAGTTTGTCGCCCGATTCCCACTTGCGGAATTTCCCATTCCCACTGTTCCGGTCCGGACCACTGTCCGATTTCCGCCAATTGCAGCTCAGCTTATCCTCACCTTTGCGCGATGAACTCCCTGCAGGCCACCCCTGGAGGAACAAGGTCCGGTGATTCGCCAGGCGATTTCGTGCGACATCTGTGGAAGAGACAAGCAGCAAACCAACCACTGGTTTGTGGTTTACGAGCACGGCGCGGAACTGCGCGTGAGCGGCTGGAGTTCGCAGGCGCGCATGAGCGCCAAGGCTAAGCACCTGTGCGGACAAACCTGCCTGCACAAGCTCGTCGACGAGTATATGGCGCGAACCGTCGCAAGCCGCGTCGCGTCGCAGGCCGACGAAAACCTCGCCTCCGATGAGAAGCTGACCTGCTTCGCTATGCGCTCTGACGCCAGTTATACCTCGGCTGTCGCCCACACTGCGGCCGTGCGGCTTACCGCGGCGCCGGTCCCTGTCCCGCTCGATGAATTCGAGTCGTCCGCGCGACTGGTCAAGCCTGCCGAAGTCGCCGAAGCGCGGGCCTCCGCGAAACCCGCCGCGCTCGCGCCGTCAGTCGTTGACGCAGACATGGAGTTTGAATCCTCGGCGCGTCTCATCGAACCGTCCGGTCCTTCTGTAAAGGAAACGCTTCAGCCTGCAGCGGCGGCGCGGCAAAAAATCGAAGAGAAACTCGAGCCGACTGTGCGCGTCATCGTGCCGATTCTTGAACTCCACGACGAAAAAGTCATTCCCAGCCGGCCGGGCTACAACCCCCGCTCCTGGCGCACGGACGCCTGGAAGCGCGAGCAGGAGCGCGAAAAGCGCACAAGGACAGGTTCGCGCCGCCGTTCGCTTGTGTAGTCCATGTCCCTGACGAACGCGACCTATTTTTCCAACAGCTTGATTAACCCAGCCTCGTCGAGCACCGGCACCTTGAGCTCTTGCGCCTTGTCCAGCTTCGATCCCGCCTCTTCGCCTGCGATCACGTAGCTGGTCTTCTTGCTCACCGAGCCCGACACCTTGCCACCCGCCGCCTCGATCATCGCTTTGGCCTGCTCGCGCGACAGATTCGGCAGCGTCCCGGTCAGCACCAGCGTCAGGCCCGCAAGCTGCGTTGTCCGTTGCTTCTTCTCCGCCGTCATCTTCACGCCGGCCGTTTTCAGATGCTCGATCAGTTCACGATTCGCAGGGCGCGCGAAAAAGTCCACAATCGCATGCGAGATGCGCGGCCCAACCTCCTCGGCGCGCTCCAGTTCTTCGGCGCTCGCGTCTTTAATTGCCTCAATGTCGCCGAACTCCTGCGCCAGCGTCTCAGCCGTCCTCTCGCCGATGAAGCGAATGCTCAATCCCATCAAAACCCGCGCCAGACCGGCCTCTTTCGACTTTTTGATTTGATCGAGAAGCTTCTTGATCTCCACCGGCCCAAAGACCCGCTGCTCTTTCTTCACGCCGTTGCGTTCGACTTCCTGCTTCAGCTCCGCGAGCGTCTCTTCGGTCAGCGAGTAAAGCTGCGCCACGCTGCGCACCGTACCGCTCTCGGTCAACGCCGCGACCGACGCTTCGCCCAGCCCTTCGATGTTCATCACTCCACGGCTGCCCCAGTGCTCCAGCGTTCCGCGAATCAGGGCGGGGCAGTCCACGTTCACACAGCGATAGTCGGCCTCGCCCTCTTCGCGGACCGCAGGATTCCCGCATACCGGGCACACCGTCGGATACTCGAATCGATGCGTCCCGCGCGGATGCTCGGCGTCCTCCACGATGCCGGCGACCTTGGGAATCACGTCGCCGCCGCGCTCCACCTTCACCCAGTCGCCGATGCGCAGCCCCATGCGCTCGATCCAGTCGGCGTTGTGCAGGGTGGCGCGGCTGATCGTCACCCCGCCGACAAATACCGGAGTCAGCACCGCGGTCGGGGTCAACTTGCCGCTGCGTCCCACCGTGATCATGATGTCCACCATCTGCGTGATCGCCTGCTCTGCGGTGAACTTGTAGGCGATCGCCCATCGCGGCGCGCGGCCCGTGTATCCCAGCCGCTGCTGCGTCGTATGCGCGTCCACTTTCAGCACTACGCCGTCGATCTCATAGCCCAGCGTCTCGCGCTGTTCGCCGGCGCGCTCGATGAACTTCATCATCTCCGCGACCTTGTGCACCCGCCCGCGGTGCGGGTTCACGCGAAATCCCAGCGTGGTCAGCGCGTCCAGCGTCGCATCCTGCCCTGCTGCGAAATACTCGCCATCGAGCAAAAGAAAATACGCAAAGAGCACCAGACCACGATTTGCCACAATGCTGGGGTCCATCGTGCGCACCGTGCCTGCAGCGGAGTTGCGCGGGTTCACAAACGCCGGCAATCCCTCGCGCTCGCGCTCCTCGTTGGTGCGCAAAAACGCCTTCTCCGGCATCACCACTTCGCCGCGCACCTCAAATGCCTGCGGCAGCCCTGCTTTTTTAAGCGCCGTTGCCGAAACAGAGATGGGCACGCTGCGAATCGTCCGCACATTCGTCGTCACATCCTCGCCGACCTGTCCGTCGCCGCGCGTCACTCCGGTGAGCAATCGCGCTCCGCCGTCTTCACTCGGCCCATAGGTCAGCGCCACGCTCAGCCCGTCCAGCTTCAGCTCCGCCGTGTACTCGACAGGAAGACTGCCGGCCAGCTCGTGCACGCGCCGATCCCAGTCCGTCAGCTCCTCTTCGTTGTAGGCGTTGTCCAGGCTCAGCATCGGCCGCGAGTGCCCCACCTTCTTGAATCCTTCGGCGGGCTTGCCTCCCACACGCTGCGTGGGCGAGTCCGCCGAATGCAATTCCGGGTGCTCGGCCTCAAGCTTCTTCAGCTCGTTCATCAGCGCGTCGTACGCCGCATCGGAGATCTCCGGCGCGTCCATTACGTAGTACAGATGTTCGTGCCGCCGCAACTCCGCGCGCAGCTCCTCTACGCGCTTCACTATTTTGTTTGAAGAGCTCTTCTCCATGCCGGGATTATAGGGCGCTGCACCGCGAGCCTTTCCATCCGATCCACGATCAACTTGCCGATCCGAAAACCGGCTGACTCGCTGACTCGCTAACCTGCTGCTGACTAGCTGATATCGAAACTAACTCTGCCAGCCTCGCTACAACGCTGACTCCGCTAGCCCCGCTTCTCGTCCCCCATCGCAGGCGGTCCGCTAAGATCATCCCAGCGCTATGGAGCCTCTCACGCACTTTCTCACCGGCGCATGCATCGGCCGCGCCGGGTTCAATCGCAAGACCGCTTACGCCACGCTGGCCGCCACGCTTGCTGCAGAAGCGCCCGACCTCGATATCTTCTGGGGCTTCGCCGGTCCCGTCGCAGAGCTCAAGCATCATCGGGGCATCACGCATACCTTCATCGCCGTGCCTATCGTCGCCGCGGCAGCCACTGGCGTCGCATGGCTCTTTCATCGATGGCGCGAAAGTCGTCGTCATCGCGCCTCGAACTCGGACCAAAAAGTAAAAGCGCCCCCGGCGCAGGCACGGGTTCGATGGGGTTGGGTTTACTTCGCCGCCTTCGTCGCCTCCTGTTCCCACATCCTGCTCGACTGGACCAATAACTACGGCGTTCGTCCCTTCTTTCCCTTCAACCCGCGCTGGTACGCCGGCAGCTTCGTCTTCATCGCCGAACCTATTTTGTGGGCTCTGCTTCTGTCCGCCCTCATCTTTCCCTGGCTGCTTGGTCTGACCGATCGCGAAATCGGCGTCCGCCGAACGCGATTCCGCGGCCGGGGTTGGGCCATCTTTGCGCTGGCGGGCATGGTCGTCGTCTGGTGCTGGCGCTGGGCCGAGCACGCGCAGGCCGAGGCCATGCTCCGCAACACGCAGGTGACCGCAGCGCCCATCACCCGCCTCGCCGTCGAGCCCTATCCCGTCAATCCCTTCCGATGGCATGCGATTCTCGAGACGCAGAACTACTATCAGACCGCCGAGATCAACACGCGCGTCGACTCCATCGACAGCGAAGCGCCGCGCGACGTGCTCTACAAGCCCACCGACACGCCCGCCGTCGAAGCCGCCAAGCGCACGCCGCTCGGTCAGGCCTATCTTGACTGGGGAACGTGGGCGGTCGTGCGCGACATCGGCCAGTATCCCGAGCCCGGCGCCGACCCGCCGCAGCTTCCGCCTGGCCGCACATGGACCACCGTTGAGTTTTCGGATCTTCGTTTCGCCTACTCGTTTCGCGGTTCCGGCGACTCGTCGAATAACGCCCCGCTTGGGGCCTGGACCTACATCGTCGATGGCCGTGAGGAAGCAGCCGAGGGCATGGGCGATCGCGTGCAAAAATAGCTTATCCCCTGCGCTCCCAAAGCAGATCGTCACCAACGCGGATGTCCGAATCAATTACCTTTTCAGCGCATCCCTCTCTTTGGTGATTGCAATCGAGCGCCGTTTCCGTATTCTGTGAGCAACAAAGTTTCTGTATGCGCGTGATCTCGCCGCAACTCGTCCTTACTCTTGCCGCAATTCTGTGCGCAGCGGCGGCAGGTCGCGACGCGAGAGCGCAGGAAACGAACCTGGTTCCCGAGCCGAACGCCAGTTCTCAACCCTCGCTTCCAGTAATCGCTTCACCCGATCCAGCGTTCACATCTACGGATTCACCAGCGGTGCAAATTCTGCGCAGCTTTAAAGACTCCGACATCAAGTTCGATATCCGCGACCTGATGGACACCCTGCGCGACAAGCGCCACGAGGGATGGGTTCTCGCCGCGTATCCCGATCCCAAGACCAGCCGCCCGCTCATCGGCGCCGGATTCACGCTCGATCTTCCCGAGCGCCCGCACGCGCAGCCCGACCTGCTCAACCCGCACCCGTTTCTCGAGCCCTCGTCCGCCGATCTCTGGCGCGCGGCCGGCCTCGATCCCAACCGCCTCGACGTGATCCTCGATCAGTACAGCGACCGCTTCTCGATGTGGAAGAAGAAGGGATTCCGCCGCCGCATCCCGGCCCTGGCCCCGCAGATCACCGAAGACGACGCCACGCAGCTTCTGCGCATCGCCGCGATCCAGTCCGTCTACAACGCCCGAGCCTACTGCCGCAACTTCGACCGCCTCACAGGCCCGCAGCAGATGGCGCTGAGCCAGCTTGTCTATCAAATAGGCGTCAATCTCGTCCGCTTCGACGGCTTTCTTTCGCTCATCAACGACGGCGCACCTGCAACCGCTCTGGCCGCCGACGCGCCCGCCGAGGCTCTCGCCTCCGATCGCGACTATTGGCTTTCGGTCCAACACGTCTTGATGCAGACTCAGTGGGCCCGGCTCTATCGCGGGCGCGCCATCGCCGTCATCGCCATGCTCGATCCGGCCTACAGCGACAGCCCCAGCGCGGCCGAGCATCTCGTCGGCGCCTCGCTTCGTCCCGCCGTCGCTCATCGCCGTCGCGGCCACGCCGCCAGCCTGAACCAAGTCTCAGACCGGGTCTCCTCGCATCGCGGCGCGCACGCCGCCTCGCACAAGAGAAGAGCCCGCGCCAAGCGCCGCGCCTAATCTTCTCCTCAGAACTACCGCTTCGTTACACAATCCACCGGCCATTCATCCCCCTCTGCTACACTGCCCATCTGCGATGAGAATCCTGATCGCGTTAGCCCTTTTATTCGCTCTTCCATCCCTCGCGCAAAGAGGTCCCGTCATGCATGCCAAAGGAACCTTCGAGGTCAAGATTCAGCCGCTGGCCGAACGCGCCGGCGTGCCGCAGAGCATGTCGCTCGACAAGCAGTACCACGGCGCTCTCGAAGCCTCGTCCGTAGGCGAAATGCTCGCAGGCGGCAACCAGAAGGCAGGCTCCGCAGGCTACGTCGCCTTTGAAACCGTGACCGGCACGCTCGACGGCCACTCCGGTAGCTTCAGCATCCAGCAGTTTGGCCTCATGACCGCCGGCAAGCCCGAGATGCGCGTCGAAATCGTTCCCGGCAGCGGCGTAGGCGCTTTGGCGGGCATCGTCGGAACCGTGAAAATCGACTTCGGCCCCAAAGGCGAGCACTTCTACACCCTCGACTACACGCTGCCCGAAGCAAAGTAGCCGCGTCTATCAAAGGTTGACCCGGCCGCAAGCGCTGGTGACAATAAAAGAAACGCACTGGCCCCCGCCGGAATCTCCATTACAGGAGGCGACTATGCCCGCATATCTGCTGATCGTGGCTGCTGTGTTGAGCCGCGTGGCTCTTGCCGCCAATCCGCACCCCGCCTGGTTCAACTTCACCGCAGTGGGCGGCGCTCTGCTCTACTTCGGCGCACGGCGCTCCTGGCGCGAGATGCTCGTTCCTCTTGGCATCCTCATGGCCACTGACTATTTCCTCACCACGGCCATCTACTCCTACCCGTTTCGTTGGCAGGACTACGCCATTACCTGGGCCTGGTACGCGATGGCCATGGCGCTGGGCTGGATCCTGCTCCATGCACGCACGACCCTGGTGCGCGTCGGCGCCGGCGTCGTCCTTGGACCCACGTCCTTCTTCATCGCGTCGAACTACGCGGTGTGGGCCGCTGGCGGAATGTACCCGCGCACGCTGGCCGGCCTTCGCGACTGCTACATCGCCGCAATGCCGTTCTATCGCAACGATCTGATTTCGACCGGCATTGTTGCAGGCCTCGTCTTCGGCTTGCCTGTGCTGGTCCGTCGCTTCCGTCAGGAAGGCGCCGCTGCGGCCCGCGTAACCGAGGCTTGAGTAACACAGGGAGCGGGGGCGATCAATGAATGACTGAAAAGCGGTATGATTTCTTCATACCGCTTTTCAGGAGCCTGCATGAGATCAAGCGCTTGCGAAAAACGTACCTTCAGTCTTCCCGCCGAGCAGGGGCGCTACATCGACAAGTTGGTGAAATCCGGTTCTTACGCTTCTGCAAGCGAGGTGATTCGCGCGGGACTACGTGCGCTCGAGGAACGCGATGACGCAGTGGAGAATTGGTTAAGGACAGAGGTTGTACCGAGCATTCGAGCCTTGAAGGCCGATCCCAGCCGCGCCATCCCTGCAGAAAAAGTTCTGAAAACTCTCCACGCCCGTGCGAATCGAGATAAAGTCGCGAAGCGATGAAATTGCGTGTCGAATTCGACGCGGATGCGCTACGGGATTTGCTGGAGTTATTTGACTATCTTGAAAATCGATTCGGCGCCAAGAGTGCTAGTGAGTATACGGAACGAATCCATTCTTATTGCCTTCGACTAGGCGAATTCCCTGAACTTGGCCGGAATCGCGATGATTTGGAGCCCGGTTTGCGGGTTCTCGGGTTTGAGCGGCGGGTGCTGATCGCGTACTTGATACAAAACGCTACGGTTTCCGTGATCCGGATTCTGTACGGAGGGCGGCGCTTCAGCTGAGTTCTACTTGGGCTGCTCGTTGTAAAGGAACAGCGCCCGCAGCTCCAGATAGGGGCCGTGGAACTCGCGCGGCAGCGGTGGATACGATGAGCCGGTGATGGCGCCCCAGGCGGCGCGATCGAGGCCCGTGTCGCCGGAGCGGCCTTCGAGCACCATATCCGTGACTTGGCCGTTGGGCAGAACCTTGAAACGAATCTGCACCGCGCCGGATTTGAGAATCGGCGCGTTCACTTCGTCGGGGATCAACGGATCCCACGTGTGCTCGGTGTCGTAGTACCAGCGGTGGAGCCAGGCGTTGAAGTCCACTCCCTGGGTGTCGGAGAGAATCTGCACGCCGCCGCCGGCGGCGCCGGGATGGCGCGAGAGCCCGCCGGTGGGCTGCGCAGCGGAGCTGGCGCCATTGTTCTGCGATGCGCCGCGCATGGCTTCGCGCAGCTGGTCGGCCGGGTTCTGCGAGCCGATGGCGAAGTTGGGACGCGCGGGCACGGCAGTCGGGCGCGGCGCTTCTACAGGCGATTCGACCTTGGGCGTAGGCGCAACAGGCGGCGTGGGTTGCGGCTGGACCGGCGTCTCGAGCTTCGGCTGCGTGGGCGGGGCCACAGGCGGCGCCGGTTTGTTCATTGCCTCCAGGGTCTTCTTGTCGATCTGCGGCCGCTTCTGCGGCACGGGCTTGATCTCGACCTTGGGCTGCTGGTATTTGCGCAGCAGGTCGGGCGGCAGGTCGAGATAACTCAAATCCTTGCGTTTATTGATGGCGTCGAAAGGATCGATGACCGGCGGAACACGGAAGACATACTTCGGAATCCAGGTGAGAGCGGAAATCAAGACCACGTGGACCAGGATCGCGATCCAGATGCCTTCGCGCAGGCGCGCCCAGCGACGCTCGTCTTCCAGATCGCTGATGACTTGCAATAATTCGTGCGTGTCGTAATCAACCCAGCGCGAGCCGGAGCGGCCGCGACGAGGCGGCTCCCCGCCCTCTGGCGTAGGTTCGGGGGCGGGCGCCGACAAGTCGGTCCCGGCGGGCTCGTTGGGATCGTTCACCCTGGCTGGCGTTTCGGTGGTGGGCATGCGCACGGAAGGAACCGCAGTGCGATCAACGATTCCGTCGGGAGTCCTCTCTTCTATCTTCTCATTCCTTTAGACGCTCGCCAATGATCTGCGGGCAATGGTTGAACCGTACAATAAGTCTTTTGGAATGGACGAATCAGGAAGGGGAAAGAGACCCGCTTGAAGCAACTTTTTCTAAAGCTTGCAGCGAAGTGGCAATTCGTGATCTTGCCGGCCATGCTCAAGCTGGGGTTCTGGGGCGCGTGCGCGGCGGCGCTGCTCGATTCCTCATCGATTCCGATTCCCATGGACATCCTCGTCGCTGGATGGGTCTGGAACGACAAGGGGCGGTTCTGGCTCTACGTGATCATGGCGTCGATCGGGTCGGCGATTGGCGGGCTGGTTCCGTACGGCATCGGGCGCGCAGGCGGCGAGCTTTTTCTAATGAAGCGGGTGAACCGGGAGCGGTACGAGCAGTTGCGCGAGCGATTTGAAAAGCAGGAGTTTCTGGCGGTGATGATTCCGTCGATGCTGCCGCCGCCGACGCCGTGGAAGATTTTTGTCTTTGCCGCGGGCGTGTTCGAGATGCGCATTCTGCCGTACATAGCCGCCGTAGCGGCGGGACGGTTGGTGCGCTGGACGATTCTTTCGCTGCTGGTGCTGAAGCTGGGACCAGGCGCGGTCGGCCTGGTGCAGCATCATGCGCTGACGGCGCTGGCAGTGGTCGCTGGGCTGGCGGCGATCGCGCTGCTGTGGTGGTGGATGAGGACACGGCGGCGAGCAGCGCTGTAGCGCCGGCCATGCCGAGTCGATTCGGCATAGCCGGGATTCAGGATCTATCGGTTGACCGCGGCCTGGAACTGGGCCGGATAGCGGGCGCCCTGGATCTCAATTTCCGCCAGTGCGGCTGCGATGTTTTCGAGATCGCCGGTTGAAAGCATCACGCTTGCCGCTCCGATGTTCTCCTCCAGCCTGTGCAGCTTCGTGGTTCCTGGGATAGGAACGATCCACGGCTTCTGCGCAAGGAGCCAGGCGAGGGCAATCTGCGCGCGAGTCAGCTTCTTGTTTTCCGCGATCTGTCCTAGTACCTCGATGAGCTTTTGATTGGCCTTGCGCGCTTCGGGAGAAAAGCGAGGAACGATACTGCGGAAATCCGTGCTGTCGAACTGCGTGTTCTCGTTGATCGCCCCGGTGAGAAAGCCTTTGCCGAGAGGACTGAAAGGCACGAATCCAATGCCGAGCGCTTCAAGCGCCGACAGGATCTGCTCTTCAGGTTCTCGCCACCACAGAGAGTATTCACTCTGCAGCGCCGTGACCGGTTGCACGGCATGAGCGCGGCGAATCGTCGCCACGCCGGCTTCCGACATGCCGAAGTGCTTCACCTTTCCCGCAGCGATAAGTTGCTTCACCGTCCCGGCGACATCTTCGATGGGCACATCCGGGTCCACGCGGTGCTGATAGAGCAGATCGATCCGATCGGTTCGCAGACGCTTGAGGGCGGCCTCAACATGTGCGCGAATATTTTCGGGCCGGCTATCCATTCCATTGGTGGGCCTGGCTTCCTTGAAACCGAACTTCGTGGCGATCACAACCTGATCGCGGAAAGGCTCCAGGGCTTCGCCGACAAGCTCCTCATTGGCATAAGGACCGTATGCCTCCGCTGTATCGAAAAACGTTACGCCGCGCTCGAAGGCGGCGCGAATGAGAGCAATGCCTGCCTGCTTTTCTACTGCCGGTCCGAGCCCGAAGCTCAACCCCATGCAGCCAAGCCCCAGCGCGGAAACCTTTAGTCCGCTTTTTCCTAATTCACGAGTTTCCATTCTTGCCTCTCTTTTGCATCGGGAAACGCCGCGCCCAAGTAAACCGCGCAGGCCATGCAAACGCCCCAACATGCTCAGTGTAGGCTTATTATTCTCATGAGACTAGACAGGATAGATGGGATGCCTTTATGAGTTTTGTTCATGAATATCTTCGTGGCGATCTTCCCAATCTCGCGGTCTTTATGACCGTTGCAGAGGAGCGCAGCTTTACTCGGGCGGCTGGGCGTCTTGGAGTATCGCAGTCAGCGCTTAGCCATAGTATTCGAGCTCTCGAGAAGCGTCTCGGCGTGCAATTGCTGGCTCGAACGACTAGAAGCGTTTCGCCGACGCCAGCGGGGAGCGCTTTATTGCGCGATTTGGCGCCCGCACTGGAGCGGATACGGCAGTCGCTGCAGACAGTCCGCAAGTTGAGCGATCGACCATCCGGCCGGCTTCGTCTTGTGACGAGTCGATCCGCTGCGATGACGGTGCTTTTGCCGAAGCTGCAAGCGTTTACGAAGGCGTACCCGGAGATCGTGCTGGATGTGACGACCTCGAACGAGCCCGTGGACCTGGTGGCCGGGGAGTTCGATGCCGGCATCCAGATCGGCGAATTCATTCAGAAAGACATGGTCGCCGTCCGCGTAAGTCCGGATTTGAGGCTCGCGCTCGTGGCATCGCCAGACTACTGCGCATTGCACAAGCCTCCGAAGGCGCCTAAAGACCTGAAGGATCATGCCTGCATAGGATTTCGATTTCGCAATGGGATGTATCGCTGGGAGTTCGAAAAGGGGAAAAAAGCCCTCACGTTCAATCCGCAAGGGCCAGTTTCATTCGATGATTCCGATCTCGTGATTCAAGCGGTTCTCAAAGGCCTGGGCATCGGCATGTCGATGGAGCATGCGCTCATGCCGATGATCAAGGCTGGCGCGCTCATCCAGGTGATGAAAGACTGGTGCCCTGGGTTCCCCGGCTATTTTCTGTACTATCCAAGCCGGCGCAATCAGCCACGCGCGCTCGCGGCGCTGATCAGCACGCTGCGTCTGTCCTAAGGGCCAAGCATGTTATTGCAAACCAAGTGGCTTGCAAGGAATTCCAAACCTTTGCGTGACGGCGTCTGTGCCGAAATTCCACAATTAGCCGCCTGGTGGCGGCTTCGGATGCGCCGTCAGGCGGCCCGGTAGACGGCGCATCCGTGTTGCAGAGAAGTGGCCGCGTGAAACCTCAGTGCACTGGGGCAGGCGCGCTGGTCAAAATCCTCGACACGGAGCGGAAGCGATGGAAGTCGCTGAAGTGAATCTTGTTCAGCTCGAGGCTGCCCTTGTGACTTCGCCGCAGCAGGATCTGCGCTCCGATCGGGAGCAGGTACTGCTGACCGCCGATGGAGACGTAGTCATAGTCTGTGCTGATGAGCGTCTGGTAGATGGGATAGTGCTTCGGCACGTCGTCCGTGATTTGGGTGATGCGCCGAACCTCGCCAGTGACGGCGTCGATGTAGACCATGCCGTGATAGCCGACGTGCACCACCTCCTGGGAACTGGCGCGCAGAGAGAAATTCGAGTTGTCTTTGGCGACGCTGTATTTGAAGATCTGCACGGTTTTGTCGCCAAGCTTATCGGTTTGAAACCAGGAGATATCAGGCTTTGCGGATGGCCGGAAAAGCCCGCGAATGCTATTGCCGAAGATGCCGAAGCCGGAAAGGCCGCGCCCAGGATTCACGCTGCTGTCGGAGCTCTTCTTGTGGTCTTTTTCGTATCCCACGGCCACCCACTCTTCCTGATGGTCGTAGTAGTTGAGCTGTCCTGTGATCGTATCGATGGACTCCCATTTGGTCGCGTGGCTGGAGCCGGCGAGTCGTTCTGTGACTTGCCGGCACGTGAAGTTCGGCAGCGAATCCCAATAGACGTTGGCGCTTTGCGCGGCTTTGGCGAGGAGGGCCTTGATCTCATCGTCCGAAGGACGCTGGGCGGCATTGCCGGAGGCGGCAATTTCCAGCGGATCGGCAGGCCGGGAGATGGAATCAAGAGCAGGGAAACCGCCCGGAGGCGGCTCGTCGTCTTCGGCGCTGGCGATGCCGGAGGCAGCCTTCGATGCCGTGGTGGTCTTTCCACCTAACAGGTCCGCAATCTTTCCGCCTCGAGTGGTAAAGGCCGCCACCTGGTATGTGCCGTCCATGGAGCGGAAGTCTCTATTGTCCTGGATGACGTATTGATGGCGAACGCTGTACCGGCTCATGGCGGAGTCGCCGTTGGGAACGACCTCAGCGCTGGTGAAGGAAGCCACGGGGACGTAGACGTAGTTATTGCCGATGGGAATCGAGCCGTAGTCGACGCGAATGTTCTCGTAGTGGACGAACGACGAAGACTTGAACTTGGCCTCGATGACGGTGCGGAGGATGATGCCGGAATCGGGGTCGAGGAATAGCTCGCCGCGGTAGCCGGACTTGGCCTTGAAGGGGTTCCAGTCGGCCACGTAAGAAAAATTGCCGTTGCCGGCGGGGCTCGCCGCTGCGCCGGCGTTAAGGCTGCCGGAAGTAAGGTTGGAGCCGCCGACGTTTGTAGGACCTCCGCCGAAGAGGGCGGTGCTGAAGCTGGAAGTCTCAGGGAAGCAGCAATAGTTAACAGCGTAGAGGGATTCTTTCTTATCGACGGCGAAGGAGAAGACGACGGTGGGATGGCCGTTGATCGTTTCCCAGCGGAGGAACTTGGGTTTGCCCGAGGACATGACTTCATTTGTGAGGGCATTCAGTGGAATGGCCGGGAGCATGGAATTGACGAGACCATTGCGTCCCCACGGAGTGGTGTCTTTGTCGCCCGTTTTCTCGATGCCTTTGTCGATCTCGATAGTATTCCCGTGGGTGCTTACGAGGTGGGCATACGGGTTGTTGTGATCCCAGAGAATGTCGTTGCCATCCTCAATTCTGATCTGATTGCCGCTATACGATTGCATGGATGCGCCGCCATCCTGGAAACGGGCGACCAGACGAGTGGCCGTGAATCGAGGCGACTGAGGGTAGATTTTGTCGACATAGTCCTGGGCCTTGGCCAGCATCGCCCGCTGCGCCGCTGCGTCGGGAGCAGCCGTTTTAGGCAGGTCTGCGTCGGGCGGGGCGAGTATAGAGCTACGCGCCTCAAGCACGTACATCTGCTCGGTGGACTGGGGGCCATTGACGAGCTTGGCCATGCTGTTCAAGGCGGAGGCAGTCAACTCTTCGGTCAGCTCGATCTGCTTCAGTTCGTTGGCGATCTGCTCGTCGCTCTTTTGAGCGTTGTGCAGACCTGTGAGCAGATCCTGCAGTTGACCGACGGTCATTTTTTTTGAACTGGCCGACAACACGGAAGGAGCCAGCGCCACGAGTAGAAGGACGCATTCCAAACGCTTCATGGGTCATCCTGAGTGAAATTGCGAGCGGACCGATTGTAGCGATTTAGTTGCGGAATTTACACCAACAATTTGCGCCCCAATTCCTGCGCAACCTCGCTTTCCTGATTTTTTGTTATATGAGTAGTTACTACCGAAACGTCTCCTCCATTACCCGTGCTAATGCTTATGGTTCGCGGGGTCGCCGTCGGCGTTTACAGGCGTTCCGTCCGACCACTCGCTCATGACTACATAGAACTCGGTAATTGGCGCCGGATCCAACTGCTGAAAAAAGATGGGAACGCCCTTCAGATTTGCGCCCCAGGCCGCGCCATCCATGCGGGGAAGGTCAAACATCAGGTGGTCGAGGTTATGGGGCGGCTGGTCGGTAAGGTACGCTTCCTTCGACATCATGTAAATCAATGAGCCCGAGGCCGGAGCGCCCAACTCTTTCTTGTCGACTGCGGCCTTAATCCCATCGAAGATCTGAGTTTTAGAGAATCCAGCCAACGCCATTCCGGTGATTTTCACAACATAGGGCAGGACGGACAGCGCGGCTGGAGGGTTGTAGCACTCGGGGCTCCGATTCTTGGGATTCCAATACTCCGAGCTTCCAAATGGGGCCAACCACGCTCTGCCCACCAAACAGACGAAACCGTTCTTGCCTTCCACTGCGGTCTCATAGTTCTTTTGTCCCATCACCATGACCTCGGCATCCTTCGATATGGACGCCGGGGCCGCAGTGCGCGCCAGCGCTATCTCGGCGTCACGGTCCATCCGGTATTGTTCAATCGGGGCCATTTTCGGATACGGCTGTTGGGCGTCCTGCGCTTGAATCCGCCACGCCGCGCACAACAAGGCAAGCAGCGCCAGGTTCCTCCATGCGACCCAGTTTGTTCTCATTGGTCCGCTTTCTCCATCCACTTGCAAAATGCAAGTGGCGCCACTGTACATCGAACTCCATGCGGAATGCAAGTAGTAGATAATAGCTGGAGTGAAGTCAACCACGGTGACAATCGAGGCCCGTTCGGGCTGCCCTATCAATCTGACGCTGGAAATGCTGGGCGACCGATGGAGCCTGATCGTGATCCGCGACATCATGTTCGGCAACCGTCGCCATTATGGAGATCTCCTCAGGCTCTCCGAAGAAGGAATCGCGTCCAATATCCTGGCAAACAGGCTGGCGCGCTTGGTCCAGTCCGGCCTTCTCTCACGCTCCGGCGACCCGGCGCATAAACAGAAGACAATTTACAGCCTCACCGAAGCATCCATTCAGCTTGTTCCTTTGTTGGCCCACATGGGCGCATGGGGACGCCGCTACACTCCCGTGTCCAGGGAGCTTTCGATCCGGGCGCAGCTTCTCGAGGAAGGCGGTAAGCGAATGTGGGAAGCCTTTATGGCCGAACTCAGAAGCTTTCATCTCGGAGCGCCCGCGCCACGCCGGTCGGTGTTAGCCGAACTTCAGGCCGCCTTTGAGGCTGCCATAAGTCGCCAGGCTAAAACTCGAACGAGCAGAAAGACTCGATAACCTGGCGCGGGGAATCATGTAGCAAAAAATTGCCAAGTCCCGTAGGGGCGTCCGAAGGGCGTCCGACGCGGCAAGACGCCGGCCTAATCCCGTTTGCGCGATAGCACAATCTCTGCGCCGCCAATGAACCCGCGTCCCGGCATGCGCACGTTGAGAATCTCGTCGTAGCCGGTGTTGGAGAGATTCGTCATCTGTAGATACGGCCGGATGCGGCCGGTCTCGCGCGCCAGAGAGGAATCCCAGACCGGATACGGCGTTTGCTGATAGCGCTGGACGACGCCGAGGCGCGAGTGCAGCAGAAGCCCGTGCAGGCCGCTCCAGGTCCAATCGGCGCGGCCGTTGTTGACCGGATAGTTGAAGACGTATTCGGATTGCAGGCCGTGAAGCGCGTTCTGCGCGCCCGACAGAAGCGTCCAACTGAATTTCACATCGGTGGCTCGGCTCGGCTTCCAGTCCACCGCGCTTTCAACGCCTGTGAAGCGCAGGCCGGAGAGATTCGTCGCCTGCCATTGATCCGCCGGCGAGGCGCGCGTGTAATCGATGGCGTCATGCTGGCGCGAATAAAAGACCGTGAGCGTGGCGCCAACGTGAGCGGTGGGATACCAGTCAGCGCCGCCTTCGAAGTTCCACGCCGACTCGGGCTTCAGGTTGGGATTGCCGATGGTGGACGGATCGTTGTAGTAGAGATCGACAAACGTGGGAATGCGAAAACCGTAGCCGGCCGAGGCGTGCAGTTTCACCTCATGCGGAAGCCACAGCGTGCCCGCCGCCGTGGGACTCGACACCAGACGGCCGCCGCTGAACAGCTCCTCGCGCACCCCGGCGGAGAGCGATCCACGCGAGGGGATGCGCCATTCCACTTCGCCGTAGCCGGCGCCGCGATTGCGTCCGTGATCGCCGAGGCTGTTGCTCGTAATGTGGTCGGTGGTTTCATCCAGGCCGGTCAGCAGATTTGTATTGCCGAACAACTCGCGGTGATCGCGCACTGCGCCCTGGAACCCGTCGTCGATGTGCTGGTTCTTGTAGCCGGTGGGCTGGTCGCGCTCGAGCAGGAAAATGTCAGTGTGGCGGCGGTAGCCGAAGTCGGCTTCGTCGTGCCCGCCGAGTTGCTGGGTGACGCCTGTGAACCAGCCCTTGGTGCGCTCCCAGGAGTTGTAGTCTCCGTAGAACTGCGCGGCGCCGAAGGAGTGATCGTCGCCGGCAAAAAGCAGTTCGGTAGCGCCAAGCGGCGATGCGATGCGCGTATCGCTGCTTGCATCTTCGGTGCGGTAGTCGCGGTCGGCGATGAACCCTGTGGAGAGCGCGTGGTCGCCGGCGACGACTTCACTCCAGCGCTTCTTGACCAGCGAGCCGAGAATCGCCTGATCGTTTTCGCCGAAGCTGCCCACGCCGGAGTGCAGGCGCAGCGTGTCGGTGTCGGGCGTAGCGGTCATGAAGTCAACCACGCCGCCGATGGCGTCGGAACCGTAGAGCGTGGAGCCGGCGCCGTGGAGCACATCGATGCCGCCCAGCGCAGAGAACGGTACAGGCACATCGAGATTGAAGTGCGAGGTTTCGACGTCATTGATGCGCAGGCCATTGAGCAGAACGAGCGTCTGCTCGAAGGATCCGCCGCGCACGGAGATATCCGACAGCACGCCAGCAGGGGCGCGCTGCTGGATGTCAACCGATGCGTCGGTGCGGAGATAGTCTTCAACGCTCTGGTAGGCGAGCGGATGTTCTTGCGTATCGAGAACGGTGACGGGGCGCGCCGATTCGCCGAGACTGATGGGCGATGTGCTGCCGAGGACTACGACGGTGGAGCTGACCGGCTGGATGGTCTGTGTGGGCTGGCCGGTTTGCTGGCCGAAGGCCGCAGCCACCGCAACGAGAAGAAATGCGGCGAGTATCAGGCGCGTAAGGAGCTTATCGGGAGCGGCATCGATGGCGCGACGAAGTTCTTGCAAACGACCAAGGAGAATCATCGAAACGATCATCGAGCTATCTAGAATCGCGCGCAACGATGCTTTTGTACTGGCCTAAATAATTGATGAGATAAACTAATTTGGGTGAATGATGCGTATCGAAGCATTTCTTCGCGAAAGCCCCATGTTCGCCGTCAAACGCGCGGCGAGGCGTTTTGACGCTCTTTCTGCGGAAGCTTTCGCTGCGGATGGGCTGGGGTTTATGGAGGCGCTGGTGCTGGCTGCGATCTTCTTTGAGGCCCCTCGTCCGATCAAGCCTTCGGGGTTGGCGGAGACCTTCGTCACCACACGGGGCAATGTGAGCCACGCAGTGTCGTCCCTGGAATCGAAGGGACTGGTGGGGCGGGCGATCGATCCAGAGGATGCGCGCGGCTATCTGCTGACGCTGAAGCCGGCCGGAAAACGGTGCGCGCTGCGCGTGATTGCGGCGTTCGACAGCATGCAGCGGGAGTTCGAACAAGCCGTA